>LJUR01000006.1 GCA_001304105.1 Deltaproteobacteria bacterium SM23_61
TCGGATACTGGGCGCCCTTGCGGTGTTCCGGGTTATGCTGCCAATTCTGTTTGTTGCCGGTCTCCTTCTTCTGGTATTTCTGGGAATTATTGTAATTGTTCTGCGTGAAAGTGTTTTGTTTATTCACGTTGACATCGACCTCATTGTTTCCCCAGCCACACCCCCAGCCGCCATAACCACCCCAAGCCGCTCCTACGGCCACACCTACCGCAAAGGAAAACGCTGCTGTCGCCGCATAACCGTAAGGATAGACCGGGTACGGGGGATAGGCCGGGTACGCCCACACCCCGTAAACAACTGTCGGGTTATACGCTGGGACATATACCACCTGTGGGTTTGCAGGCTCGATGACAATCACTTTCGTCTGTTCCTCGACAATGACCTTCTGTTCCTTTGTGGTCTTGAGATTTCCCGATTCTTGTGCCTTCTGTCGGAGGCGCTGGACCGAAGTCATGACGTCCTTCTGCTGGCTGAGGAAGGCGTTACCGAGTTTCTCGGTCCATTCGAGTTTCTCGTTCATCATCGCTAAGACATCGGGAAACTCAAGCATCGCCTTCACGCTCGGGTCCCAGTCCTTGTCCTTCGCTGCCGCCATGAGCTTTTCGCCCTTGAGATCCTTGTTCTGCTGGACAAACCGCGCCGCCTGCACAATCTCAAGGGGGTAGGTCGATGCCGCAAGGACCTGTGCCAATAGGTTATCAGGATAAAGGGCGATGGGTGCCATCAACTGATCAATCTCTTCCGGCCTGAAGGCAGGCGCCCCCTCCTGCGTCGTTTCCCCCTTATCCCCCTGTGCCATCAGTCCGGGAGGTACCGCAAGGATCATGCAGAGAAATAGAACCATTACCATCTGAAAAACCGTCACTTTCTTCATAATGTTCCTCCTTGATGAATCATTCCTAATTCAATACTACTTCTTCCTCCTTACATTGCCAGTGAAGAAAACCCTCTATGCCTGGCGCCAAGATGGATCTACCCACTACTTTTTCAGCAGTTTCTCGGCAAGCTTCACTTCGACTTTCCATCCCCTCGCCTCCGATGCGCTGCAAGCGACAGGATCCAAAGTCCCTCCAATCCAGAACTCCTTCTCTTTCCCCCGTTGCCTTATTTGGTGTGGTCCGTGTGGCAGAGAAGGCACTCCATATGGCCCTGCTGTTGGTTCATTCCTTCCTTGTATTCCAAATAGCCTTCCGGCCCGTGGCACTGAACACAATGGGTGATTTCCTTCGACGGCGTCCATTTTGCAGGCTTCCATGGCATTTATGGTCAGGATCCCGAGCGAAGGAGGGGAGTCGATAAGGATGAAACCGTATTTCTTCCTGACGGGCCTTAAGGCATCCTTCAACGTCCGATTCCATCCTATTCCCCCCGGCAACTCGCATCCTGCGAGGTCAAGGTTCGCTGGAAAGAGGTCAACCCTCTCGATCTTCGTCTGCACGGTCAAGGCCGCAAGGTCTACATCATCTTTCAGCATCAGGTCGTAGGTCGTCACAGTGAAGGCATCGGGATCCAGGCCGCAACTCACCGTGAGGCCAGCCTGTGCGTCGAGGTCGACCATGAGAACCCTGTACCCCCGTTCGGCCAAAGTGGCAGCGAGATTATATGTCGTCGTAGACTTTCCAACTCCTCCCTTCTGATTTGCCACGGCCATTATTTTCATTTCTGCTCAAGACCTCCTGTCGGAATAATCAGCGTTCCTTTCTCCGCCACAGCCTTAATGTTTGCCTTATGCTGAGGAAGCTTCATGCGTCTCCTTTCTCCCTTACTACAGGACTCCTGAAGGAGGCATCTCGGCATGCGAACCAGCCCCGTCCTCCTGGATGCACCTGATTTATTGCATGCCGCCGTCACCAGCTCAATAGCATCGGCTGGGCATCCATTCACGCACACTCCACATCCGATGCACACGCTCCACTATTGTGTTTGCTTAGATGCGGCTTCTTCAAGGATGATCTTCTCGGGATCAATGTCATAGACCCAGGGGGCCGAGTTCTTCCAGCCGTTCCTCATCCTCTTCCCGTAAAAGACGCTTTCGGGATCCGTCACCTTGTCTCCTTCCATCCCGTCAGTGATGTTGTAAGCGTTTTTAAAGCCGGCTGCCGCGAGCAGGTTGACGGCCCTGGCGCTGCGATCACCTGACCGGCACATTACCAACAGGGTATCGGTCGGCTTCGCGATATTTGTCACTTCGGCGACAAAATCCGGATTCATCTTCGGGCCGTATTCAGTTTTGCCCTCCTTTCTCTGATAAGTCACAAAGGCAAAGGGAATGTTCCACGCCATCTCCGGGTGGCCGATGAAGGCGTACTCCCCAGGAGTCCGCACGTCGATGACCTTCACCTTGTCCGGTGCGGCTTTCCACTTTTCGTAGGCCTGCGCGGCGGTCACATAGAGACCAAGGGTGGTTTGTTTGCTTTTGGGAAGCTGGCGGTCCGCGGCCACGGAAGCGGGCTTCCCGGTTTCCGCTCCAACAGCGCTCCCAGTGGCCACGAAGCCGATGGCGGTAGCCAGGATCAGAGACACCAAAGCCAGCTTGCCCGCGTAACAGTTCCTAAACATTTCTGCATTGAGTTCATTCATATTCATTTCTTCCTCTCCTTGTTTTTTTACGTATCACCGGACCGGAGGTCATGACGGTTTCTTTTTTAGCCACGCCCGGCTCCCCACACCATGCTCTCTTTTGACTGCATTCCCGACCACGCTTCCTCGATTCACTGGTCGTCTCTTCTCCGGAAAAAGAGAGTCCTTATTTTGCCCTCTCCTAACACCCGCCCCAACTCCCTGAAGGCGAAGAAGGGAATAAAAGCTACGAAAACGACCAGACACCCGGCGAGTAATTCATGGAATCCTTTCCCAAAAAAGTTAACGAGACCTGCCGCGAGCCCCTTCCCATTCCAAAGGTTCTTGATCACATGCTCGATGAGGGTAAAGGCACCCACAAAGACACTGAAGACGAGCGTCTTTAAAAGGGTAGAATAAATCAAGGGCTTATGTTCAAGGCGGCGGCCGAGGTGGAGCACATCTCCGATCATGACGACTTTTGCAAGAATCAACGCTTCGATCACGGCCACCCAGTAATTCGTGTAAGTGATATCATGGGCAGCCAGAACAAATCGTCGGTACTGCGTAAAAGCCGCGAACACGAGGGCGAGATAAACGACATTTATCCAGTATTCGACCATCTCATGGAATATTTTTTCCTTTAAGTTCCATTTTTTCTTTTCTGGGCTGCTCATCATCTATGTTCCTCCCACGAAACATCGTTACCCCTGCTCAGGTGATCAGTGGCACGTTCAAATCTGTCGCCACGAGGAGGCTCGACTCTTTCTCAATCACGCCCCCAATATGGTAGGGCAGCCCGCAATTCGCGTACGAAACATACGGCCCGCGTTCCACCATGAGGATTTCCACTTTTTCATCCAACCTGCGCAGGCGCGCCGCACACGATGCGCCACCGGCCACTCCACCAACGATGATGACTTTCATTGTCTTCCCTCCTTATCCTGTTGGTCTTACTTACTTTCACTATTTGTAATGGAAACCGAATTTCGAAGAACGCTTACTGCCGAAAGAGCGCTGCGATCAAAGCCAGAATTCCAAGAGTCGATATCAAAGTCGCGAGTACCAATGCAAGCGACATCTGCATTCCTGTATATGATCGCCTTGTCCTGCCAATGGGCATCTCCCACATACGAGTCAAAAATTCTTCCGACGTTGATTTACAAACTCTTCAAGGCCTGTTCCGTAAATTCAGGAGCGATCCAATCGCTGCCCTTGAAGTCGTTCTTACGGAACGAGGGGGACTCCCGCCGCAAGTTCGTACTTCACGGCGGCCCGGATCTTGTTCTCGATCTGCAGATAGCGAGCAACCTTCTTCTGGGGCAGCACCTTTCTCAGTTTCGGAACAGATGCCGCCTTGAGCCCTGCTTCAGCCTGTTCGATGGCGACCAATTCATCAATAAGCTTCTTAGCCTTCTCATCGGTGAGGGTATTTGCTCGATAGTCTGCGGCGTAGCTCTCGATGAGCTTGCCGATCCGCTGGTTGATCGCTGTCAGGTCCTTCTGATATTCCTCGTAGACGGGCCAGAAACCCTTCGCCTCTGACTCCGTCAGGTCCATGTTGGCCGCAACAACGAGCTTCTTGTCCGCCTTGATCTTCTCGCGCAAGATCTGCATGTTGTCAGCCGGTTTGTCCTGCGTCATCGCAGGGACGGGGAAAGCTGCGATTGCGACCATCAATGCAGTTACAATGAAAAGTACCCACAGTGCCTTAACGGTTCTTATGCTCATATTGCCTCCTTTTGAATTTATTTCCTAAGCAGAGTAAAAGCCATATTTTTAGATGCGTTAGTAGATACGGGGAGATCAGCTTCTTGATTCCATCGCCCTGTGGTTTACTTGAACGAAATAGATGCTTCGCACGTGGCAACCGTCTCCAATCACTTCTCTCGCCCAGTTTAGGATGGACCCGTCAGTTATTCTCTCTGGGTTACGCCTTCTCTCGGGCAAGATGGCGATTAAATGATCCTTCCCGTCTTCGCCCATGCAGTAAAATTGATAAGCCAACATAGATGAATTACCCCTTTCATCATGAATCTTTTGAGGACATTCTCGGACGATTGTTTTCTTCCCCTCTATGAACTGCCCAGAGATCTTGGTGGTGGGGGCTCCACTTGAGCCGCCTCACCGTCGGAGGGCTCCAACAGCCATCGAACTCCTGTTCTCCAAAACGATTCGATCGACAATGTCTCCGCAGCAGATACACCTGCACCCCCAAAATTGTTCCTCGAGGCCAAAGTATTTTTCGTAAACCATGATGCTTCCACATCGACGACATCTCAGTTGACATCTCAGTTGACCATCCAGACCCATTTCATTGGACTTCACAGGCTGTCTTTCTGGTATTTTCATCGTTTCACCTCTCTCAGTCGGGACAAGTGATTGTTGACAGGAGGAAATCAGTAAAGTAGTGAGTGGACAGGGCAGGGGGCAGGTGAGGAGGAGCCAGCCCCCTGCCCTGTCCGTGCTCTTTGTAGAGAATCCCGCTGTTCATGGTACTGCCAGTTTGTTACGACCTTTCCTTTCAATGGCCCACCAGATGGCGTCCAAAAGGGCCTGATCATCAACAGGCTTTCGGAAGAAAACGACCGCTCCCAGCTCCCTTGCGTGTTCTCGGGTCTCCGCGTCATCATGCGCGGAGATCGCAATCACCGGAATCCCTATTCGTTCCGTAACGAGTCTCTCCAGGAGATCAAAACCGGTTAAACCGGGCATTCGTATATCGATAATGATGCAGGCGTTTTCTTTTTGCTTTGGGCTGCTCAAGAACTCCTCGGCGGACGAAAACGTTTCTGCATCGAGGTCGGCGGATCGCAAAAGCCTTCCGAATGCTTTGCGAACCGATGCATCATCGTCGATCACATAAATCAGGCTTCGCTTCTTCTCCGCGGACACCTTTCACCTTTGGGCTTCGTGCTGGGAAAAATGAATGACTGATTCACAGAATAGAAAAATGTGAAGGGGATGTCTATGGGACGTTGGTCTTATATGAGGGGCAAGTGGGGAGTGGCAAGTGGCAAGAAAGAAGAGTGACAAGTCTCGACTGGCAAGTGGTGAGGGGAAGTAAAAATGTTTAGGATTGAGTGTCAGGGGAAAATAAAAAATGTCGAGTGAAGAGTGTCGGGTGTCAAGGGCACAAATACAATAATCAGCTTGCCCTACGTAGCTCGAAGAGCGAAGTGGGGTGATCCGTGATTGGTATTTAGGAGATTCAGCCCGGTTTTTTCATGAAACCCGCTGCTGCTTTTCTTAATTTTCTGTCCAGCGTAACAAGTTCCGCGGAGAGATGGATCGCAAGCCAAAGATAGCTGGCGTCGTAAGTCGTGAGACCAACCTCCGTTGCCAACTCTATGACAGCTGAATGATCCACCTCAACCATTTCAACAGAAAGATGTGTACCAAACCTGAAAGCCTTCAAAATCTGGTCTGTCTGTTTGGGGTAACTCATGAGCTTTCGGAGACAGATACTGGCAAGTTCAAACCAGAGTAAGGCTGGCGCAACGAGAGGACCATTCGAAAGAGCTTTCACCATCTCCTCAGCCTTTGGCTCACCGAAAACGAGGGCTCCGAGAGCAGAAGCATCAACGACGCGAACGGGCATTTCGATCCTGCCTTATAAATTTGGTTGACTCCTGGCGTGTCTTGAGGCCAGATTTTCGCACTTCTGCCAACAATTCTTCGGGCGTAAAAGAGACCTCACTTGTCAAAGTCTCTTCCAGAATAGCTAACAGTTCACCCTGAAGCGATCGATGATGTCGGGTTGCTCGACGGCGGAGTTGTTCAGCAATGTGCTCCGGAACATATTTAATTGACAGATTTACAGGCATCTATTCCTCCTCCCAAGATGAAATCTAGAATAGAACCATTATAGTACCATTTTGGGATAATTATGAAACCATCCGGCAGAAAAGTCAACCCCCTCAACTCTGCGATCTGGAAACCGGGGTAGGACAGGACTCGGAAACTCACGAAGAGGAGTTTCTAAGCGATATTTTCAGAGATGTTCGAGACAAATTCTCAGGTGACTAACTGTCGACCGATTACTGATCACTGATTAGATAACTGATTACTGGTTACTATTTATATTCTGGAGGTTCAATTCCTGCTTTCTCGGCCAAGCGGACTAACTCGGCGACCGAGTTGACGGAAAGCTTTTCCATGACACGGCCGCGATGGATTTTGACGGTTTTTTCGGCAATGTCAAGCTTTAAAGCGATCTGTTTGTTCAGCATGCCGGTGATGACATGACGAAGGATTTCATGTTCGCGCGGAGTGAGCATGTCAATGCGTCTGCGGATGTCATGTACCTTCGCGCGCTCCGCTTTCACACTCCTGTCTTTTTCGATGGCCTCCCTCACCGCCTGCAGAAGTTCCTCGTCATCAAAAGGCTTGGCAAGGAAATTGACAGCGCCTTTTTTCATTGCCTGGACGCTCATGGGAATGTTGCCGTGGCCGGTAATGAAAATGATGGGCATACTGTAATCGGCCCGGCTGAGCTCAACCTGCAAATCCATTCCGCTCAGTCCCGGCATCCGCACATCGAGAACGATACACCCGACCCCATCATAATGCTCACGCCTCAGGAACGAGTCAGCGGAGGCGAAAGCCTCTACGTTTAATCCCATTGAACGCAAAAGCCTTGATAGGCTTTTGCGGACGGACGCGTCATCGTCAATAACAAAAACAATGGGTTTAGGTGAAGGCATCATTTTTAAGTGGCTAGTGGCAAGTGGCAAAAAGAAAGTGGCAAGGGAAAAAACCCCAAATACCACTCGGCACTTGTCACTTTTTTCCACTCGTTACTTATTGGCTAACCGTTTGATTGCCGAACTTAGCATCTTGTTAATTTCTTCTGCAAGTGCTACACGTTTCTTGATAACCTCTTCAGGAAGCCAAGCGTGCAATCTTTTATACCTACCCAGGGTTTCGCGCAGGGACCCTTTCGCAATGATCAGAAAACGCCTGTATTCTGTTGTGCTTTCTCGGCCATAGCCCTCCTCGATATTTGAACAGACTGAGTCAGCACTGGCCAGTTGCTGACTGACAAGCCGATCGAGCCGTCGGTCCTGCAGCGATTGACTTATATCGTTAACAACCATGTCGAATAGCTCCAACGACTTCTGGTACGCCTTAAACTCCTCCAGTTTCCCGTTACTCATAATTTAGCGCCTAGTGTCTGGTGGCTAGTGGCATGTAACAAGGAATAATTCTATCCTCATTCTCACTTGCCACTTGCCACTGGTCACTTGCCACTTTCGTAAATAGGTAATTCAATAAAGAACGTTGCCCCACCGTCCGGATTATTTTCAGCCCAGATTCGCCCCCTGTGGTCTTTGATAATGGAATTGCAGACAGCAAGGCCCATCCCCAAACCGGTCCCTTTCGTTGTAAAAAACGGCTCGAACACACGCTCCAGGTTTTCCTTATCAATGCCCGGACCAAAGTCCCGTACGGTCACCCGTATGCTATGATCCTTTCTTTGCGTCCGCAAAATAAGTTTTCTCTGTTCAGGTGGATTCCGAGACATGGCTTCCGCACCATTCATGATGATATTGAGCACCACTTGCTGTAACTGAGCCTTCTCACCGATGACCGGTGGTAAGGATCCATCCCATTCTGTTTCAATAGACACATTTCGAACAATAGCTTCACTGTGGAAGATCTGAATGACATCGTTCAAAATACCGTTTAGAATTGTTGGTCCCTTCTCTCCTTCTTCCCGCTTCATCATGGAGCGGAGACTTCGGATCACGTTCCCAGCTCGCTGGTCATCGGATATGATGTCCCGCATGATCTCCCGGAATTCGTTCAGGTCAGGTTTGTCCGAGTTCAAAAAGCGGAGGGCTGCCTGAGCATTACTCAAAATCGCCGTCAGGGGTTGATTCAATTCATGGGCTAATGAGGCAGTCAATTCGCTTAGGCGCGACGATCGCTCAACGTGCAACAGCTCTGCGCGTGCACGGGCTACTTCGGTCTCCGCCTGCTTGCGGGCGAGCGCGTTGGCAAACACTTGCGCAATAAGCCGGAAGCCCTTCACGACCGTTTCCGGCCAGTCCCTCTCCTCCCGCATGACACTGAATGTCAACAAGCCAAAGGGTGGCCCTCCTCCAACTGATAACGGAACTACCACAACGGACTCGGTTCCGTACAGACCGTAACTCTCCTGATCGCGGCCTGCTTCCGGCGGGAGGTCTGACATTTTCGTAATAGTGAGCGTCTCCCCACCCAGGACCTTCTGCGCCGTCCAGGGGAAAAAATCCCTTGCATTCGACCGCTGGTGAAATTGTGGGCCTCCCTGGGGCTGATGTATATGTGTCAGTAGCAGCGCCCCGGGTTCTCGCTCATGGACTTGTCCGAGGGAGGAGCGATCAAGGTTTAGGAATTCGCAGATGAGGCTCTGGGCGCCCTCAATTTCACCGTCTATCTGGTCGGCGGGCAGGTTGACAAAGTGCGCAGAGATTTCGGTCAGCAACGTCTCAAACTTCAGCCGCTCTTCCAGGACCTGCTCTGTCTGCTTGCGCTCGGTCATTTCCGCCTGCATCCGTTCGTTAGCCTCTTGTAGGTGCTGCTGCGAAACATCAAGCCTCGTTCTAAGCTCTTCTATTTCAAGGAGAAGCTGCTCGTTTTTTTTACTGCTCTTATTCATTATGTTGCCTTCTCAGGATTGCTTTGAATCCTAAACGTTTCATCTCCTATATAGCTAATTCTATACAGAATTTTCAAAAAATCAAAATCGCGTATCCTTTTTGAACAGCTCGGGCGGCAACGGGACTAAAGGGACTCTGCTCCTCCCCTACCTTCGTCTCCCAGTAGAGGCCATCCTTCTTTGCCGGGAAGTCCATGCCTGCCTGCCCCGTCTTAACCGGGTGCCTGCCTGCCGGTAGGCAGGGGTGGGGAGCTTCATTCATTTCCTGAACCCGTTGAAGATGTTGATCAAACCATTGGTCGAAGAGTCATGGGAGGTCGATTCTTTCTCGTCCTTCAACTCAGGAAGGATCCTGTTTGCGAGCTGCTTCCCGAGTTCAACCCCCCACTGGTCGAAGCTGAAGACGTTCCAGATGACCCCCTGAACAAAGATCTTGTGCTCGTACATGGCAACGAGACTTCCCAACGTCCTGGGATTTATTTTTTTGACCAAAATGGAATTCGTTGGCCTGTTCCCTTTGAATACCTTGTGGGGCAGGAGCCTTTTCATTTCCTCATCACCGGCCCCTGACCGCTTCAGCTCCTGAGCCACTTCTTCTTTGGTCTTTCCTTTCATGAGGGCCTCGGTCTGGGCAAAGAAATTGGAGAGGAGGATTGGATGATGCTCACCGACAGGATTGTGGCTGATAGCAGGAGCAATGAAGTCGCAGGGAATGAGTTTCGTTCCCTGATGGATAAGCTGGTAAAAAGCATGCTGCCCGTTCGTCCCGGGTTCGCCCCAAATCACAGGGCCAGTCTGATAGCTCACTTCCCGGCCACCCCGGTCAACGAACTTTCCATTACTCTCCATATTCCCCTGCTGAAAGTAGGCTGGAAAGCGGTGCATGTATTGGTCGTAGGGTAAGATGGCTTCGGTCTGGGAACCAAAGAAATTCGTATACCAGATCCCGATCAAAGCCAAGAGGACAGGGATATTCTTTTCAAAAGGGGTCTCCCTGAAATGGATGTCCATGGTGTGGGCGCCTTCCAGGAGTTCGACAAAATTCTCAAATCCCATCGTGCAAGCGATAGGGAGTCCGATCGCGGACCAGAGGGAATACCTTCCGCCCACCCAGTCCCAGAACCTGAACATGTTTTCAGGATCGATCCCAAATCTTCTCACCGCTTCCTCATTCGTGGAGATGGCGACAAAATGATTCTTAACCCGGGATTCATCCTTCGCGACGTCGAGAAACCATCTTTTCGCGGTCAGGGCATTCGTCATGGTCTCCTGGGTGGTGAAGGTCTTGGAGGCAATGATGAATAGGGTGGTCTCAGGGGAGAGGGGTTTCAGGGTTTCTACAATGTGTGTTCCATCAACGTTTGACACGAAGTGGGGATGAAGGTGAGGCTTCCAGTAGGGTTTCAGCGCCTCGGTGGCCATGACCGGTCCAAGATCTGAACCTCCGATCCCAATGTTGACAACGTCTGTCATCCCTTTACCCGTGTATCCCTTCCACTGACCTGAAAGGACGCTTTCTGAAAACTGTTCCATCTGCTTTAGAACGGCATTGACCGCAGGCATGACATCGATGCCACCCACGTAGATCGGAGTATTGGATCGATTCCTCAGAGCCACGTGGAGGACGGCCCGCTTTTCGGTCTCATTGATCTCATCCCCTGTAAACATCCTCTCTATGGCCCCTTTCAGCTTGCACTCACGGGCGAGTCCAAGAAGGAGGCGTAACGTCTCCTGAGTGATAATATTTTTGGAGTAGTCTACGACGACATCTTCGAACCTGAGCGAAAACCTGGAGAACCTTTTAAGGTCCCGACGAAAGAGATCCACCATGTGGCGGTTTTTCATCACCTTGTAATGCTCTTTCAGTTTCTTCCAGGACTTCGTTTTCGTTGGATTAATTTTTGGAAGCATGGAACTCACCTCAAATGAATCTTATTTTGGAGTGTTGGAGTAATGGAGTAATGGAATAATTCATGGGGTCTTCCCCTCACCCTCCTGGGCCCTAAGTAGAACTGCTACGGTTTGCTCCGCGATCTCCCGTTCTTCCTTGGTCCGGATTGCCAAGACCTTCACGGGAGCCCCGTCTCGCTGGATTTCCAGGACCTCTACGTAATCCTTCTCGTTTTTCCCGTCGTCCACCGTGATTCCGAGCGCCTCGAGCCCGTGGCAGCATCGTTTCCGGATTGGGGCCGCATTCTCGCCGATGCCGCCAGTGAAGACCACGGCATCGACCCGGCCGAGCACCGCGAAGTAGGCCCCGATGTACTTTTTGATCCGGTAGCAGTAGAGCTCCAGGGCGAGCTGGGCAAGCGGTTCCCCACGGTTCGCCATCTGGAGAATCTCCCGCATATCGTTGACCCCGCAAATCCCCTTCAGCCCGCTTCCTTTATTTAAAAGCGCTTCGAGGTCTCGCTCCGGCATTTTGGTCGCTCTTCGCAAGTAAAAGGGAACGGCCGGATCCAGGTCTCCGCAGCGGGTCCCCATGACCAAACCCTCCAGGGGCGTCATACCCATCGACGTGTCCACGCTCCGTCCCTGCCGGATCGCAGCCGCACTCGCCCCGTTTCCAAGATGGAGGGTGATCAAATTAAGGAACGTAAGAGGCTTTCCAATATGAGCTGCCGCTTTCTTGGCCACCCAGAGGTGGGAGGTTCCATGGAAACCGTAACGCCGGACGTGATGGAGGGCGTAAAGGCTGTAGGGCAGCGCATAGATAAATGCATGGGGCGGCATGGACTGGTGGAAGGCCGTATCGAAAACTGCTACCTGCGGTACTCCCGGAAAAACTTGCCGGGCCGCTTCGATCCCCAGAAGGTTTGCAGGGTTGTGAAGCGGGGCGAGGGGAATGAGTTCTCGAATCGTCTCCATCACCTTCTCATCGATCAATACAGGCTCCTGGAAAGCCTCCCCCCCATGGACTACCCGGTGGCCAATCCCAAGGATCTCCGCAGGGTTTGTGATCACGGCGGAATTGGCAGGCATACTCAAGATGAAGCGAAACCCTTCCTCATGGTTAGCCACCCGTGCCCGGCGGACGGTTTCTTTGGTTGTACCCGAGGGCCCGTAGGCACGGTGGGTGTGCTGGCTCTCGCTCTCCCCAATCCGTTCTAGCAACCCGGAGGAGAGGACAGAGAAGTCAGAGCTCTCGAATACTTCATACTTGACCGAGGAGCTTCCCGAGTTGATCACCACAACCTTCATGCGCCGGACCCCCCTTCCTTGAGGCTGTGTCGCGATATGAAAAATGCGGGTTTTTGGAAAAGATGAGAGGCGGTCGGGTGGAAAAGATTTAGAGCGGTAACCTCTAACAGTTTGGATTCAGGGGTGCCAAGCATAACAAAACACTCCATTTGCAACCAACGAAGGTTCCCCATACCTAAAAGACCCGCATTCTAAAGCTTTGGAACCTGACTGCCTCTCATCCAGGCGTTTGATTGCGACACAGTCTCCTGGGCCTGGATCGCCGTGATGGCCACAGTATTCACGATGTCTGTCACGGTTGCGCCACGGCTCAGGTCGTTGACCGGCCGTTTGAGCCCTTGTATGACCGGGCCGATAGCCACCGCATTGGCGGATCGCTGAACCGCCTTATAGGTGATATTGCCGTTATTCAGATCCGGAAAGATGAAGACCGTGGCTCTGCCGGCAACCTGGCTCCCGGGCAACTTGACCCTGGCCACGGAGGGGTCTACGGCGGCATCGTACTGGATCGGTCCTTCCACGGGCAGATCCGGCCGCAAGCTTCTGACCCGCCGGGTGGCTTCCCGCACCTTATCCACATCCGCCCCTTTTCCTGATTCTCCAGTGGAGTAGGAGAGCATAGCCACCCGCGGCTCGATGCCGAAGGCCCAGGCTGTCTCAGCCGAGCTGGTGGCAATGTCTGCCAACTGCTCCATGGTCGGTTCCGGGTTCACGGCACAGTCGCCGAAGACGAAGACCCGATCGGGAAGGCACATGAAAAAGACGCTGGAGGCGAGAGAGAAGCCCGGTTTCAATCCGATGATTTCAAAGGCCGGCCGCAGCGTGTGGGCTGTCGTATGCACCGCTCCCGAAACAAGCCCGTCCGCCTCTGCGCGATGGACCATAAGGGTCCCGAAGTAAGCCACATCGGCCACAAGATCGAAGGCCATCTGCTCGGAAATTCCCTTGTGCTTGCGAAGCTCATAGTAGGTGTGGGCATACTCCTCCCTGTGTTCGGGTTCGGCCGGGTCCAGGAAGGCCGCTCCCTTGAGGGAAAGGCCGAGGGAACTCGCCTTTTGCTCGATTTCTGAGATGGGACCCAGCAGGGTCAGATCGGCCACTCCGCGCAGGAGCAGGATTTCTGCGGCCCGCAGGATGCGCTCTTCCGTCCCTTCTGGCAAAACGATATGCCTCCGGTTCGATTTGGCCTGTTCAACCAGGGAATGCTCAAACATGATCGGCGTGACCCGTTCCGGCCGGGACAGATCGATTCGCTGGCGGAGCGCTTGAGCGTTCATGTATTTTTCCATGTGCCCCAGCGCAACCGCCATCTTGCGGGGGTTCTCCGGCCGGATCCTCCCTCGAACCTGGGAGGCCTGAGTCCCGGCCGTAAAGGTATCAACCTCCACGGTCAGGACCGGGACTGGCGACTTGCGCAACCCCTCGATGATGCGCTCCACCTGTGGAGCAGGCCTCAAACCGCCCGTCAGGAGGAGCCCTGCGACTCGGGGGTAGGTGCTGGCGGCGTCGGCCAGAAGGCTTCCCAGGATGATATCGGATCGGTCTCCCGGCGTGATGACAAGGGTCCCCTCAACCAAGTGGTTGAGAAAGTTGGGAAGCTCCATGGCCCCGATCTTAATATCCTCCACTTCTCGGGTGAAACTCTCCGGGTCTCCGCTCCAGCGGGTGGCGCCGAGGTACTCGGCAATCTCGCCTACCGTAGGTTTGGCCAGCATGGCGAGTTCGGGCAAGGCAAAGATCGGAACCTGGCTCTTCTCTCTAGCCAGTAACCCCAGAATCTCGTCCACCCGTTCGGGGGCGACCCGGTTGACAAAGAGGGCGAGGACATCACACCTCTTGGCCTCCAACAAATTCAGCAGCACCAAAGATCTACGGATGACTTCCTGCGATGTTCGCCCCCATCCCGTAGCCACCGGGGCCGCCAGGGCACCCAGGTTGTTGGCGACATCGATATTGAAGTCGAGGGCAAGTCCCGGGGGTATATCATGGAAGCCGGTGCCTAGGCATACGACGACATCGCAGTCCGACTCCAGGGACCCGTATCCTTCAAGGATCCGCTTCAAGACTTCGTCGTATTTTTCTTCGGCCACGAGAGCGCGGGCCTTCTCATGGGTCATTCCGTACTTGATGCGGTTGGGTAAAGGAAGGTGGTAACGGTTGGAAATCAAGCGAATGGCGTCATCCTTAGTCTCCCCCTCACGGACGAGGGGACGGAAAAAACCCAGTTTCTGTACTTGGCGGGAGAGGACTTCCATGATCCCAAGCAGCACTACCGATTTCCCGGCTTGAGGTTCTGCCCCGAATACGTAAATGCTCTTCGCCTTAGGCATGCCCGTTTTCCCCTAATTGCGGAATGAAAAAGATAAACCCAAAATCCGAAATCTAAATCCGAACCAGAAATGCGGAATGCGGATTGCGGGAGGCGGATGAAAAAGCAAACCCCAAAATCCGCAATCCGAAATCGGCGATCAGGTGGAGCCGCCTTCCTCCAATTTCGCCATCTCCCGGATCTTTTGGGCGTAGGTCTTCTGCAAAGAATCCAGGTAATTCGTATCCAGGGGACCTTTCCAGGTGACCACCTGCTTGAACCGCTCGGGGATCTTCGCGGAAGTAGGGTCAAACCCCGTTGTCATCCGGATTTGCCAGCGCATTTTCTGGACCCTCCGGGCGACGGAGTCCAGATTTTCCGCCAGATTCTGGTAGCCCACGGCGTTCAGGCAATCGGCCAATACGGCTTCTTTGTACACTTCCCGGGCGAAGAGGCAGGAGACCATGGAAGTAAGAAACACGCGGGCCTTCTCATCCTGAACCAGAAATTCCACAGCCTTTGCCACATCTTTTGCTTTTTCCTTCTGATCATACGAGTACCCTCCGGCATCGAGATGGGAATGCCGGAGTCCTAGCGCCTGGGAAATGAAGAATACCTCCCCGGTCGCATATCCCCCCATCTCTTGGCCAAGGACACAGGCGAAGTCCTGACCGCCGTATTGTTGCGCTGCTTTATGGGTCCCCTGCCCGAGCAAGCGGTAAAAATCGTTGGCACCAGTACCCAGGTGTTTCACTGCTTGGGCATAGGTCCCGGCATCGCCGAATCTCAGGGGGATCAGCGTTTCTTTTTCGGAAAGGAGATCCTTTTCAAAGGCCTCCGTAGCCCAGGCCAGGGCCACTCCAGCGGACATCACATCCAGTCCTACTTTTTCAGCGATTTCCAGGAGCGTCAGAACTTGGAAGGCATCCAACACGCCCAGCATGGAGCCCATGGCAAAGATAGGTTCGTGGTCGTAGGAAACCTGCCGGTAGAGATATTGATTCGGTTCACTGAACTTTTCGCGCACGAACCCAAGGTGGATGCACCCCACCGGACATCCAGCACAGGCTGTATTGCGCAGCAGGGTGCGATCGGCAAAAGTCTCGCCCGTGATGCCGGAAATGGCCGGGTCGCTGGTGTTCTGGAGGTTCCGGCATGGCAACGCCTGAATACCGTTCAGCACGGCCACGTTGATGGGTGTACCCAGGTTGTGATACTTGTCCATCATGTTTGTTTCGGTGAGTTGCCCGTAAATTTTCTGGAAGAGCGGCGCATACTCCTTGCTCGCGGGCAGATCGAAGGACTCGTCTCCCACAATTACGCTGGCTTTGAGGTTTTTGGCACCCATGACTGCGCCGCTCCCCAGGCGGCCGAAATGGCGATACGTATCGACATTAATGCAGGCCATGGCCGACCGGTTCTCGCCTGCCGGTCCGATCCGAAGAATGCTCCTGTGGCCGGACCCACCGACCATCCGACGAAGCATCTGACCGGTCCTCTGGACGCTTTTTCCCCAAAGATAATGGACGTCTTTCAGTTCCAATTTTCTGGATCCAACGATCAAACAACTCGGGCGCTTCGCCTTCCCGGTGATCACCAGGGCGTCCAGGTCGGCAAACCGTAGGGCCAGAGCCGCGCGACCCCCTCCGTGGCTCTCGGCATACTGATCGTGGTAAGGTGATTTGAAGGCACAGACGACTTTGCTCATCAGCGGGAAATATCCCGTGAGGGGGCCGATGGCGAAGATCAACGGCTGCTCCGGATCTTCCCATGACTTGTCCGGTCGGGCGTATTTTTCGAACAGAAAAGCAGCGAGACCGCTCCCTCCGGCGTAAAGATCGCGGCCGTCGATCTCTTCGATTTGGCCCCGGCCCGTGGAAAGGTCAACCTTGAGTACTCGGAAATGATCACGGATCATGGCCCCGCCTCTTTTCGGCCTTCATCGGCTATCGGGGGGACTGGGACTTCGGTCATCTCCAGACAATCATGGGGACAGAATTCCACGCAACGGCCGCAGTGGATGCAGACGAAGGGTTCGCCGCATGGGTCCAGGTAGATGGCGTCGACCGGGCAAGCCTGGGCACAGGCCCCGCAACGAATGCACAGCTTCTTCTTAACCACCACGCCGCCCCCCCGGCGCTGGGTGAAGGCACCCGTGGGGCAAGCGAGGGCGCAAGGCGCGGGATCGCAGGCCAGGCAAGGCTTGGCCTCGAAGCCAGTGGACAGACCGCCCGTCGACCGGATCCGGATCCCCGCTGTGTCCCAGGAAAGTTGCTTGTGCACCAGGCGGGCGCAGGCCAGGGAACAGGAGTGACAACCGATACACCGCTCCATGCGCGGCGTGCTCAAAATCTTCATTGTTTAAATGCCTTCCTTCCTGCAAATTTAGCCGAAGTTCCCAACTCCTCCTCGATGCGCAATAACTGATTGTACTTTGCGACCCGATCCGTACGGCTCGCTGATCCTGTCTTGATCTGCCCGGCTCCAGTGGCCACCACAAGATCCGCAATGAAGGTGTCCTCGGTTTCTCCAGAGCGGTGAGAGACGATGGAAGTGTAGCCCGCCTCTGAGGCCATCCGCATGGCCTCGAGGGTCTCGGTTAAAGTCCCGATCTGGTTGACCTTGATGAGAATAGAATTGGCGATTCCTTCCCGGATGCCCTTTGAAAGTCTTTCCGTATTGGTCACGAAGAGATCATCACCCACAAGCTGGATCTTCTTCCCAACCGTGTCGGTCAAAAGCTTCCAGCCCTTCCAGTCATCCTCGGCCATCCCGTCCTCGATCGAGAGGATCGGATATTGCTTCACCCAGTTCGACCAGAATTCGACCATTTTCTCTGCATTCCGCTCACTCTTGTCAGACTTCTTGAAGATGTACTTGCTCTTCCCTTGATCGAAGAATTCACTCGAAGCCGGGTCTAAGGCCATGCCAATGTCCGTCCCTGGACGGTAGCCAGCCTGCCCAATGGCCTCCAGAATCACCTCCGGAGCCTCTTCATTTGATTTCAGGTTTGGTGCAAATCCGCCTTCGTCGCCCACTGCGGTGGAATAGCCTCTCTTCTTCAATACATTTTTCAAGGTATGGAAGACCTCGGCACCCATGCGAAGGGCATCGGCAAAACGGCTAGCCCCGTAGGGGACAATCATGAATTCCTGGAAGTCGACCGAGTTATCGGCATGGACGCCGCCATTCAAAATATTCATCATAGGCACTGGCAACACCGAAGCAGAGGGGCCTCCGAGGTAGCGATAAAGAGGGATCTTCTGGGACACGGCGGCAGCCCGTGCCACAGCCATCGAGACAGCGAGAATCGCGTTGGCTCCCAATCGGCCTTTATTCGGCGTTCCGTCAAGGTTGATCATCTTCTGGTCGATCTCCTTCTGGAGGGTTGCCTCCATGCCTTGGATCGCTGCAGCGATTTCTCCGCTCACATGCTTCGCCGCATTACGAGTCCCCTTACCGAGGTACCGCGATTTTTCGCCGTCGCGGAGCTCAACCGCCTCGTGCTCGCCCGTTGAAGCGCCTGAAGGTACGGCAGCTCTCCCCATGCTCCCGTCGTCCAACAAGACATCTGCCTCCACGGTGGGGTTTCCTCTTGAATCAAGAATCTCTCTTCCAATGGTCTTTAGAATCTTAGCCATCGTTCGTCCTCCTTTTTTGAATCAGGTAACACTTTAGCTTTTTGAAATCATCTATTTTTAAAAGCGCTCTTCACGATGCTCTGGGCTTCCTGTTGGATCTGGGCCAGATGCTCCGGCCCCTTGAAACTCTCGGTGTATATCTTGTAAATCTCTTCTGTCCCTGAAGGGCGGGCGGCAAACCATCCATTCTCAGTGATCACCTTCAACCCTCCAATGGGAGCGTCATTTCCTGGGGCCTTCGTCAATTTGGCGACAATCGGTTCACCGGCCAAGTGATGGGCCGTTACTTCCTGGGGAGAGAGCTTGTTCAGGATCTCTTTCTGTTCTGGAGTGGCTGCCACATCGATTCTCTCAAACTGGGGTTGACCAAATCTTTCCGTTAGTGTTCGATAGTGTTCTCCCGGATCCCTTCCTGTTCGGGCAGTTATTTCAGCGGCCAGCAGATCCATGAGCATCCCGTCCTTATCCGTGGTCCAAACGGTACCGTCCTTTCTCAGAAAAGAACCTCCTGCGCTTTCCTCTCCGCCAAATCCATACGACCCATCAAGCAGCCCCCCCACGAACCACTTGAATCCAACAGGGACTTCGGAGAGCTTCCGCCCCAGGGACTTGGCCACTCGATCGATCATGGAGCTACTGACCAGCGTCTTTCCAATGGCCGCATCCTTTCTCCACCCGGGTCGGTTCTGGAAAAGATACCAGATCGCAACGGAGAGGTAATGGTTGGGATTCATCAACCCCGCACTGCGGGTGACAATCCCGTGACGGTCGCAGTCCGTATCATTTCCGAAGGCGATGTCGTACTGATCCTTCAATTCAATGAGGCGTGCCATGGCATGAGGGGAGGAACAGTCCATCCTGATCTTCCCATCCCAGTCGACGGCCATGAAACTGAACGTGGGATCGACGACCGGATTGACCACATCGATCTGGAGGCCGTACTGCTCGGCAATGGGTTCCCAGAAAGCCACGGAAGCACCTCCCAGGGGATCCACTCCCATCCTAATTCCCGCTGATTTAATGATGTCTAAATCGATGACGTTTTGTAAATCGTTCACATAGGGGGTGATGTAGTCGTGCTCGTGAATCCTATTTGAGTGTCTTATTTTTTCATAAGGAATTTTCCGAATGTCTTTGTTATTCCCTTGCAGCAGGCCATTCGCCCTCTCCTCTATCCAGCGGGTCACCTCCGTATCGGCCGGGCCTCCATGGGAAGGATTGTATTTGAAGCCTCCGTCTTCTGGAGGATTGTGAGAGGGAGTGATGACGATGCCGTCTGATAGGCCGGAGGTTTTGCCCCGATTATAGACCAAGATGGCATGAGAAATGACTGGCGTGGGAGTATAGCCCGACGCTTTTGCAATCAGGACCTCAACGCCGTTGGCAACGAGAACCTCTAGGGCAGTCACTTGGGCAGGCTCTGAAAGAGCGTGGGTATCCATGCCTAAAAAGAGAGGTCCTTTGATACCTTTCGACCTTCTGTAATCGCAGATGGCCTGGGCGGTCGCCAAGATATGGTCTTCATTAAACGTATTCTTAAAGGACGAACCTCGATGTCCTGAGGTCCCGAAGGCCACTTTTTCGGAAGGATTTCCACCATCCGGGTGCCTGATGAAATAATCGGTAATCAAACGAGGGATATTGACGAGAATAGACCTTGGTGCCGGTTTCCCAGCCAGTGGATGAAATCTCATCCGTTCGTACACCTCCTGAAACTCTCTCCGCAGCAGTCAGAATTCTCATGACCGTCGCGTTCCGAAGTCTCTCATTTCTTTATCAACTGTGCGGCCACGGCCTCGGCAGCGCGTTTCGCTGCCTCGGGGTCGCCCAGATAGTAGCTGCGCATCGGTTTCAAGTCGTCGTGAAGTTCATACACCAGGGGTATTCCCGTGGGGATGTTGAGGCCCACAATCTCCTTGTCGGAGACATTGTCGAGATACTTCACCAAAGCCCTCAGACTATTCCCATGGGCCGAGATGATCACCCGCTTTCCGGCTTTCACCGTAGGGGCGATGGTTTCATGCCAGTAAGGAAGGAAACGTTCCACGGTGTCCTTCAAACACTCTGTGAGAGGGACCTCCTCGGGCTTCATATCGGCATAACGTGGATCGCGGCCGGGGTAAAGGGGATCATCGGGAGTGAGGGCAGGGGGTTGCACATCGTAGCTTCGGCGCCAGATCTTCACCTGTTCCACCCCGTGCTTTTCCGCCATCTCTGCCTTATTGAGACCCTGAAGGGCGCCATAATGGCGCTCATTTAGGCGCCAGCTGTTGTAGACCGGGATCCACATGAGATCCATCTCCTCCAGGGCAAGCCAAAGGGTCTTGATGGCCCGTTTCAACACGGAGGTGTAGGCGATGTCGAAGACGTATCCCTCCTTCTTCAGGAGTCGGCCTGCTTCGATTGCTTCCTCTGTCCCTTTCTCGGAGAGCCCGACATCCACCCAGCCGGTAAACCGGTTCTCTTTGTTCCATTCGCTCTCGCCGTGGCGGAGCAGGACGATCTTTTTCATCCGCGAATCTCCTTTCGAGGTTCAAGTAGTTCAGTCCCTCAGGTGAGGCTCATCCCTTCGAAGCCATGTACCTGAGAAGGTCGACGACCCGGTGGGAGTAACCCCATTCATTATCATACCACGAGACGACCTTAAAGAACCGCTTCTCTCCCTTGAGATTGTTCTGAAGGGTAGCCAGAGAGTCGTATATGGAGGACCGGTCGTTATGGATGAAATCCGTCGAGACAAGTTCCTCCTTTGAATACTCAAGGATCCCTTTCAGATAGGATTCGGAGGCCTTCTTCATGAAGGCATCAATCTCTTCAATCGACGTGTCCTTTGCAGAACGGAACGTCAGGTCGACGACCGACACATCCGGGGTGGGAACGCGGAAGGCCATACCCGTCAGTTTTCCCTTTACCACAGGAAGCACTTCGCCCACAGCCTTTGCGGCTCCAGTGGTGGAAGGAATGATATTAATTGCTGCCGCCCTTCCTCCCCTCCAGTCTTTTTTAGAAGGGCCATCCACCGTCTTCTGGGTGGCGGTGTAGGAATGGATGGTCGTCATGAGGCCGGTCTCAATCCCGATCCCTTCCTTCAGGATGACGTGGACGAGGGGAGCCAGGCAGTTGGTCGTGCACGAGGCATTGGAGACAAGATGGTGGGCCTTGGGATCATACTCCTTTTCATTCACGCCCATGACCAGTGTCTTCACCTCTCCCTTTGCGGGAGCCGTGATGATGACTTTCTTTGCTCCGCCTTTGAGGTGAAGGGCTGCCTTCTCAGCCTCCGTGAAAAGCCCGGTTGACTCAATCACATATTCAACTCCCAGATCTTTCCAGGGAAGAAGATCGGGGGTCTTTGTGGCCATCACACATTTGATCCTGTGGTCATTGACGATGAGAATATCGTCCTCTTCCGCGGAGGGGTTGCTCTTTGCGGTCGCCAGCGTTCCCGGGAATTTGCCATGGATCGAATCATACCTCAGCTGATAGGCAAAGTACTTTGCGTCGGTGGAGATATCCACGACAGCGACGACGTCAAAGTCTCCCAAAAGGCCCTGTTCCGCCATCGCGGCGAACACAAGCCTCCCGATCCTTCCAAAACCATTAATCGCAACTTTTACAGCCATAGTTTCCTCCTTTTTTTATACTATAATTGTTTTCCCTCCTCCTCCCTGTGGCAGTATGGCTGACCCTCCTTCGCACGTCATCAGGGTGATGATGAATCCCGATTGGACGCATAAGCAATATGGAGTCCCACGAGGCGGGCAACCAACACAGCCAGGTAGAGTTGGCCTATGAAGGCTTCGCAAATGGCCAGTGAGCGAGCCTGGTGGGTGAGTGGCGTGATGTCACCATACCCGAGCGTCGTCAAGGTCACAAAACTGTAATACAACAGCTGGCCGAGGACATCACCGTCACCCTGTTTGAGGGTGAATGAGTTCGGCGCAAGCATTTCCAAAAAGTAGTAAGCAAAGGTCCACACAAGCCCGAAGAGGAAGTAGGCAGATGCCGCACCCATGACGAGGTCAGCCGTCACCTCTTTCGCTCTCAGGATATGGGAGAGGATTGTGACCAAGGTAATCACAACAAAAAGGGCAAAGGAAATTTTACTGATGAACTCAAAAGCGGTTGACTCTTTCAAATAGGCAGCCCCTCCCAAGAGAAGCGAGGAAATGGCTAGAAGCGATGCGATGATCAAGACGTTTCTTTTCTGACTGACAGCGTAGACTCCTGAAATGAGGATAACGGCAAAGAGGATATCCGTCAGAACACGGACCCCGATAGTCTCCGTCATAAAGGGACGAACGGCCAGCATGAAAATGATGGAAATGAAGAGGAAGAGAAACCGGCCTATCGTCATCCCCAAGAAGGGAATGGTAACTTCTTCGCGCATGACAGCCTCATCCTTTCCAATGAGGGCTCCGGAATCAATACGTCAGCTCCCTTGTCGTGTCCTTTAGGATCTGCGCACTCTTCTGAAGCGTTACGAGTTCCTCCTTCGAGAGAATGGGTTCCAACGATGCCATCACCCCTTTGGCCCCGACGACCCTTGGCAAAGATAGGGTCACTCCCTCGAAATCCTTGATCCCCATGGTGCGGTTCGATACCGTCAGGACGACACGCTCATCATCCCGGATGGCGCCCACGATCCTCGAGAGCCCTGCTCCGATGCCGTAATAGGTTGCTCCCTTCCCTTCAATAATCCTGTAGGCGGCCCGACGGACACCGTCGTCGATCCGAGACCTCACTTCTGCCGTGATCGGTTTGCCCATCTGTTCTGCGAAGTCCAACACGGGAATACCGCCAAGCTTTGCGCTCGACCAGACCAAGACTTCGGAATCCCCGTGTTCTCCGAGAACATAGGCATGAACGGAACGGGGCGCAACGCCGAGGTGTTCTCCCAGGAGGGCACGAAACCGCGCCGTGTCGAGGATGGTTCCGGAGCCAACCACGCGACCCGGTGGCAACCCTGATATCTTTGTAACGATCTCTGTGATCGCATCGACAGGGTTCGAAGCAACAAGAAGCACAGCCTCCGGTGCATGTTTGAGCACCTTAGGCGTCACGTCCTGAAAGACTTTCACGTTTCGACCCAAAAGCTCCAAACGGCTCTCCCCGGGACGTTGTCCCACTCCGCAGGCGAGGACAACAACGTTGGTCCCTTCGAGGTCTGAATAGTCTCCTGCCATGATCCGGGTCGGCGTCGCAAAAGGCGTCGCATGAAGGATGTCCTCTGCCTGAGCTTGAGCCAGTTTTTTATTCAGGTCGATCAGAACAATCTCGCTCGCTGATCCTTCAAGGGTCATAGCGTAGGCGGCTGAGCTGCCAACAAATCCGCATCCAACAATAGCTGCTTTCATGGAAAAAACCTCCCCTAGAAAATTGCAATAATGGAGTACTGGAGTGCTGGAGTATTGGAAGATCTCCCCCATTGTTGAGTTGTTCCATTACCCCAGTACTCCATTACTCCATCACTCCAGTCTCTTCAGAGTTCAGATGTCCGTGCGCCCGATGGCCATCAGGGATTTTGAGATGGGTCTCCCGGGAAGAAGCTCAATCTCTTCATCATAGTGACGCACCATCAACCTGTCCCCTTCTCGAAGGGAATAGGTCACCGATTCTTGAGTGATGTCGACCTCTATTGTCTGGCCTCGAACCGTTAATGGAAATCGAACCTTGAGGGGGCGAGCCGGGGGGATCGGACGAAAGGACAACCGACCATGGTAATCACGCATCCCGGCGAACCCATAGACGGCGGTCATCCAGGTTCCTCCCATCGAAGCGATGTGACACCCGTCAGCCGCATTCCCTGCAACGTCAGCCAGATCCATGAGCAATGTATAGTGCATATAATCGCCCGCTCTCTGCAGATAACCCATCTCAAAAGCCATGATCGCCTGGATGGAGACCGAAAGAGAAGAGTCTCCGGTCGTGAGGGGATCGTAGAAATCGAAATTCCGTTTCTTCTGCTCCGGTGTGAATTCGTCCCCGAGGAGAAACATGGCCAAGATGACATCGGCCTGTTTGATTACCTGATGTCGATAGATCACAAGGGGGTGGTAGTGAAGAAGGAGCGGGTGCTTCTCAACCGGTGTCTTTTCTAAATCCCAGGGTTTCTTTTCGAGAAACTCATCATCCTGGAGGTGAATTCCCAGTTTCTCATCAAACGGGAGGTACATCCGATCGGCTGCCTGCTTCCATTCTTCAACCTCGGAGAGCTCGACGCCTGTTTTGTGGGCTAGATCCGCAAAGAGGTCGGGTCGCTGTTCGTAGAGGTTTTTGACCGTTGACGCCGCGTACCAGAGGTTTTCACGAGCCATCAGGTTGGTGAAGGTATTGTTATTGACGACTGTATTGTATTCATCCGGCCCTGTCACTCCCGCGATACAGAATCGTTCCCCCTTGTTCTGCGAAAAGAATCCGAGGTCCCTCCATAACCGGGCCGTTTCCACCAGCATCTCCGCACCTTCTTGCTTGAGAAAGACCTCATCCTCTGTAACCTCCACATATTTTTTCAGGGCATACATGATATCAGCGTTAATGTGATATTGGGCTGTCCCTGCCGCGTAGTAGGCCGAGGCCTCTTCGCCGTTGATTGTCCTCCAGGGGAAAAGGGCTCCTTTCTGGTTCACCTCTTGCGCACGTTTTCTGGCCTTGTCAAGCATACTGTGTCTGAATTTTAAAAGGTTCTTGGCGATGCGGGGGGCTGTGTATAACAGGAAAGGAAGTACGTAGATTTCCGTATCCCAGAAATAGTGTCCCTCATAGCCATGGCCGGTAAGTCCCTTCGCGGGTACGCCGGCCCCCTCTGCCCTGGCGGTCGCTTGGAGAATGTGAAAGAGATTGAAGCGAATGGCCTGTTGGATCTTCGGGTCTCCAGTCAACTCGATATCGCTTCTCTGCCAGAAGTCGGCCATGTACTGCTGCTGGCTTTCCATTAACGCTCCGAACCCATGCCCCATCGCCCGATCGAGCGTCCGTTCCGCCCTCTCACAGAGCTCCTCCGGAGGAACCCTCCGGGAGGTGTGATAGGTCATATATTTTGTAAGTCGCATGGGGACGTTGCACTTGGCATCGATGGAGAAGACGACTTTGCCGAAATTCTCGGAATGTTTTGTCTCGTGAGAGAAGGGACACTCTGATTCAAAGACGTGATCGATTCCACAGGCCAGCCTCATTTGACTCTGGCGGGTCATATGGCTGAGGACGATGCGGTGGTGATTCGCATAGCTCGCCTTGGGAATGAAGATACTCTCCTGAAATGCCCGCGTCTTGCGAGGGTCGCTACTCTGTTCGAGAGGGTGCTGTTCATTGCTCATCTCAGAGGAGATGACGATGGGAGCCTCTCCATTCAGAAGCGTTATTTCATAGGAGATGGCGGCGAGATGTCGGTGCTCAAAGGAAACGAACCTGCGCGATTTGATGGAAAGATGTTTACCCGAGGGTGTCTCCCAGAGGATGTCGCGGTCAAGGGTTCCATCCTTCATGTTTAGGGCCCGCTCAAAGAGAAGAAGCATTGCGGTGGGCAGGTAAAATGGCTCGTCGTCCACGTAAAGCTTGATGATCTTGCTATCCGTCACACTCACCATGGTCTGCCCTGTCGTGGCCAATCCGAAGGCTTCTTCTGGATAGACGATGGGCCACGATTCGTAGAACCCGTTGACGAAGGTCCCATTCTGGTGGGCCGGAGAACCCTCTTCAAAGACCCCTCTCATTCCGAGGTAGCCATTGGCTAGGGCAAAAAATGTTTCCGTCTGTCCAAGATATCCAGGATTGAATTGTTTCTCCACAAACCTCCAGTCGTCGGCTGGGTAAATGTGTTCGGGCCATTTCAATCGTTCACGATGGATCATGTCTGAAGATCCTCCGTTCTGATGAGTTCGCTCAAATCGCTCACCACAATGTCCGCTCCCTGCGCCTCCAAGGCTTGCCGGTTCCTGTGGTGTTCGATGCCCACCACGAGCCCAAAGCCACCATCACGACCTGCCTGGATGCCTGAGAGGGCATCTTCAATCACAACCGCACGCTCGGGTCTGCTTCCGAGTTCTTTGGCAGCCTCGAGAAACGTATCGGGAGCGGGTTTCCCCGGAAGGTTGAGTCGAGCCGCTACCTCCCCATCGACTCGGACATCGAAGAGATCCTCAATGCCAGCCGCCTGGAGGACGGCTCTGCAATTCTTGCTCGCCGAGACGACCCCAGTTTTAAATCCCTGACGCCGCATGTAGCGTAGGAAAGAGATGTTTCCTTGGTACACCTCAATTCCTCCTGAACGGAGGGCCTCCTTCACCATCCGATCTTTAATATTCCCGAGGCCGGTGATCGATTCGTAGCTGGGCGGGTCATCTGGATCTCCGTACGGGAGACGGATCCCGCGGGATTCGAGAAAGCTGCGGACCCCTTCGTAGCGGAGTTTACCATCCACGTATTGCTTGTAGTCCTCTCCGATATCGAACGGTTGGAAAGGGATGTTCTTCTCTTTTGCGTGTGTTTGCAAGAAGGCGTCGAACATCTTCTTCCAGCAAGCTGCATGGAGATTTGCCGTATCGGTCAGGACACCATCCAGATCGAAGAGTAGGGCGTCGTATTTTTCCCGGGTGATGGCCTGGCCTGATTCTTTCTCCGTCATGACCACTGCTTTCATAAGAAACTCCCCGTAAAAATTGGAGTGTTGGAGTACTAAAGAACTGGAGTACTGGAGTATTGGAGAATTGGAGTACTGCGTATTAAACAACTTCCATTTCGATAAACCTTTTTTCTTTCCGGCTCTCCATTATTCCATTACTCCATCACTCCAGTATTTAAAGCCTCAAATCGATGATCTCCATCCGGTTGCTGGCTTCGGGGTGCTTGGTTGACGGTCCTTCCGTCAGAACAACAAGGTCCCCCACCACTTCGTGATCACGCAGCCATCCTTTAATATAGGACCTCCAGTCCTCCGGGTGGTCGGGCTCATGAACCGGGTAAACCCCATAGGAGAATTGGAGCCTCTGACACGTGCTCTCCTGGGAGCTGACGGCCGCGATCCAGACCGGCAGCCTGAAACGTGCAATGCTTCTGGCGGTATACCCGCTGCGGGTTGGAACGAAGACAGCGGCTGGCGAGATGCGCTCGAGTGTCGTTTCAACGCTGAAGGCAATCAGGTCTGGGAGACTGACGTCGCCGCCACGGCCAAGATCTTTCAGGGCCTCCCTCACAGTGTGGGCGGGCCGATGGGGCTCAATGACCCCGGCGATTTTGGCCAGCATGGCCACTGCGTCCACAGGGTATTTACCCATGGCCGACTCCCCGGAAAGCATGACGCAGTCCGTTCCATCGAGGATTGCGTTAGCGACATCAGTGGACTCGGCGCGAGTGGGCCTCCGGTTTTCAGTCATCGACTCGAGCATCTGGGTGGCTGTGATGATCGGTTTTCCAAGGAGATTGGCCTGGTGCATGAGTCGTTTTTGAACCACAGCAATCTGCTCGATAGGTATTTCTACCCCTAAATCCCCTCTCGCAATCATGATCCCATCTGCGGTCTTAAGGATCTCATCCATATGATCGAGGGCACGGGATCGCTCGATCTTGGCAATGATCAGTGGATGGTAATCGAGGGTCTCTGCCGCTTTGCGAACGGCGTCGATATCCGCCCCGGACTGAACAAAGGATTGACTGACCGCATCCACTCCATTTTCCGAAGCAAATTTCACTCCCTCGCGGTCGCGGTCGGTAAAAGCACTGATGCCAAGATCAATTCCAGGTAGGTTGAGCCCCTTGCGAGATCGCAGCTCACCACCCACCAGCACTCGGCAGCGCACGTCTTTTCCTTCGACGTTCACCACCTCGAGTTGGATAAATCCATCGTTGAGAAAAACGGTATCTCCGGGCTTCACGGCTTTTGGGAGAGGTTCAAAGGTTACCGACACACGGTTTGCGTCTCCTTGAATGGGCTCTGTTGTTAAGATGAATGTATTTCCAGGTTGAAGCTCGACGGGCTCTTTAGCGAATTGACCTATTCGAATCTTGGGTCCCGGGAGATCGGCCATGATGGCCACACGCCTTCCCGCTCGGTTCGCCGCTGCACGAAGACTCTCAATGACTTTTTTGTGGCTTTTAAAATCTCCATGAGAGAAGTTGAGCCGAGCGATATTCATTCCGGCCCGGATCATCTGCGAAATGACCTCAGGCGACTCTGACGCGGGACCAATCGTACAGACAATCTTCGTTTTGTTCTTTGGAAGTTCCATGGATATCCCTCTCAAATGAGTCAAAAAATTGCATCATGCCTTAGTCGTCCCTTACCAATCGGGTAGATACAGTAACTTCCGGTGCTCCTCGGGTTGGGGCTCAAGTTTTTCGGGTGAAAGCAATTTCCCCCAGCCCGTCCGGTTCCGCATTTCCGTCTTGATCTCCTCGGGCACGAACTCCTTCCCTTCACGTATCTCCCAGCCTCCTCCAAGCGCTTTGTATGTGGCAATCAAGTTGAGCGCAACCGACCCGGTTGAATTCACGAATGCATCCTCCGCGATGGCCAGGGCACGCTGGGCGTCGAGAACCCGCTGATAGTCTATGAGCCCCTCCTTGTATTGAAGCGATGAGAGGTCAACCGAGCGCTTCGAAGCTTTGACGCTTTCCAAGAGAAATGCCCGTTCGTCTTGTGATCTCAAAAAGGCCACCAAGGCATCCTCTGACTCCCGGGCTGCTCTGAGCACGATGTTCTGGTAGTTGACGGCCAGTTGTTGGAAACGTGCATCCTCGGTTCGGACCCTGTTCTTGATTCGTCCGTAGTTCAGGATGTCCCACGACAAGCTCGGGCCTGCAGACCCCTCCACGCTCTTCGACTGAAAAAGGTCACTCAGCTTGCTTCCGCCGGCTGCGGTCAGGGCTGCATCACTGGCCCGGACCCCAATGGTCCCAAAGAGCGCAAAATGGGGGTAGAGGTCTGCCTTGGCGACTCCGATCAAGGCGCTCTGAGCGGCCAGTTGTCGCTCCGCAAAACGGATATCCGGACGCCTCCGGAGTAATTCGGCAGGAATCCCCACGGCAACTTCTGGAGGCACAGGGGGGATGGACTTGGGTCCGCCAAGGATTTCATCAACAGCACCGGGAAGAAATCCCAAGAGGATGCTTAGCCCATTTTTGGCCTGGCGTAAACTGGCTTCAAGAGGGGGGAGGGTCGCTTTCGTATTATTCAGGAGCGCTCGGGCCTGTTGGACATCGAGCTCGGTCACGTCCCCTCCATCGAAAAGGGCTTGAGCGATCTGAACCGTTCGTTCCTGGATCCTCACGTTCTCCCGTGCCACGTCCAGACGGGACTCGATCGTCCGGATCAAGATATAGGTCCGAGCCACCTCCGCCGTCAAGGAAACCAGGACGTCGTCGTAACCTGCGATCGAGGCTTCGAGGTTTGCAATACCGGATTCAATACCGCGACGAAATTTCCCCCAGAGGTCGATCTCCCAGGCCGCGTCAAATCCCACCCCAAGCTGGCTGTAGTGCATGTCAGCGATGGAGGTTGTGTTGGCCGCATTCTTACTCACCCTTGTGACCGCGTAAGTTCCACCAACGGTCTGCGTCTGGGGATAGAGATTTCCTACGGCGATTCCCAGGATCGCCCGGGCCTCCAGGACGCGAATTCCCGCGATCCGAAGGTTCAGGTTCTGCTGATAAGCTTTCTCTATGAGGGTGTCCAGAATCGGGTCGTTGAAGACTTTCCACCACGTGACGAAGTCCCCCGGCCGGCTCTGGATTCTCGGATCATCCTTTTCCATCCACTCCTTCGGAGACGGGGCATCCGGCCGAATATAATCCGGACCGACCGTTGTGCACCCCCTGCTGGATCCGAAAAAAGATCGCATAAAGAACAGGCACGACGATCAGTGTCAGCAATGTTGCAAACCCGAGTCCGACCATGATCGTCACCGCCATGGCTACGAAGAATGCATCCTGGAGCAGAGGCGCCATGCCAAGAATCGTCGTTAAAGCTGCCATGCTGACCGGAATCAAACGGCTGACTCCGGAGTCGAGAATCGCCTGGAACCTATTTTTTCCGCTGCCAATCTGGGTGTCAATCTCGTCAACCAGGACGATGGCGTTTTTAATCAACATGCCGGAAAGGCTCATGAGACCCAGAAGGGGCATGAACCCGAAGGGCTGGCGAAAGACAAGCAACCCTACGGTGACGCCGATAATCGACAGCGGAACGGTCAACCAGATCACAAGGGTCTTCTTGATGGAGTTGAATAAGAAAAGCACGATCAGAACCATGAGGCCGAAGAATATGGGAAGCGTGCTCGAAAGGCGATCATTCGCCTTGGCGGAATCCTCCGCCTCCCCGCCCCATGCCATGGAGTATCCGGGCAGGCCCTTCAACCTCCCCGCCCCATGCCATGGAGTATCCGGGCAGGCCCTTCAACGGCCACACGTCGGAGTAACCCACCTTTAGCGTGCTGGCATCATAGTTTTTGTACGGATCCTCTCCGGGCCCCAATCCCTTTCCGAGAACCTGTCCGACGTCTACATTCAAGGTTTTCTCAATCTTTGGCTTTACCCGTGCCATGAGCTCGCTCGGCAGTCCCTCCCTCGGGTCTGCATGGATCTTCAGCATTTTCGATCGATCCCTTCGCCAGAGGTAAGGATCCTCAAATTCCATCTTGAACTCGTTGACGACCTGCCCCGCCGGAATCATTTTGCGTGCCACAGGGCTCCAGACTTGAATGGCCTTGAGACTGTCCAGGTCCTTTCGCTCGGATTCCGGAGAACGGGCGAGGATTGGAAGCAACTCGTCGCCCTCCCGGTAAACGCCCACACGGGTTCCATCAAAGGCGGATTCAATGGTCCTGGCCAGCTCTGGCCTCTCGATTCCCGCTCGCTTGGCCTGGGTTTCGGCCATCTGAGGTCTCAAGACCTTCACTTGGTCCCGCCATTCGTTTCTGATGGCCTTGGCCACGGGATCGTCGCGCAGCACGGCCTCCACCTTTGCACCGAGACCTCTTAAGACCTCCGGGTCCGGCCCGTATAGGCGGAGCTGGATCTTACCTCCTGTCGAAGGCCCAAGAATGAAGAGCCTTACATTGACCATGGCCTGAGGAAACATCTCTTCGAGATCTTTCTGAAGCATCTTCGACAGGGTAGGGATGCGCTTGTAATGATCGACATCGACAAGTATTTGGGCAAAACTACGGTGAGAAGATTCAGGCGTGTACGTCAGCAGGAAGCGGATCTGTCCTCCGCCAATCATGCTTGTCACATGGGGGATGCCCTCCTGTTTCTTCAGGTATTCCTCGGCTCTTGCGATCTGGTGAACCGTCTCGTCGATACTGGTTCCCTCCCGAAACCAGAAATCGACATAGAGCTGGGGACGTGTGGAGTCAGGGAAAAAACTGTTCTTCACATGACCGAAGCCCATGAGGGCAGATAGAAATAGACCTACGACAACAGCCAGCGTGACCCATCGAAAACGAATGCAGGCGGAGAGAAAACGCCGGTAAAGCTGGTAGAATTTTCCACCGTAGGGATCTTTCTCCTTTCCCCGGTCAGCGCTCCCGCCGGGTTTCCCTTTCAGAAATGTCTTGCACAGGAGGGGCGTGGTTGTGACGGCGGTCACCCAGCTCATCAAGAGGGAGATCAGAATGACGTAGAACAGAGAGCGGCAGTACTCGCCCGTGCTGTCCTGAGAGGTGCCGATGGCGGCGAAGGCAGCGACGGCGACAAACGTTGCTCCAAGGAGCGGGACACCTACCTGCCCAACGATGTCACGGGCCGCCGTGAGAGAATCGGCACCCTGTTGCATTTTCATCCGCATGCCGTCTGTCACAACAATCGCATTGTCCACAAGCATCCCCAGGGCGATCACGAGGGCTCCCAGGGAAATCCGCTCCAGGATGATGGATCCCATCCCCATGAAGATGAACGTCCCCATGATCGTCACGAGGAGAACCGCCCCGATGATCAGGCCGCTTCGAAGGCCCATAAAGACCAGCAGCACGATGATCACGATGGCAATGGCTTCAACCAGGTTGATCAGAAAGCCGCCGATGGCCTCGGTCACGGCTCTGCTCTGGAGCGAAATGACCTGTAACTCCATCCCAACAGGTCTGAGTGGCTCAAGTTCCTTAAGGCGTTTGCCCAGAGACTTTCCCATATTGACGACGTTCCCGCCCAAAACGGTAGAGATGGCCAGACCGACCGCTGGCTTCCCATCGTAGCGAAGCAGGGTGTCGGGAGGATCCTTGTAACCCCGCTTGATGTCGGCCACATCACGAAGATAGATGAGGCTGTCCGATTTTGGACCTCGGCCCGTGATCAACAGGTCGCCGAATTCCTTCTCAGACTTGAACTCTCCGGTCGGATTGATCGGGATGTATTCCCTTCCCAGGGCGAGATTGCCGGCAGAGGCCGCGATGTTCTTCGATCCCAGCGTCCGATAAATATCATCGGGAGAGATGCCGAGCTCGGCCATCTTCTCACGCCGCATCTCAACGTAGATGACTTCGGGACGGACTCCGTAGAAGACGATCCGCTTGACATCCTGGGCTTTGAGCAGTTCCCGTTGCAGATACTTGGCGTACTCATACATTTCCTTGTACGTGTAGCCCTCACCCGTGATGGCCACGTAGACCCCGTAGACATCCCCGAAGTCGTCATTGACAATCGAAGGGCCCGCGCCAGGAGGAAGGTATCGCTGGTAATCGTTTACCTTGCGGCGAAGCTCATCCCATACCTGTGGCAGCGCGTTCTTGTCGTACTTATCCCTCATGATGGCCTTGACCGTGGAGACCCCCCGGGCGGATCGAGACTCCACGCGCTCGAGCTGCCCCAACTCCTGACAGGCCCTCTCGATGACATCGCTGACCTCCTCTTCCACCTCGGCTGCCGATGCACCCGGGTAAGGCGTGGTGATCACCGCCTCCTTGATCGAAAACTCCGGATCTTCCAAGCGGCTGAGGTTGTTGAAGGAGACCCATCCCACGGCGACGAGCAGGATCGTCAATACCCAGGTGATGACGCTTCTGCGAATACTCCATTCGGCGATGTTCATTGCCACTCTCCCTGCTCAAAGGGCCTTACCTTCATGCCCTCCTGAAGCTGACTGACCCCGCTCACCGCGATCTTTTCTCCGGGTTTAAGCCCCTCGCGGATCATGACGCTGTCCTTTCCCGTCAGATCCCCCGTCGACACCTTTCGACGATGGACCGTCATCGTCTCCGGCTTGATCACCCACACGTGAGAAGCTCCGGATTCATAGGCAAAAACAGCGATGGCCGGAACGACAATTCGAGAGGAACTCACCAACTTCTCCTCCGCCACCACATTTCCTGTCATGCCCGGAAGGATGGTGATCTCTTTAGGCTGCTCCATCTCAAGGGTCACCCGGTAGGTCTGAGTTACCGGATCAGCCCGGGCCGCAACCTCTTTGACCCTCAGTGGGTATCGCTTTCCGGGAGCTGCCTCAAACTCCCCGTACACTTTCAACCTCCCCCCTCCCCGAGCCAGTGCCATATCACGTTCAGGCAGATCTCACGTTCAGGCAGATCGACGAGAATTTCCACGCGCATGACGTCATCGAGGCTGACGATGGCCTCCTTGCGGCGGACCTCTTGAAAGTTGTCGACATGTCGCTTGGAGATCATGCCCGAGAAAGGAGCTCTGAGGTAGGTGTAGCTGAGTCGCAGCTTTGCACCATCCACGGCAGCCTCCAGGGACCTGATCTCCGCCTCCTTGGCCTCGATATCTTCAGGCCGGGCACCCTGCTCGCCGATTTGGAGCTCCTCACGGGCCTTTGCAAGGTCCGCCTCAGCGGTCTTTTTCGCTTCGAAGGCTCGATCGATCATGCGTTGACTGACTGCTCCTGGGTCGGCAGCCTGGATCCGCATCCACCGGTCGTACTCCTTGGTACCTAGGCGCAGGATCGCCTCTGCCTTCTCCACGTTAGCGGTGAGTCGCCGGATATCTTCCGGTCGAGCCTGACGCATCGATTTGAGCGTTGCTCTCGCCGTCTCCAGCCGGGCTTGCTCATTGCGCAATGCAACCTCAAAATCTCTCGGGTCGACTCGCGCAACAAGATCTCCCTTGTTAACGCGTTTTCCCTCCTCGACGGGAAGCTCGATCAGTGGTCCATCAACCTGGAAAGCGAGATCAACCCTCTTCGAGGCCCTGACGGTACCCGGAAATCGACGCTGCACAGGATCCGCGGTCGTTGCCCCAACCTCCATGATCTTCACAGGCCTTACAACCTCTTCGGTAGCTTTGGGCTCTTCCTTTTTCCCGCAAGAGACGGTGAAGACCACAAGCGCACCAATCAGAAAGGTGCTGGCCAAGAAACCCCTGCGATTTGAATGAATCATTGCAATCATTTTCTTTGAATCCATAGGCATCTCCAAAGTCTAGACAGAACATGCTTGGTGCTCACCTGGGTTGCACACGCAGGCTAAAGCCTGCGGCTACCATCGAGCACGATGTTGCGCGTTAAGCGCCTCATGCCATTCATCCCGAATGGGAGGACGCCACTTCTTCGATCTCCTTCCTGTACTTTTGATAGTCAGGAGAATCGGGCGCACTGTAATTGAAATTTTTGTAGAGACCCATCAACCGAGTGAAGAAGTCTCTGGCCCCATCCTTATCCGTAAACCGGTATATCCTATCGATCAACTTCTTCAGAAGTTTGAAGCTCTCCGACTGCCTCTCTCTCGACATGGAGATATCCACCGCGTCGAAGGCATCCTGCTGCAGGTAGACCATGTCAAGCAGTGTCGCTTTCTGCCAGAGAACATAGTCGTCCATGGTAATCCCTTCTTCTCCCGTCACCTGCATCATCTGGTAGATGGTGTCACCCCGATGGAGCAACTCCTGCAGACTCTGCACGTCGCTCACCCACTCACCGCCAAGGTTCTTGCCGAACCAGTCCCTGAGCTGGTCAAGATACCGGGACCAGGAAATCAGCGGGTCAATGGCCGGATAGAAACGCCGATAGGCACGATCCGCGGAAAGGCCCAGGAACGTCTTGACGGTGCCCAGGGTGGCCTGAGTGACCGGTTCGTCGAAGTTCCCTCCTGCTGGCGAGACGGTGCCGATCAGGGTGAGGCTCCCGATCGATCCATCAGGACAGCGGATGACGCCAGCACGTTCGTAGATGGTCTTGATCGCCGAATCCAGGTATGCCGGGAAAGCCTCTTCACCGGGGATCTCCTCCATCCGACCGGAGGTCTCCCGCATGGCTTGAGCCCAGCGCGAGGTAGAATCGGCAATGACGAGAACGTTGTAACCCATCTGTCGATAGTATTCACCCAGGGTCACCCCTGTATAGATAGAGGATTCACGCGCAGCCACGGGCATCGACGAGGTGTTACAGATGATGATGGTCCGGTCCATGAGCGAACCGCCCGTCCTGGGATCCGGGGTCTCGGGATACTCCGTGATCGTTTCAACCACCTCGCCTGCCCGCTCTCCACAGGCCACGATGATCACCACGTCGACTGTGGAATAGCGTGCGATCAGACTTTGCAGCACCGTCTTCCCAGCACCGAAGGGGCCCGGGATGCAGGCCGTTCCACCCCGTGCGATGGGGAAAAAGGTGTCGATAATTCTCTGGGTCGTGGTGAGAGGCTCAACGGGAAAGAGGCGTTCTACGAGCCGCCGGCGGAGGAGGCCCTCTGGGATGGGCCTTCGCACCGGCCAGCGTTGCCTCATGGTCAGCTCCCGTTCATTGCCACCGGAAGCGTGAATCCGTGCGATGGGGGCATCGATCTCAAAACTCCCTTCCCTGATCCATGTGACCTCGACTTCACCCGGTTCGCTGAAAGGAACCATGATTTTGTGCTGGAACGGCCCTTCCGGAACACTCCCCAAGGGCTGCCCTGCCACAAGTTTGCTCCCGATGGAGACCGCGGGCGTAAAGGTCCATTTTTTATTTCGATCCATCGAGGGGGTATCGACCCCTCGGGGCAGGAAGAACCCGTGCTCCCGGGCAATGACCGCCAGGGGATTTGCCAGACCGTCAAACACCTGGCCGAGAAGACCCGGGCCCAGGTCAACCGAGAGCAACTCATCCGTCAGCTCAACCTGGTCTCCCGAGCGAACGCCCTCCGTATCCTCGAACACCTGCATGTCGGCCGTGCGGCCATGGACACGAAGGACTTCTGCCTTGAGGCGTTCGTTGCCGACGCAGATGTAACCGACTTCGTTCTTCTTGATGGGCGTCTTCTCGTCCATTTCGACGGTGACGAGGCTCTCCTTTACTCCCACGACGGTGGCGGTCTTGAGTCCCTTTGATTTATCGTTGTTGGCCATCCATGACCTCCTTCATCAACTCCTGAAACTTTTTCTTGCCAGCTTCGCCATCGTGAGCAAGCCAGTTCTTCACGATGTCCCACCGGAATACGTACGCGATCACGGCTTCAAATCCAAACAGATTCCGATCAGCCATCCGGCTGAGGCGCTGCCAGGAGGTGTTCATCAGGAGGCGCTCCAGATGAACCGCCTCTCCGGATTCAACATAATTCCGTGCTTCAGAGATCCACGGGACGATCGAGCCAAGACGAAAATCGGGATCGTCCCAGTGTTCCTCGATCCAGCGAACCCAGCGGCCAGCACCCCATCTCTGCCCTCCTGACGGCAGGCCCATTTTGCTCCGCTTCCGCCTCAACGCAGCCATGACCGTCTGTTGATCCATCCGGAATTCAATGAACTCTCGCAAAGCAGGATGGAGGGGCCGATCGATCACGGCGCGGTAATACCGATGCATCTCCTCGTCCGCCTTCGCCACGGGCCGCTGCGGCCTCCAGCCGATCAGCGCCTCAGCTGCGCTGAGCTGGCTGGCATCCTCGGCCTCAAGCATTCTCAGGCGCTGCTCGAGTCGGTACCGGGTGATGGGCAGCCGCTCCGCCCGCTCGAAGTGAGGCAATGGAGGCAAACTGCTCACCAGGGTATAGTACGTTTTCACGCCTGCCGTCATTCGATGCCCTCGAGGATCGCCCGGAAGCGTGGCAGTAACGATTGATAAAGCATGTGCGCGAGCGCCTTATCCGACAGATCGATTTCGAGTTGATCTTTGACCAAACGGACGCGCGCACCTCCATGGACTTCGCCGCTCGGAATGAGTTGAATGCCTTCTCTCAGCATGTCGCTGGAGAGTGCCATGATCGTCTGTTTGCCACGCTCGCGGAGCTTAGGGTCGGACTGGCCGCTCAGGATGGCCTTATCAATTAAGATCTGAACCTCTCTGTCCTTGATGAACTCGTCGGCCACATGGCCGGCCAACACCAGAACCAGCGCTTTGATGAATTCCTCGTCATGGGTTGCGGAGGTGACCAGCCGTCTGACAAACACCTCGAACGAGGAAGCCACCTTGGATTTAAGTTGGAGCACCGTGTCGCGGGCCGAGAGCTTGAGCGCCTCGAGGGCTGCGGCGCGGTAAGCCTCGATGTCCGTCTGGGCTTTTTCGCGCATGGCCTGGCTTTCTGCTTTGGCATCAGAAAGGATCTTGGCTGCTTCATCCCTGGCCTTTTGAAGTATCTTCTCTGCCTCTTGCCTCCCGGACTGAACGCCTTCGTCCCGAATCCTGCCAATGAGTTCCTGCACACCCGATGCTATCTTGGTTGATTCTGCCATATTTCCACCACCTCTCGTCGTAGCAATTTAGCCATTTGATAAGAGACGCTAAATTGCATTGAAAAATGAAAATTGCCTGCCTGTCGGCAGACAGGCAAAATGAAAAATGTAAATTTAAAGGGAGAATACTTACCCATTTTGAGATTTGCAATTTGAATTTTGCATTTTGCATTCCTGCCTGCCGGCAGGCAGGGAAGTTTAGCCAATCTTTCAAAGGGCTGAACTGTTACCTCTCATTCTCAGGTTCTACTTGGGGATGCCGCCTGCCAGCACAAGGGCAAAGACGAAAGCGAAGACCGCAAAGCCTTCCACCAGCGCCGCAGGGGCCAGGGAAATTCCAAAGACCTCGGGCTTGCTTTTCGAGGCATTGATTGCCGCCGCACAGGCGCTTCCCTGGGCGAAGGCGCTCAACATCAAGGCCAGCCCGGCAAGAAGTCCGATGGCGAACATGCCTGGGGCATTCGTCACCGTCACCTCACGGCGCAGCATGACCATGACCACGATGCCATAGATCGTTTGAGACGATGGCATCGCGGCGATGCCGACGAAACGGCCAAAGCCTCTTTCAACATCGAGCATGGCCCCGCATGCCGCCATGCCGGCACGCGAACAGCCCACCATGCTGCCAATGGCACCCAGCGCCAAGGGCGCATAAATGCCCATCCATCCCAGTGTCAGTATCAATGCATCCATCCTTCATTCCCCTTTCTCTTAAATGGTTGATAGAGCCTGCCCTCTTCTTTAAGTCCCCAATTGAAGAACTCGATCACGTTCAGGCGAAGCCCATGGATCACGCAACTTGAGAGGCCCAGCATGAAGTTCATGGCATGTCCAAGAACAAGGACCCCTAGGGCCAGGATCACCCCCATCCTCGGAATCCCTGCGCGGATCTGTTCGGCCATCTCATTAAAAGAGACTGCCAGAGAGGCTGTGGCCAGCCCCAGGGCGAAAAGGCGGAGGTAGCTAAGGACATCGCCAAAAACGCTCGTGATTTTTGTCAAGCCGAGGAATCCCTGGATCAATCGTGAAAGCGGTTTCGCCCCCACACCCGTAAAAAGGATGATGAGAAGTCCTCCCGCCACCATCACGATCGTCGCAAGCTGCCCGAGCCACCCGATCTTGAGTGACATGGCCGCTGCCAGCATAAGACCTCCAGCCACAATGCATGCCCATCCGAGCGAGGGCAGGGCCTCGACACGCCTTCCGTACCGCCAGGCATCCATCACATTCCCTAACACCACGTGGATCACTCCGATGACGACCGAAATCGCCATCATCAGGCTCGTATTCGACATGTCGATGAGCCGGAGATTCGCTAGGAGCGAACCTGGCGAAGGTGAGACTCCGAAGTAACTTCCCACCATGATGCCATAAACGATGGAGGCGAGAACCAATGCCATTCCCAGAAAGCGGAAACGGAGGCCCACCTCTGAGCGTCCCAACTTCTTCCAGAACATCAGCAATCCCAGGCCGAGCAGGGCAGCGTAGCCAGCGTCAGACAGAATCATGGCAAAAAAGACTGCAAAGGAGATGAAGACCACCGAAGACGGGTCCCAGGTCCAATATCCCGGCGTCATATAGAACGTGACGAGGTCCTCACCGACTGCAAGAGAGGGCGGATTTCGGAACATCGTGGGTGGTTGATCGGATGGGCCCGGTTCCTCAGCTTCGAACATCACTCCCTGCTTCTCCGCGTAATCCCGGAGTTCTCCGACCTTTTCTTTGGGGGCCCACCCCTGTAAGGCAAAGACCGGGTCTTGGTCGAACGTTTGCGAAGCGGCTTCGATCCTTGCGGCCCTGTCCTCCAATTGACCGAGGCTTCGTGCAAAGAGGAAGCACCAACGGGTCAGGTAGGCGCGCTCGGCCTGTGCGTCTTCGATCGCCAATTCCACCTCTTCGAGTCGGTGCTCCAGCTCATGCCGAGGCTGGCTGCCCAAGTGGCTTCGTGGGACCGGCATTTCCGCGGGTTCTCTCTCGGAGACGACTGCGACGTAACAGTAGAGTTGATCACTCCGGACGACTTCCCAGGGGAAGGGGATGGCCTCCATTTTTTTCATCTCTTTGTGAGGGAACACGTAAAACCAAAGCCTCTGGCCGGCCATCTCTTCCACAGGGGGGAAAACAAAGTCTCCCCAGGGCTTCAGGTCCCCGATGCGTTTGGTCAGAGCGTCTCGCTCCTCTTCAAGGTCCTGCAAGCGGTGCTGAAGGTCGTGCACCTGACGTTCGACCCCGGCGGCATCGAACCGAACAGGATCTCTCACCTGTCGTCTCCGTTGCGGGGAACCCAGCAGGAACTTCAATGCCTCACGCGCTCTCTGCGAGGGACCTTCCTGACTCACCCTTTCCCCCTCCGTGGTCAGAGGAATGAGCTCAAGACAGCCCCTGTCCTGCAAGTCGTCGAGCAGTTTTCCCTTGTCGTCCATCAGGCCGACGAAGGTGACCTTGTTTAATGCAATGATGCTCATGAGACCGTCTCTCCGGGAAAGGCCAGCTGTCGCTGCTCGGCCTGCTTCGCCTTGGCAATCTTTGATGTCACCACAGCCGCTCGGTCGGTATCGCCCAAGAAAATTTGAATGCGCTGGATATTTCTCTTGGTCGTCGGAATCAGAATCTTATCGAAAAGGTTGACTCGTTGCGTAATCCGGCGGGTCGCCTGCTCGAGTACTCGGACCCGCTCCCGCGCGATCTCAACCCGGATGCGCTCCTCAGCGGCCTCCTTCAACCGTTCCACCAATACATCGACCCAAGCCGGCGTCGCGAGTCGTGAATAGTCTGTCACCTCGAATTCCATCCGTTCGAGGACCGGGAGCCTGACCCCCACGATATTCTGCTCTCCTACCCTCAGGTCGGCCTTCTTGACCAAACCGGTGAGATCCATGTCCGGGCTCGCCAGCATGGGCAGCTCAGCGCCGATCTTCGTATCGAGTTCCTCCAAAGCTGCTTGAGCAGCGGCATGCTCCTGCCTTGCCTTTTGCGTTTCCACCGTGAGCTGTCGACGCTTCAGGTCGAGTGAAGGCAGCAATCGTCTGTAGAGCTTGAGGAGCTCGCGCTGTTTTTGCAGAGACTGTTTGCTCAGTTTCAACTTGGCCATGGAGACCTCACTGTAATCTCTCAGTTATGTTCTGGCGCGCTAGGTCCAGTGGTGGCCTATTCCTTCCTCGCGTTTCCGTATGGCGATTTCATTTGACATGACTGCGCAAATCGTCGAAGCGAATTCCATAAGTGATTTCTAACCTCATGCGTCGCAAGCAGCTGTTCAGCAGGAAAAGGATTCGCCACTGAACCGCTCCGGGTGAATAGCCCACCCCTGGACCTCGGGTGTACTTGCGACCGTAACCGTATCTGAGGGATTATACCTCACTCCTTTTTCGCCCCGGACTCCCCCTTGGGGAGGTACTTGTCGATGAGGGTCTGTTTCATGAGCAACTCCTGTGGTTCAAAGCATTCAGCCAGCGTCTTCCAGCAGAGATCAAGAGCCTCGAGGACAGGGATCGACACTCGAATGTCCATGAACCGCTCGCGAAAGAGGCGGCCGAATTTGAGACATTTTTGGTCGAAGGGAGACAGTTCAAAGGCCATGGCCTCCTTCTTCTCTGCCTCCTGAGCGTTCGCGTAGAAGCGAATCATCGTATTCATGATCTGACCGTGGTCCTCCCGCGTGGCTTTGCCGATGACTCGCTGCTTCAGCCTCGAGAGGGAACCGAAGGGATCGATGATCCCGTCGTGAAGATAGAACTGTCCCTCTGTGATGTACCCCGTGTTGTCAGGAACGGGATGGGTCACATCATTCCCGGGCATGGTGGTCACCGTGAGAATCGTCACGGAGCCGGCGCCTTTGAAGTCGCAGGCCTTTTCATAGCGCCTGGCAAGCTGCGTGTAAAGGTCCCCCAGGTAACCCCGAGTAGCCGGAACGCGTTCCAACGCAATCCCGATCTCTTTCATGGCATCTGCGTACGCCGTCATGTCCGTCAGGAGGACCAGGACACGCTGGTTCTTCTCAACCGCAAACCGTTCGGCCACGGCGAGGGCCATATCCGGGACGAGCATGCGTTCCACAATTGGATCAGACGCCTGATTCACGAACATCACCGTCCGGTGAAAGATGCCGTGCTCCTCGAAGACCGTGCGGAAGAAATGGTAATCGTCAAAGATGAGACCCAGCCCCCCGAAGACCACGATGTCGGCGTCGGCCTGGAACCCGATGCGGGCGAGCAATTCATTGTAGGGCTCTCCGGCGACGGAGAAGATGGGGATCTTTTGGCTTTCGACCAGGCAGTTGAAGAGATCGATCATGGGCACGTTGGTCTGAATCATTTTTGAGGCCAGGATCCGCATCATCGGGTTGACGGTTGGTCCGCCCGCCTTGATCTTTGGGTCTCCTGTGAGGTCCGGGCCTCCGTCGATAGGCTCACCCGATCCCCTGAATATCCGACCCAAGATGTTTTCAGAATAGGTGACGTCGAGGGGGCGGTTGAGAAATTGGACGGTCGCATCCGTTGATAACCCTTTTCCTCCCGCAAAGACCTGGAGGCTGACGATGTCGCGGTTGAGCTCAACCACGCGTGCAATCGAGGTCTCGCCATCGACGTTCTCCACGAGAGCGACATCTCCAAAGGCGACATCTTTCGCCCTGACCCGGATCGTGTCGCCCACAATTTCAAGCAACTGAGTGTGGCGTAGCATCTGTTCAAACATCACGACGACTCCTTTTCGTGTGTTACAAATTCGAATATCCGGCCTTACCCTTTACGAAACAAAATTTGGACTCCTAAGACTACCCGAGGTCTCTGGGTTGTCCCGTGGAAGCAATGACGCTGCTCCAGAACCACCCGTTTGGATCGATCTTCTTCCGTTCGGAAACGGCCATAGCGATGGGCACATGGGTGAATTCATTCTTCCAGAAGCTGACCACCATGTCCGTGTGTCCTGCCATCCCAGCATGCACTGCATTGTGACCGAGTAACAGGCAATAAGCCGAATCACGCGCGTTGGCCGGCTGGCTCCGGATCGTATAGCTCGGGTCAATGTACCTGAGCGTGATTCCAATGCCGAGCCGGTTGAAATAGGCCCTGATCTGTTCCCTGAGAAAAATGCCAATGTCACTCATGCGGATATTTCCGGAGGCATCTCTTTCCCCTGTGGCCTCCATCAACTCTTGACCCGCACCCTCGGCAGCGACGATCACTGCATGGCCTCTCCGCTCCAACCTCTCCCTGAGGGCTTCCAAGAAAATTTCCAGTTTAAAAGGGACTTCCGGCACCAAGCAGAAATTGACCTGGGTGTCCGCGAGCACGGCAAAGGCAGCGATGAAACCAGACTCCCGGCCCATCAATCTGACGAGCCCGACCCCATTCCGAGCCCCTTCCGCCTCGCTATGCGCTGCATAGGTAACTCTCCTTGCCTCGGAGACAGCTGTATCAAACCCAAAAGATACTTGGACATACGAGATGTCATTATCAATGGTCTTGGGAATTCCAATCACCGCAATCTTCAATCCTCGCCGCCCCACCTCTTCACTGATCGCATGGGCCCCCCGCAGGGTTCCATCGCCGCCGATGGTAAATAGAATACCGATCCCCATGCGCTCCAGTGTATCCACCATCTGCGAGACGTCCTGATTTCCCCGCGATGAACCGAGAATGGTTCCTCCCATTTCATGGATTCGACTCACCACCTGGGGGTTGAGATCAATGGGTGTGTGACCATATTTAGGGGCGAGTCCCTCATATCCATAAGGGAAGCCGTAAACGGTCTTCACTCCGTAGTGGTGAAAAAGGCTGAAGACGATCGCCCTGATGACATCGTTCAAGCCAGGACACAATCCTCCGCAGGTCACGATGCCGCACTTCAATTTCGAAGGGTCGAAGTAGATCGTTTCTCTCGGCCCTGCAAGTTCCATGGACGGAGGCTTCTTGCCCTCGTTAAGAAGCTTCTGGATCTCTTTAATATCGGAGTAGATCAGCAAAGGCTCGTCATCGCGGACGAACCGCACCCCCTTCATCGGAGATGGAATGCGACTTTCTCCCAGTCTCGTTATTTCAAAATTGAGATCACTTTTTGCCATCCCGTCCCCCCTCTATGATGATCTTAGTATTTGAATGGTTCATTACTAAATCTCCGTTACGATTGCGCAGGAAACCTCCAAGGTTGATAAGGGACAGGTTGGCGGGTAAGAAAGCTTTAGAGCGCCACCACTCAGCGATTGGACACAGAGCGGTGCATAACATGAAAAGACTCCATCTCTCTGAGCAAGGTTCATGACCCATAAAGTCAAACAAGCGCATTCTAAAGCTTTCGAATCCCGGCGGCCTGTTCCGCAGCCAACCTCTGCACTTTGTTTCGATTCCAACATCATCCTTTTTTCTTCATTTCGTGATAGGCGAAAGCAGCTGCTCCTAAAACGCCCGAATTGCGTCCGAGCGCGGCCTGGACGAAGCGGACCGCTTGGTAGGCCCTTTTGAAAGCCCGTCTCTCCGCCACCTCATAAGCAGGCTTGAGCAACCGGTCTCCTATGTTGGATAGCCCGCCTCCGATCACGATCATTTCAGGATTGAAGATGTTGATCAGATTCGCCAGTCCCACCCCCACGTAGTAGGCAGTCTTCAGAATCAGCTCGTTGGCCACGCGATCGCCCTTTTCCGCGGCGGAATGAATGGTCTCCGCTGTAACGTTTTCGATCTTCCCATCAGCAAAGTTGAGAATCGTTGTTTCCTCTCCTGACTCGATTCGCTTTTGGGCAGCCCTGGCAAGGGCTGTCCCGGAGGCCAGAGCCTCCCAACATCCTTGGTTTCCGCACTGGCAAAGAGGTCCTTCATCCGCGATGGTCATATGGCCAATCTCCCCAGCCATGCCCGTGGAGCCGCTGTAAATCTGTCCGTCAATCACGATGCCTCCTCCTATGCCCGTGCTGATCGTGACATAGACGAAATGAGAAACTCCCTTTGCCGCTCCGAAGTAATATTCTCCAAGGGCTGCTGCACTTCCGTCGTTGATCAGGAAAGCCTTTTTCTTCAGCTTCTCCTGAAGGATGTCCCGCAGAGGGACATCTTCCCATCCTGGCAGATTGGGAGAGGTGAAAAGAATGCCTGCCTTCGGGTCGGACAGGCCCGGTGCTCCCACGCCGATAGCAGAGACGCCGCCGATCGTTATGGACGCTCCTTTGAGGGCGCGCTCAGCCGATTCCAGAATTGCCTGAATCACCGCCTCCGGACCCTTCGAGGCAGGGGTCACGCTGTGGTCGCGGGAAAGCATCTTCCCCTGAGGGTTGATGATTGAAGTAAGGATTTTTGTTCCTCCCAGGTCGATTCCAAGGATGAGCAGATCGCTGTTTGGCATTGTAAATTCCTCGAGCTTAGCGTCTATGCGTTCCTCAGAAAATAGCCAAGGACAGTGCGCATAGAGGATCGGATGATGACTTCAAAGATTTCAAACCGGATTGTTGACCTCGACCTTTGAACCATGTTGCCGATTTCTTGTTCATCCTTTAAAAAGTGTCGTTCCTTCTCCTCTCAGATCCCTGACGGCTTCTTTCACACGCTCCGCCATGGAAGCTTCGCCTGACGCGAGGTAGGAACGAGGATCATAATTCTTCTTGTTTCCTACTTCCCCATCCACCTTGAGGACGCCGTCATAATTCTTTAACATGTGGTGGGCAATGGCTCGGGTAAAGGCATATTGGGTGTCGGTATCGATGTTCATCTTGACCACGCCATAGTCAACGGCCTCGCGGATCTCTTGCAACGTTGACCCCGACCCTCCGTGAAAAACGAGAGCGAATCGAGCTTCTTTACCATAAGCCTTTTCGACGGCATCTTGGCAATCTTTCAAAATGGAGGGCTTGAGCTTCACATGCCCCGGCTTGTAAACGCCGTGCACGTTCCCAAAGGTCGCAGCGAGTAGGTAACGAGCACCTTTCACGGCAGTGAAGCGTCTGGCTACCTCAAGGGTATCTTCGGGCGTCGTGTAAAGCTTCGCAGAGGCCTCCGCCTTGACGCCATCCTCTTCTCCCCCAACGACCCCAGCCTCGATTTCAAGGATCAACTCGTTCTTATGGCAGCGTTCAAGAAGTTTGACGGATATATCGAGGTTCTCCTTTAGGGGCAGGGCGCTTCCGTCAAACATATGGCTGTTGAAGAGATTGGGCCTGCTTGCAGCACGGCGCCTCTCCGTTTCATCGATGAGCGGGATGACGAAACGATCGAGCACATCGGCCTGACAGTGATCCGTGTGCAGCGCGACATAGATGGGGTAATGATCTGCCACCCGGTGGACATGGTCGGCGATCGAGATCGCACCTAGGGCCATGTTCTTCACAGAAGAGCCAGAGGCAAAGGCACCGCCGCCAGTGGAGACTTGAATAATTCCATCGCTCTTGCTTTCGGCAAGCCCTTTTAGAACGGCGTTGGCTGTGGTGAGTGACGTGACATTAATGGCAGGGTAGGCAAAGTGTTTCTCCTTTGCCCTGTCGATCATCTTACAGTAGGTTTTATAGTCAGCAACTGGCATAAATCCTCCTTGAATGAAGTAATAAGAGCATGGAGCATAGGGTATAGGGCACAGGGGAAGTACTCATTCATTCCTTATCCATCCGGATCGGCTTCGCATTCCAGATTCTTTCGCAATAATCCCGGATGGATCGGTCCGAAGAAAACTTCCCCATGCGAGCTACATTCAGAATCGACATCCTCGTCCAGTTCTTCTGGTCCTGATAAACTTGGTTTACCCGATCCTGGCATTCGATATAGGAGGCGTAGTCAGCAAAAAGCATGTAGTCGTCGCGAGAGATCAGAGAATCGACCAATGGCTCGAAGAGGGTTCGATCCCCTCGGGAGAAATAGCCGGAACGGATCTGATCGATGGCTTCCCGAAGCTCGGAGTTTGAATGGTGGTATTCCCACGGGTTGTACCCTTTCGATTTCAGACCCATGACCTCCTCAGCGGTTAACCCGAAGAGAAAGAAATTTTCGGCGCCCACTTCCTCGCGGATCTCCACATTCGCGCCATCCAGTGTCCCAATCGTCAGGGCACCGTTCATGGAGAACTTCATGTTCCCCGTTCCCGAGGCCTCTTTGCCTGCGGTCGAGATCTGCTCGGAAAGATCCGCAGCGGGGTAGATGGGCTGTGCATGCTTTACGTTGAAGTCGGGGTAAAAGACAACCTTCAGGCGGCCCGCAATATCGGGGTCGTTGTTGACCACATCTCCCACCGAGTTGATGAGCTTGATGATCAGCTTTGCCACGAAGTATCCGGGCGCCGCCTTTCCGCCGAAAATCACTGTCCGCGGCGGGACATCCTCCTTGAGATTCTTCTTCAGGCGATTATAGAGCGTGATGACATGAAGGACGTTGAGATGCTGGCGTTTGTACTCGTGGATCCGCTTCACCTGGATATCGAAGAGCGTATCCGGATCGACGACGATCCCCGTGTCCCCTTTGATGAGCTTGGCGAGCCGCTTCTTGTTATTGAGTTTGATCCGACGCCACGCTTCTTGAAACTTGGGGTCATCTGCAAAGGGCTCAAGTTTTCTTAGATCCTCCGAGTGGCTGATCCAACGATCACCGATCTTGCTGGTGATCAAATCGGTCAGTTCCGGGTTACTCAAAGCGACCCAGCGACGGGGCGTGATGCCATTTGTGACGTTGGAGAATTTCTCAGGAGTGAGCTCATAGAGATCGCGAAGAACCGTCTGTTTGAGCAACTCCGTGTGCAATGCGGCCACGCCATTGATCGCATGGCTTCCCACACTGGCCAGATGGGCCATCCGCACATACCTGTCGTGTGACTCATCGATAATCGACAGGCGTCGAACCCTATCCTCATCGCCAGGATGTTTGAGGCGAACCTCATCCAGGAAACGTCTGTTAATTTCGTAAATGATCTCCAGGTGCCTCGGGAGAATTTCTCTGAAAAGAGGTAACGGCCACTTCTCCAGGGCCTCCGGAAGAAGGGTATGATTGGTGTAGGCGAACGTCTTCTGAGTAATCTGCCAGGCCTCCTCCCAGCCCATGAGGTGCTCATCGACAAGCAGCCTCATCAGTTCGGCAATCGCAATGGAGGGATGCGTGTCGTTCAATTGAACTGCAACGATCTCATGAAAATTTTCGAGAGGGGCCTTTTTGATACGGGACATGCGCATCATGTCCTGAAGGGAACAGGAGACAAAAAAGTACTGCTGGATTAGGCGAAGCCTCTTCCCGATCTCGGGTTCATCGTTTGGATAGAGCACCTTCGAGATCGTTTCGGAAACAACCTTTTCATTCACAGCACCGTAGTAGTCTCCCACGTTGAATGCCTGAAAGTCGAAGGATTCAACCGCCTCCGATTTCCACAGGCGCAGCACGTTGATCATCTCCACCTTATAACCCGGGACAGGGGTATCATACGCCATTCCCTTCACCACACGGCTTGGGATCCAGCGGACTCGATACCTGCCCTCGTCATCCGTGTAACCCTCGGTGTGGCCCCCGAAGCCCACATTGAACACGATCTCGGGCCGCGGGATCTCCCAAGGGTTGCCAAAACGGAGCCACTTGTCGGTGATCTCAACCTGCCAGCCATCCTCAATCTTCTGGTCGAAAATTCCAAATTCGTAACGGATCCCATATCCGAAGGCAGGAATCTGGAGGGTCGCGAGGGAATCCATGAAGCAGGCGGCCAGCCTTCCTAGGCCGCCATTGCCCAGACCGGGTTCCTCCTCTTGCTCGAGGAGGTCGTCGAGCTCAAGCCCTAATTGCTTGACCGCCTGACGAACCTCGTTATCGATTCCCAGGCTGATCAGGCTGTTTCCAAGGTGTGGTCCCATAAGGAACTCTGCAGAGAGGTAGCTAACATATTTGATATCCTGCATCATGAGATCCTGAGACCTGACCCAGCGACTGAGCATACGATCGCGAACGGTGTAGGCCAGGGCCATGTACCAGTCGTTTCTCGTTGCCAGTTGCGGAACCCTTCCCTGAACGTAGTAAAGATTTTCAAGGATGGCACGAGCGATAATCTCAGGGCTGGTTGCCGTGCGAATATCGTCACAAATTTCCTGTGGTTTCGGTATCGTCGCCTTGCGCTTCCTCGGGCTTTTTGCAGACCGCTCTTTATCTGCCATCTAAGATCTCCTACATGTAAACATATAATTTTAATATACTATTATAGTATCCCCTATGTGTAAATGGGTGAAACTATTTATTTTGCTTAAAAAAAGACCCTATTCTCCCCAATTTTTGCATGCGCAAGTCCACCAAAATAGTACGACCACCTTCGGTTCAAAGCATCAATTAGGGAAATCAGGAAATTAGAAATTATGGACACTTCCCTATTCTTGCGATACAAGGAAAAACCGGGACGATGCAATGAAAAAGTAAGAGAAAAATGTGGGAGGTGTGAGATTATCCCAAAATTCCTGAAATGGGCTCCTCCACCAGGTCCTGAACCATGCCCCGAATCAAGTAATGTTATACTGAACTTGGTTCAGTATAAGCCCTGCGATTTCAGGATCTCATAGGTGACAAGGTTTGGTATTTCATTAATTTTTGTCCAGCCTCTGCGCCCTATTTTAGTCCCGAAGAAATCATCAGGCCGCTGGGACTGTTTTACTTACACCGGACTTCAGCGTTATCCTATTTGGGTCGGACTGCCAGGGCCAAAGTGCAGCGTATATGACTTGTTTCCCCTCTTGTCTATAGAAAAAGGATTGCTCGATTCGCAAACCACCCAAAGAATCGACGATTTTCTGAATCTTTTTCGGAAGACTTGCTTCTTTTCCAGATACCTTCGTTGCGGGGCCTATATGTTTTTTTAATAAAGAGTGAAGCAGGTCAAGTTCCTTGAGGGAAATGACTGCTTCAAGATAGTCCACCCCTTCAGAGTTCGGTCTGACTTCCATCCTGAGCGATTCCTTTAGCTCGTCAATCAGGTTCATCCTATTCTCCTTATCATAAATTGTTTTGTGATGACCCGCGGGTCACCTGTTCAACGCTCTGCCAATAGAAGGTACCGTGCGGCTGCAGATGTCAGATGATGAAATACCTTAACTTTATAACTTCAGAACACCATTTAGGTCAAATCGAGATTCTTATACTGCTTATAAAGTAAATAGCCAGCCCATGCGAAGGAGATAAACATCAGAACAATCCCAAAATATTGTGCTATGTGAGCCAAGGTATGGTCGTATTGAAGCAACCCTATCTCATTAAGAATAAATTCCCAGTCATGGTACCCGTAATCTGCCTCCCTTCCTGTGATCCCGCCTAAAAGTACCAACTCCTGGGTCCTGGCATCATTAATGTACGGAGCAATATCCATGAAACTTTCCCCGAGCCACCACAGAGACACGGATGCGCCGAATGGATTTTTCATTTTGATAAGAAAAACAAGAAGACATACGGAGGGAATTAGCAATTGACCAAGTGTTCCGCCAAGAGATCCCATCCACTGCCCAAAAAGTTGGAAGAAGAGGTGCCCCGCCTCGTGGAAAGGAAGGTTGACCAGGTGAAAAAAACTCTCGCCGGCATAGTTTCTCGCCATTGGGGTAAGAATAAATTTCCACCCCCAGATAAAAATGATCAAAAAAACGATGATTCTGCCGCCAAAGTAAAAGGGATTTACTTTCGGCTCGACAAAAAGGATCAATTTTTCAAAAAGGGTCCCTTCTTCGGAGGTGCTCCCTTTTTTTTCAGAGACGGCCCCCTTCCTCAAAGGAGGAAGTCTGCGGTCTTGATATTTTTCAAAAACAATGCCGCACTTTAGGCATTCAGTATTTTGATCCGATTGCACAAAATTGCATTTAGGACATCTCATCACTATTCCCTGGCGTACTATTTATCTCAGAAAAAACTACATCTTTTTGGTCCACACTGTCAATCAACGATTGGGGAACCAGTCTACCCTCTTGGGTTCAATTTATGTCAATCATTTCAAGGTCCAGAAAAATGGATGATCATGGGGAAGCAAGAAAGGTTGATAAAGTTGTAGGAGAATAACAGATAGGAAAAGCGCTAACAGTGATTCATATTCTTTATGTTATTTCACTGCAGACGCCTTCCGCACTTATAGAAATTCCTATTCAGTCTTTATAAATTTATCATACATTCTTTGAACTTTTGCCCGTGTAACAAAAGGCCTGTGAGACCGGAAGCCTCCTCCGAAGGAATGAGGGATATGAAGGATCTCGTGGATCAACACCTTGGTCTGGTCTTCTTTGTTGAGTCGATCAAAACTTTCGGAGAGGACCTCAATGACATAATGAGGGGTCTTGTTAAGGGCGAGTTGCATGATCCGTGATAGTCCGTGGCACCGGGCGATTACCCTTCTACTTCCGGACCCCTTACTCCTCAGGCAGATCACCCGGGTCTCGTCGATATGGGCCATCTTCAGTTTTCGGAGAATCTCTTTGACCCTTAAATCAATATCTTCGGCCAGTTGATACTGAATCATAATCAAAACAAATAATCAAATCTCTTCTCTTAAATACATAAAGGAATAGGAGCCATTTTGTAATGCATCAGTCTCAGGTTCGGCATAGGACCGGCAGGGATGTTGGAGAAAATGTTAGAGCGGAAACCGTCACTTGCCCCTTTAACTCAAGCCACCTTCCCAACCCTTTCCCGACTGCATTTTTTCGGCAAATGTTGCCCTCCATGTCAAATATCAATGGAATCCGCATTCTAAGATTTTCGAAGATATCCGTGCCGGGACGATGGAGTTAATACCCGTGACTGAGGGTTACACCGTTTTCTACTCTATTCTGATGAATCATGGGATTCCCTTGCTTCACGGATCCCCCTGATGATAGGGCCATCCTCCCTCCAAAGATAGCAGGTGTTGACGACATTTTTTATTTCCTGTTCCCGAGGGGGCCGTCCCTCTCTTCCCGCGCCATAGGCAGCCCAGTACCCCTGGACGGCGGACTCCCCCATGGCGATGACGAGGCTTGTCAGGTGTGCACAGCCTTTTATGCCTCCGATGATCTTCTTTACCTTCATGGTGAAGCCCGGAGCGATCCTGACTCCCTCCAGATTTCGGATCCAGGGAAGCACCTCTGGGCATTCTTCCCTGGGATGATGAGGCATCGTGGCCTCTGCCTGTTCGATCAGCATCTCGGGACCCTTGATCTTCAGTTGAATCACCATATGGTGCACAAGTTCGGACTGTTCTAAGGGCTCGTTTTGCTTCTTCTGAAACCGATGGTCTATAAGGCTGCCCTCCACCAGGATGTAATGATCCCCCAGATCGGAAGTTCGCATTGAGATTTCTCTGGTATGAACAAGTTTCTTCATGAGTTTCCTACGCTTTCGATTTCCACCGTGTGTTCTTTGGGACTGAATTTTAAAGCGAGGCTCCTTTCGTCATTCGCCAATCCCTTCAGATGTGAGAATATAATCATTATTGCTATATTTGACCCTATAATTCAATCGGTCCTCCGGAAAAAATAAGTATCTCTCTTCCTGTTATGAAAACCGGGGCAGACATTGGGGGTTCCAGGTGATCGGGACGAAGCAGACGGCCCAGGTGAGAAAGATTTAGACCTGCCTGTGCGACCTACCTACGCCCGCCGAAGCGCTGGCTTCGCGTAGGCGGGAGCCCCTCCGGCGAAGGCAGGGCGGAACCTCTTATCGATTTGAGTCGAGTCCCGCGAGCAAGGGTTGCGCCGAAGGCGTGATGACTGCCCGTTCCCTCAGCTGAAATCTTGAACCCTCCAATGGGGCCGGGCGATGGCCCAACTTTTCAGAGTATCATGCAGCCAAGGCTCAAGGCCTTTTGCCATGTAGAATCGTGGGAAAAGAAGGTCATCCTGAGATGGAATCGCTCCTTCCTCTAAGGCCTTCTCCGCGAGAAGGGTCTGTGGATAAATACGGACCCCCGCGGTGACTTTCAAGGTATCCAGATTTAGGGAATCGGCGAAAAGAAGGCTTTCTTCAACGGATTCTCTCGTTTCACCAGGACTCCCTAATAATAGAAACCCCATTCGCCTGATGCCATGGCCAGATAAGATCTCGGAAATTTGTCGCACCTCTTCAAGGGTAAACCTCTTATTCATATTCTTTAGAATTCGTTCAGAACCGCTTTCAAACCCCATACTCACTTGCTCACAACCGGCTCTGGCCATGAGCCCTACCAATTCTTTAGCCATATGCTTAGGGTAAAGGATGCACCACCATCTTATATTCAGGTCGTAATCAATCAGCTTCCGACAGATTTCTTTGGCATAGGAGGACGGAAGGTTGAAGGTGTTGTCAACGAAGTAGAACTGATGAACCCCAATATTCCGCCAGTGGGCGATCCATTGGATAATGGACTCTGGAGAATGTTTCCTGATCATCCAACCTTCAATGGTTCCTGTGCTGCAATAACTGCAGTTCAAAGGACATCCTCGTCTGGTCTGAACCGGCATCCAGAGGTCTTCTTCTTGAGAGGATGGTGAAAAGAGGGTGGTATCAGGAAGAGGTAAGGTATCCAGATTTTTCTCAAACGTTCTTTCACCCTGGAGGCCATGGCCGGGCAGATAAAGACCCGGCAACCCTGAAAGGCCCGCGCCCTTTTCAATTCGTTCTACCACGCTTGGAAATACCCCTTCTCCCTCGCCTTGAATTCCCATGTCTGCACCTAAGAAGGACAGGGCACTTTCTGGAAAGATGCTATATCCTGCGCCGCCTAAAACGATTGGGGCCTCTGAAAGACTTCGGCAACCCGTTACGATTTCTTTGACCGGATCTAACAGGAATCTGGGATGGTCCATATTCTGGTCGTCGATATTCCTTACCGATAGTCCGATCACATCTGGGCGGCAACCTTCGATCGCCTCTTTGAGAACGGATCGCATCTCCTTTTCGGCCATCAAATCCACCATGGCCACATCGTGCCCCGCTCTTTGGGTTGCGGCTGCCACACAGGCCAAACCAAGGGGTAAGGTGGGCATCGTTATCTTTTCTGTGTTCGCTGAAACGAGAAGAACTCTCATGGTTTAAATCGGAGTTCTACTTTTCCTTTCCTTTTACGCTTTACGTCTTTTTCTTACTCGTCCTGGCGTGTTTTTCTGGTAAGGTAAGAGCGTATTCCTTCCCCAGATTCAACCAATTCTCTATGTCTTCTTGCTTCTTCCATCCCCGCTCTCTTACCATCACCCATCCCTTCAAAGCCTTTCCTGTAATATCGAATGGCTTGACATTCTTCTCTTTTAATTTTTTCTCGGCTACGTCGATTCCAGTTCTTACAATCAGATAATCTTTGTATATTCCAAAACACATATTCCCATTAAGAAGATAGCATATCCCACCAAACATTTTCTTCTTCTCTATTTTTCTCCAATGTCCGATCATCCTTTCTATTTTCTCCTCAATCACCTTACTATAAGGCATTTGATCTTCCTCCTCGCGCCTTCTCGGCTCACGCTGATACGGGTGGGAAGCGGTTACTCCACGGCCGGGCTGACTCCAACTGCGCTGCCAGACGAAAAAGGGTAGCTTCGTCCCCAAACCGCCCGACAAAGTGGACACCTACGGGAAGGCCTTCAGCATTCCAGTACAGGGGAACTGACATGGCCGGCTGCCCTGTGGCGTTGCAGATCGGGGTGAAGGGGACGAAGGCCTGCGCCCGGAGAAGACCTTGAAAAGGATTCTCCGGAGGTGAATCGAACGTGCCCAGGGGCACGGGAGGCTCGCCGAGGGTGGGAGTGAGCCAGACATCGTATTTGAGGAAGAATCGGGCAATGTCCCGGCCCACTTTCTGAAGAAAACTCAGAGAAAGCAAATAGGACGAAGCGCTTTGCTGACGTCCCATCTCGCACAAAGCCCAGGTAAGAGGTTCAAATTGATCCCTGGCAGGGGTCTGACCCGTTGCCAGTCGTAGGCCGTCCATTGTCCATGCACAACCGGCCGACCATAAAACCATAAAACTCTTGGTGATCAACTCTCCGTTTACCTCTGGGGTCACCTCCACCACTTCGTGCCCCAAGTCCGCACATAATGTGGCTGCGCCCCGCACCGCGTTCGTGCAATCTGCATGTATGATACCCCCTGTGGGTGAACTAACAGTAAAAGCAATACGCAGTTTTCCGGGGTCAGCTTCCACTTCTTGGATGAACGGACGGGCAGGCGGGGGTGCCCAGTATGGATCACCTACGTCGGGTCCTGCCGTCGCATCGAGCAAGGCAGCACTGTCGCGCACCGAGCGTGTGAGAGCATGATCTGCCACCAGTCCGCTGAAAATGTCACCGAAGTCTGGGCCTAGGGGATTGCGTGCCCGGGTGGGCTTGAGACCAAACAGCCCGCAACACGAAGCCGGAATACGAATGGAGCCGCCGCCATCATTCCCATGGGCCATTGGAACTAAGCGCGCTGCGACGGCAGCCGCTGAACCCCCACTGGAACCGCCTGGGGTGCGATGGACGTCCCAGGGGTTACGGGTGGGGCCAAATAGAAGAGGCTCGGTGGTCGGAAGGATGCCTAACTCCGGTGTGTTTGTCTTCCCGACAATGATTAAACCAGCACGTTTCAGCCGGCCAACTAGTTCGCTGTCATGATCGGGTACAAAGTTTCGCATAAAGGCTGAACCCATGGTCATCCGTACTCCTGCAAAAGGGGCCCCGAGGTCCTTCAACAGAAAGGGTACGCCGGCAAAGGGACCCTCTCCCAGTTTGCCAGTAGCGAGTTCGCGAGCTTGTTCATACATCGGCGTGACCACTGTGTTGAGGGCTGAGTTCAAGCGCTCAATCCTATCAATAGCAGCATCCACGAGTTCAATTGGCTTGACCTGTTTCTGCTTCACCAGCCGAGCTAGGGCCGTCGCATCGAGGGAGCTGAATTCTTCCATTCTTGCCATAGGCCTACTCCTTTGCAGCTCTTTAAAAGTCAAAAATATCAGACCTTGAATCGGGAATCAAGAATAGAAGTGAAAGAGGGGTAATCCCTCAGTTATGAGGATGAAATGCACCGTCCCGGCAGGGGTGCTTCCGAAAATCTTAGAATGCGGGTGGCATTGATATCCATGATGGTAGGGTAATATCCACTGATTGAACGGAGTGGTGAAAAGCGTTGGATGAACGTCTGGAGTTGAGGGGCGAAGCTAAGGTTGCCGCTCTAAAATTTTCTCCAGCATCCCTGTCGGTCCTGTTTTGTACCCGAGACTGAGGGGTTACAAAGAGGGTCCACAAATTCACGATGCGTTAATGAACAAAAAAACAACACAACGGCAATTTTTTATGAGGGGAAAACCCGGGAGACGTCAGGAGCGACGTGTTGGGACTGAGATAGCAGAAGAAACAGAGCGTCGTGTTTTCTCACGGTAAATGGCAAGGCCTGGGCGGTAAGGGGGGAGGTTTTTCTGCTAAGGTTATGAAGGGTTTGGTTCTTGCTCACTCTCTATAATCATTTTCAGGTACCACTGGAGAAGATCGATGCTACTCTCATCCTCCTCCTGGATCTCTTTTTTTCCATTTGGACGATCCTCACTATTTACAGGGTGAGCCTTTCTATTTTCTTCTTCATCTAAAGTCATATATCCTATGTCCCCTTAGGGATACTAGCAAAATTCATTCCCGAACAGTACCATTTCGAATACAATTCTATGTAACTATTTGGATTCCAAATGATTTCCTGAATTTGATTTGGTTGAATTCTACAAAAATCATGAGACGAAAATTTAAAATAGTGGATAATATTTTGTCGGTATTGCCGGAAATCGTCGGTAGAGGGACTTGAATAATGTCTTCAATATCGGATGGTAGTATCTTTTCGAAATGAAAACAGTTTTGGGATTATAGGTTACCCTATTGATGGCCTAACACATCGTCAAAACTGAGGTTCTGGAGGATCAATAAATCTCAAGAAATCATCTCAGACCTCCATGTCAAGATTGCCGGTGATCCAGACGCATCCTCCTTTTTTGGTCAAATCAATCTAAAAATTGTTATCCTTTAATATATTGATTTTTTTGAGTTATTCGATATTCTCGAAGAATGAAAGACAGTTTGTCAATTACAGCAAGCCATCTCACAAAATCTACTTTTTAAATTCCACTTTTAATTTCAATAAGTTTTGAATTTATTAGGAATTGGTACCACAGTTGCATCAATTATCAATCTTCGTTGTTGAGCTTTGGGATTCGGTGTGAAAGGAGAGAATTGATGCGAACCATTTTCTTTGCCCACCTCATGATATCGTGCAGATACATCCTTAAAGCTTACGTATGTCACTATGGCGATAGTGTACTAGAATGGTGCCGTTCAATTACCAAAATTAAAGTCTTATTTATTAGTGATTGATCACCAGCCTCATTACACCAAAGGAGATATGACGCCTGGCAGGCCCTCCTCACCGCTTACAGCGGTCGGAACCAATCCTTGTGCCACCAGAGCCACTCCCACGGTCGAAGACGAATCTGTCTCTCCAGTAAGCCCATCAATGCCTTCGCCTGACCCTCCTGATCAACCCCTTCAGAGTCCCCCGGAATGGCGGGGAAGATCTGGATCTGATGGATCTTTCTGCCGAGCCGACTCATGGTCAGGGGGACAATGGCTGCGCCGGTCATTCTGGCAAGCCGGGCAAAGCCATCATAGAGGGGAAAGGGACGGGTCAAAAAGAGTACCTCTAGGTCGCTTGACCTGGGGAATTGGTCCATGAAGAGCCAGAGGATCCCGTTTTCTTTCAAGACCTTGACGAGAGAGAAGTAGGACTTGCCTTTGTAAATAGTCTTTATCCCGAATTGCTCTCGTGTCTCCAGTAAGACTTTCTCGACCCGAGAGTCCTTTTCTGCCCGCGCGAGGAGATGGAAGGTATGGCCTGCCAACCCCATCCTCAGCGGAACAATCAAAAAATTGCCCAGGTGAACGCTTGCACAGATCACTCCTTTGCCCCGGCGGCGGGCTTCCTCCAGATGATTCAGCCCCTTGATTTGGATCCTTTGGTAGATCTCCTCCTTGGGGAAATTTACGAACCGGAACATCTCCAGAAACGTCAAGAAGATGTGGTGAAAATTTTGGCGGGCGAGCCGGGATGCTGCGCCACCGGACGGCAAGTCCAAGACGTGCTGGAGATTGCGGATGGTCAGGGAGCGCTTTCTCCGCAGGCAGGCGAAGACGAGGTTTCCTCCCAACTTGCCCAAAGGGTTGATCCAACCCGGGGGTAGATGTCCGAACGCTTTTTTTGTAAGTGAGAAAGTCCGGCCCCCCAATTCTAGTACGGCCCGTTCGATCGGCGACTTTCTCTTCCGAGTCTTCGTTTCGCTAGGCATGATTGGTCTCCGTTTACTCTCACAAGGGCCCTTCAAAAGAGGAATTCAGGAATGCAGTGTGACGTCTTGAAATGAGCCAGATCCCCTGCCAAGATTATTCACACCAAATTCACACCCAACTCTTGGGCAAGTCATAATTTCATGAACGTCTCGAAGCATAATATCTGGCTACGGGTAAGAATATACTCGTCAGCTTGGATGTTCGTCAAGTTGTTTACTAGACTCACAGCTTACCCTTGGCTTGCAGGGAGCATCCATTCTGTTTTAAAAATAGAAAACAAGATGGCGAATCAGATGGACTACTATCAGATTTTAGAGGTGGAGAAAGAGGCTTCACCACAGAGGATCAAAGAGGCTTACCGGAGACTGGCGTTCCAATACCATCCGGATAAGAATCGAGGAAATCCTTCGGCGGTTGAAAGGATGAAGGAGATCAACGAGGCTTACGCTGTCCTCTCCGATCCTAAAAAGAGAAGGGACTATGATGCATTTCATGAGCGGTACGGTCCTTATGGGTACGAACGGTTCAAGCAGACCTATTCTGAACAGGATATATTCCGAGGGTCTGACATCTATCAGATTTTTGAGGAGATGGCCAGGGCCTTCGGGTTCCGGGGCTTTGAAGAGGTCTTCAGGGAATCGTATGGCCAAGGATACCGCAGCTTTGAATTTCGAAGACCAGGAGTTTTTGGCAGGGGATTTATATTTTTCGGTCCTGGTTTTGGGAGAGGTGACCGACAAGAGATTCCTGTTTCCTCGGAGATCTTCCCGGGAGTCACGGGTAGATTCGTTCGTTATCTCTTAAAGAAGACGCTTGGGGTAGCAGAACCCGTTCGGGGGAAAGACCTGGAAGACGTTATCCATCTCGATCCACAGCAGGCCCTTGAGGGGGCGAAGGGGAAATACTTTCACCGAAAGAGATCGAAAGAGTTGATCATTACTGTTCCTTCCGGAGTGAAGGAGGGTCAGAAGATAAGACTAAAGGGGATGGGTGAACCGGGGAAAGACGGTGGAGAAGCTGGGGATCTTTATTTGAGAGTGAGAATCAAGCAACCGCTGTTACAGAGAGTCAGAAAACTCTTGAAACTTTGATCCTCGATATTTCAGTCTCTTTTGATCATCTTCTAAATTCTTTCATTAATATTTTGATCGCAGAGCGATTCAAGGGTACCTCCCATCTCATAAACTTAAGCTACGCTTCTCTGGCTTGCGATTTCGAACCTTTCCATTTTTTTTCTTAGCAACGGCAAGAGGTTTTATTTTTTCGTCTTTTGAGACGGGAATGAGAAGGATCATCCCCTTTGAAATCCGGCTCGTCTTTTTCAGATGGTTGATTTCAAGCAATGGCTTAAGATCTACCCGGTAGGATCTAGCAATCCTTCCCAGGGTGTCTCCGTTCTTGACGCGATAGGTTTTGAATTCAAACGGCTCAAGTGGCCCTAGGGCTTCGAGGTTTTTCAAGAAGAGATCCTTTTTCCCGGAGGGGATTTTGATCTCATACTCGAGTTCATTTGGAGGCGTTACCCCCCTTTTAAGTTCCGGGTTAAGATCTTTAATTTCTTTAAGGGAGGTTTCGCAGGCTTTGGCCACGAGGGAGAGGGCTGTCAACTCGGGAACCTTTACCTTTTCGTACTGAAGAGGTTCCGCATATTCGACATCGGTGAATCCATATTTTTCAGGGTCCTTGGCAATGAGCGCGGCTGCAATCATCTGGGGAACATAATTTTTGGTCTCCCGTTTCAGATAGCGATATTTCGTCAGTTTCCAGAAGTCTTCTGTCCGATAACGTTTCATTGCTTTGATGATCTTGTATTCTCCTGCATTGTAACCCGCCGCAACGAGATACCAACATTCGAACGTC
>LJUR01000122.1 GCA_001304105.1 Deltaproteobacteria bacterium SM23_61
ATCGTCAAAGAGGCGACCCGGGCCAAGCGAATCGTCTCCGACCTTCTCTCTTTCTCCCGGGAGGCAAAGCCCTCCCTGGAATGGGTGGACCTCAACGACGTGATGAATATGAGCCTTCTCCTCCTGGAAAAGCAGGGCGTGATGGAAGGGGTCGAGGTTCAGCGTGACCTGGCTGGGGAACTCCCCCTGGTCCGGGCCGATGCGGGGCAGATGCATCAGGTTTTCACCAACCTCCTTCTCAACGCCGTTCAGGCCATGAATTGCAGCCCCGCCCCGCAAGGGGTCTCTGAACCCGGGCATGGCCCGAAGAAGCTTTTCCTTCATACCCGCTTTTGTGAAAACCTGGACGGAACTCTCTCCGTTCCTTCCTCTCCGGGCGGACCCTTCATCCGGGTGGTCATCCGAGACACAGGTTCGGGGATTGCTCCCGAAAACCTGGACAAAATCTTCGACCCCTTTTTTTCCACCAAGGGTACCGGGGAAGGAACCGGATTGGGTTTGTATATCGTCTCGGGTATCCTGAAAAATTACGGGGCCGAGTATCATTTGGAAAGCACCATCGGCGAAGGAACCACCTTCACCATCGATTTCCCATTATCCACCACACCCAAGCTCTGACATGGAAAACCCTACTCAAATTCTTATCGTGGACGATCAGATCAATACCTGCAAATCCCTTCAGGCCATCCTGAAGAAAAGCGGGTATCAATCGGGGTACACCCAGACCGCCGAAGAGGCTTTGCGGCGAATCCAGGACGAACACTATGACATTGTCATCAGTGACATCCGCATGCCCGGCATGGACGGAATGGCGCTCCTGGAAGAACTGAAGAAGATCCAGCCGTCCCTGGTGGTCATCATGATCACCGGATACGCCACCATCAAAAGCGCGGTGGAAGCCATCCAGAAGGGAGCTTACGACTACCTGCCGAAACCCTTTACCCCCGACGAAGTCCGGGTGATCATCGAGCGGGCGGTGGAGCACAGCCGGCTGGAGGCGGAAAACATCCTTCTGCGCCAGCACCTCCAGGGCCAGCGCCCCTTCGAAAACATCCTCGGCAGCAGCCCGGCCCTGCAGCGGGTTTTGGAAATGATCGAAAAGGTGGCCGACACCGAGAGCAGCATCCTTCTCACCGGGGAAACAGGGACCGGAAAAGAACTCGTGGCCCGAGCGATCCATGAGCGGAGCCGGCGGCGGGAAAAGCTCTTCCTGCCCCTCAACTGTGGGGCCCTGGCCGAAGGAGTGCTGGAGAGCGAGCTTTTCGGCCACGTCAAAGGTGCCTTCACCGGTGCCGTGGCCACCCGCAAAGGGCTGATCGAGGCCGCCGACGGGGGGACGCTCTTCCTGGACGAGATTTCCGAGACCACCCCTCCCTTCCAGGTCAAACTTTTGCGGGTCCTTCAGGATGGGGAATTCATGCGGGTGGGAGACCATCATCCCCTCAAGGTAAATATCCGGGTCATTGCCGCCACCAACCGAAACCTGGAGAGAGCGGTGGAGCGGAGAGAATTCCGCCAGGACCTCTATTACCGGCTGAAGGGGATCGCCATCCATCTTCCCCCTTTGCGGGACCGGGTGGATGACATCCCCCTTCTGGCCTATCACTTCCTGGCGAAATACCGGCGGGACCGGAAGGGGGAGCGCATCGACCCCCAGGCCCTAAAAGCACTCCAGGCCTACAAGTGGCCGGGAAACATACGCGAGCTGGAACATGTGATCGAATACGCCCTCTCCATGGCGGAACAAGAGAGCATCCAGATCACCGACCTTCCGGAGGAATTCGTGAAACGGGTGGCGGACCGCGTCTCTTCCCCGGACAGCTGGGCCAATGCCCCCTTCAGCAAAGCGAAGGAGGAATTCGAAAAAATCTACATCACCCAGATCCTGAAGGAGAGCAACTGGAACATCTCCGAGGCTTCCCGCAAAGCCCAGATGTTCCGCCAGAACCTCCAGCAGAAAATCCGCAAATACGGGATCAAGGTGGAAGAAGAGAAGGAAGGAAAAAAGGAACAAAATTAAGGAATCAGGAATCAGGATTCAGGAAGCGGGAGAACATGGTTAAGAAAGGGGGTTTTTATCCTGGTGCCTGAGTCCTGACTCCTGATTCCTGTATCTTAATCATTTATCCTCTCCGTTTCTTCCCGAACCTTTCCTCAAAAACAGGGGCAGTCAGGTTATCCACGGGCGCGTGGTCGTCGGTGAGGATCATGGCGAAGCGGTTCCGCAGTTTTTCGCCCACTTCCCGGGGGGTTATGACATAACAGTCTCCCCGGTTTATTTTTTCCGCTTCTTTCCAGGGATGCTCGCTGGCGCTGGCCGATACGATCATGGTGCTGATTCCCATCTCCTCGAAGGGGGAGTCCGAAACCAGGGCTACTTTCCCGCGGCCGAAGACCTCTTCCAGGGTGCGGACGTAAGAGGGCATGAAGAGCCCGGTCTGAAAATGGTCGATTACGTTGGCCATGAGCAGGCCGTCAGGTTTCAGGAGGGAACGGAGAAGGGCGTTAAATTCCTTGGTGGTCAGTTGGTAGGGAATGGAAAGATCGTTGAAGGCATCCGCTAAGATAAAATCATACACCCCCTTTTCCTTGAAGTTCATCAAGGTCCAGCGTGCGTCGTCGTTGAACGTCCGGATGCGTGTCTGCGGCGAAAGGCCCAGGTGTGTATATGCCAACTGGGTTAAATGGGCGTCGATCTCCACTACGTCGATCTGGGCCTGTGGGTATTTGGCCTCCAAGAACCGGGGGAAGGTGTACCCCCCGCCCCCGATGATGAGGACCCGGAAATTGGAGTTGTCTTTCATTTTCCAGGCCACGAGATCTGCATAGGTTTTTTCGTAGCCGTACTGCAGGTGGAGCGGGTCCCCCAGGTCCACATAGGAGTGGATCAGGTTGTCCAGGATGACCATTTCCAGGGGCCGGCTGTTCTTCTCCGTTTTCTTCAGCTCGATGGTGAAGTAATCGGTTTCCTTGAAATAATAAGAGCGTTCGTCGCGCTGCTTGGTGAAGGCCTGGTGGTGGACCGCCCAGAGGGAGATGAAGAGAACCGGGAACAGGACCATCAAGACACGCCGTTTTAGGAAAGCCCCCCCGAAGAAAGGAGAGGAGACGATCAGGATCAGCGACATGAGGAGGAGGATGTTCCGGGTTCCCATCCAGGAGATCAGGAAGAAGCCGGTGGCAAAGGTTCCCAGGATCGATCCCAGGGTGGAGAAGGCGTAAATCTTTCCCACCACGGTGCCCGAATGTTCCAGCCGGTCCAGAGAAAGACGAACCACCACCGGGGAGATCATCCCCAAAAGCGTGGAGGGAACAAAGAAGATGATCGCCGTGACCGCCAGGATACGAACCATGAGGCTGGTTTCCAGTTGCCAGCGGGCCACGAACCCGGTCAAGGGAGAAATAGACAGGGCGGCCAGGCCGGAAGCGAACAGCAGCCAGCCGAGCGTTTTGGGGGTGGGATACCGGTCGGCCAGGATTCCGCCCAGATAGGCTCCGATGCTGATCCCCGCCAGAACGACCCCGATGATCGAGGTCCAGGTATAGAGCGAAACCCCCACATAAGGGGCCATGATCCGCCCGGCCACCAGCTCGATGACCATGGTGCAGAAACTGGCGACAAAAACCACCGCGACGGCCTTCACCACTTCCTCCCTCATAGGCCGACTACACTCCCTTCATTCGATTTTTTTAATGGTTTTAAATCTAGCACAGATTTTTCCGTTTTGCACTAATCCTCCACCTCCGTTCCCACTATCTCTCGCAGAGCCCGCAGAATACACGGGGGAAAAAGCCTGCATTCCTTCCTCTACGCTCCTTGCTCTCCGCTCCAAGCTTCATTCAAGAAGGGGGCGAGAGAAAAAAACCTTTGTCTCTCGCAGAGCACACAGAGTGCACAGAGAAGACCGAAAATGAATCACCGGCAAGACCAAGGTCTTATATTTTAAACTTCTTGTGGTTTCTCTGCGAACTCCGCGGACTCGAGCGAAGCGGGCGAGAGAAGAGGGCATGCCTCATGGGTTGAATTCAGCATAATGAAAGGCGTAGAATTGGATTCGGCAGGCGCCCACTTCCGGGATGATCGGGGAATAGAGGAGTTGAGCCATGAGCCAGAATTCAGGTGGAAAAGGGATTCGGATTCAGGCCGCCGTCCTGCGCAAGAGAGGCGGCCCCTTGAAGATCCAATCCCTGGAGATGGAAGGCCCGCGGGACGAGGAAGTCCTGGTGCGCCTCGTCTCCTCGGGCATCTGCCATACCGATATAGATTTCCTGGACGGCTGGGAGGAGGCCGACAATGCCGTGGTGCTGGGTCATGAGGGGGCGGGCGTGGTGGAGCGGGTCGGGAAGAGCGTGAAGAGCGTCAGACGCGGCGACCCTGTCGTGCTTTCTTATCAGTCTTGCGGCCACTGCCGTCAATGTCGGAAAGGACACCCTGCCCATTGCCAGCACTTCTACGAGGCAAACTTCGGTTTCCAGCGCCTGGACGGCAGCAATGCCCTTCATCGCAGCGGCGTACGGGGGCACTTTTTCGGCCAGTCTTCCTTCGCCACCCACTCCCTGGCTACAGAACGCAACCTCGTCAAGGTTTCCAAAGACCTGCCCCTGGAGGTACTAGCCCCGCTGGGTTGTGGTTTGCAGACTGGAGCCGGAACGGTGCTTAATTCATTGGCGGTTTCGAAGGGGACAAGCCTCGCCGTTTTCGGTACGGGAGCGGTGGGCCTGGCGGCGGTCATGGCGGGGCGCCTCGTCGGCGCCCACCCGATCATCGGCGTCGATCGGAAACCCAAGCGGCTTGAACTGGCCCTGCAGCTGGGCGCCACCCAGGCGATCGACAACCGCCGCCAAGACGTCGCCGCCCGCATCCTCCATGTTACCGGAAGGGGAGTCGATTATGTGGTGGAGACAACGGCCAGCCCGGAGATGCACCAGCTCGCCGTTGAAGTGTTGAACCCGCATGGCGTCGTGGCCCTTCTCACCGGCGAGAGCGGTACAGACTCTCTTCCCGCAGGACGGAAAACCCTCGGCATCATCCAGGGCGATGCCGTCCCCCAGAAATTTATTCCCAAACTGATCCGGCTGTACCAGGCAGGACAGTTTCCCTTTGACCGCCTCCTGAAGTTCTATGATTTCAGCAATATCAACCGGGCCATTGCCGATGCCCGGCGAGGTGACACCATCAAGCCGGTTCTTAGGATCAGCACGGTGTGATCCGAAATGCGGCAGCACCTCGCCGCATTCCATGCTGGTTCTTTAGCTCGGACAGATTTCTGCTTATGATGAGTCCGTTTTGTAGAACAATCGGTATAATGCTTCATATCGTTCGCAGGCACCCGACTCGGCCTTTCTCAATCCGTCTAAGCCGAAAGCAAAAAGGGATAGGGATCAGCGATGCAGCCGACTCTCTCAACCAAGCGCCTCGTCCTTAGGCCCTTTGAACTTGCCGATGGGGAAGACGTCCGGAGGTTGGCGGGGGATCGGGCCATTGCGGACACCACTCTCCGGATTCCCCACCCCTACGAAGCCGGAATGGCCGAGGAGTGGATTCTGACCCGGGGGCCTGGGTTCGAAGCTGGGGAAGAGGTTGTTTTCGCCGTTGTCCTGCGCGAGTCAGGTGAATTGATCGGGTCCATGGGCCTGGTCATCGAAGCCAAGTTCCAGAAGGCGGAACTGGGATACTGGATCGGCCGGCCCTATTGGGGAAACGGCTACTGTACCGAGGCGGGGCAGGCCATCCTGCAATACGGGTTCCAGGCACTGAATCTCAACCGGATTCACGCCTACCATTTCAAACGGAATCCGGCATCCGGCAGGGTCTTGCAGAAATTGGGCCTCAAACACGAAGGATCTGCCTCAGGGCATGTGATGAAGTGGGGGGTCTTTGAGGATGTGGAGCTCTATGGAATTCTCCGTTTTCAATGGCAGCGCGCAAAGGAGGGTGAACCCGCCGAAACTACCCAGAACAAAAAATGAAAACCTTTGTCTCTCGCAGAGCCCGCAGGGTCCGCAGAGAAGACCTGACAATGATTCCCCGGTAAAACCAAGGTCTTATATCTTATATGTTCCTGGGCTTTCCCTGCGAACTCTGCGGCCTCGAGCGCAGCGGGCGAGAGAAAAAATCCTTTGTCTCTCGCAGAGCCCGCAGAGTGCGCAGAGGATGCTGAAAACAAATCACCGGCAAGACCAAGCTTTTATATCCTAGCCTTCTTTTGCCTTCTCTGTGTTCTCTGCGTGCTCGAGCGAAGCGGGCGAGAGAAAAAATCCTTTGTCTTTCGCCGCGAGGTCAGCCCTTTCCCTCCGTTGGGACCGGAACGGCGGACAGGATCTCCTTCAGGATATCTTCCGACGTCTCCCCTTTCATCCGAGCCTCGGTTTTCACGATCAAGCGGTGGGACAAAACCGGGACGGCCAGCGATTTCACGTCGTCGGGGATCACATAATCTCTTCCCTGGATGGCCGCTTTCGCCTGGGAGGTAAGGTAGAGCCCCAAGGACGCCCGCGGGCTCGCGCCCAGTTTGATCTTTTCGTGGCCCCGGGTGGCGCGGGTCAAATCGGTCATATACCGCAGCACAGAGTCCTCCACAAAAACCCGCCGGCATCTCTTCTGGAGCTCCAAAACGGCCGCTGCGTCCAGCACACTGGAAAGCCCTTCCATCGGATTCGCCCCGTGGAAACGGGTAAGGATGGCCTCCTCCTCCCCATCCTCCGGGTAACCCAATCTGACCCTCAGAAGAAAACGGTCGAGCTGGGCTTCGGGCAGGGGAAAGGTGCCCTCCAGTTCGATGGGGTTCTGTGTGGCCAGGATCAGGAAAGGCCGCGGCAGGGACACCGTTTCCAGGTCCACGGTGACCTGCTGCTCCTGCATGCACTCCAGGAGCGAAGATTGGGTCCGGGGCATGGCCCGGTTGATTTCGTCCACCAGGACGATATTGGCCAGGATGGGGCCGGGACGAAATTCGAAAGCGGAAGTCTTCTGGTTGAAATAGTGGATCCCGGTCACATCCGAGGGCAGGAGGTCCGGGGTGCACTGGATTCTCATGAAGCGGCAGCCCGCGGACCTGGCCATGGCCTTGGCCAGCAGGGTCTTTCCCACACCGGGGACATCTTCGATCAGCACATGTCCTTCGCAGAGAAGGGCGATGAAAACCAGCTGAATGGTTTCCTTCTTTCCCACGATGACCCGGTTGATGTTCTCCAGAAGCCGATCCGCGGCCTCCTTGATTTGGCCTACCTCCGCATCCGGAGGGGCAATCGATCGATTCGTGTTCATTTGCAAAACCTCTAGATTGGAATGATAAAAACTGTAAACAATTGGAATAATGGAATGATGGAATAATGGGTTTTGGCGGTTCAATTTTTTGTCCAACATTCCAATATTCCATTCATCCGTTATTCCATTTTTCTCCCTCTGCGCGCTCTGCGATCTCTGCGGTTAAATTTTTTTGTTTTTTCCGCCCTTCTTGAAGCGCGTTTGCCGGACCCGCTGCCAGCTCTGCCGCAATTCCTCCAGTCCGCTCTCGGTCGGCGCCGAGAGGCCGTAGCGGGCACGGACATAAGCTTCGGTGATGAAAGTAAAATCTCCGCCTCTTTCCGGAAGCCAGGCAACTAATTCCGGGAGGTATTCATAAGGGGTTTGCGCCTTGTTTCGAGCCTGTCCCTTCTTTGCCGCCCAGGCGGAAAGCTGGCGGTAGGTTTTGCGGACCAAATCGACTCCCGGCAGAAGGGGGTTCACTCTTCTCCCCTTTCCAAAAGGCCAGGCAAATCCAAAAATCCGGAGCAGGTTTTTCAAAAAATTGAGAAGGTCCTCCCGGAAAGCTCCGGGGAGTGGTTCGACCTCGGCGTCCTCCATTTCTCCCATCTTCCGCCGGAACCACCCGAAGATCTGCGCGGAAATCCTCCACAGGGCGGCCAGGAGGAGGGAGATGACCCCCGCCGCCCAGATAAATCGGAGGACCTCCCGTACCGACTCGGAAAAGAGGATGAAGGGCTTCTCGGCCGGTATTTTCATCTGGGGCAGGCGCGCAGCCGGCAAAAATTCCGTCGGCTTGGGCGGGGGAATCAGCTCTCGCAGGAAAATGAAGAATTTTACGATCCAGGCCCAAATCCACTGCCCCGCCGCAGCCAGAAGAGAAAGAATGAATTCGATCAGCGGCGGCTTCACCACCGCGCTGATCAGCCAAGCGATCGCCAGGATGAATACGATGGTCAAAAAGAGGAAGGCAAACCATCGCTGCCGGTAACGGCCCCACACCCAGCTTTCCCGCGTCGCGGCGTGGGAAACCGCGATGCCGCCCAGGGCGAAGAAAAAGAAGGCCAGGGTCAAGGGAATCAGGGCGGCAGTGCTCAATTCCCATTGGGCGTTCAGGAGGAAAAGGGTCAAGAGAAGGACCAGCCCGAACTGGAACTCGCTGACCAGGGTGGCAAAATGAATCTGCACATAGGCCAGCCGGCTGCCGAACCCCCAGAAAACGGCGCTGCTCAGCGCCACGAGCGACTCCGGGGTCAAGCCATGGACCGTCCGGGCCAAGGCGTGCCCGAAACCCTGAACCCACTGAGGGTCTTGCCAGCCCGTAGAAGCAAAGAAGTGGACTTTCCCCAGGAGTAGAACCAAAGCCGCCCAGCCCAGGAAGCCCAGAGGGATGGTCTTCTTCCAGGACAGGCGGCCGAGGATCCGGTGAAAAACAAAACTCAGGGGATAGAAAGCAAGCAAGGACGGGAGAGGCAGGGAACCGGCTGCCGCCTTCTGATTCAGAAGGTCCAGGAAAGCCCAGAACCAGGAGACTTCCAGTCCCGCCACCGCCCCGCACAAGGTAATCTCGACCCACCTCCGGTTCATGCTTGGACCCCGGAATGGATCTTCAATAGATCGGCGGGGCGGCGGATCGGGCAACTTGGGATCGTCCCTTCAAACCCGCTCTCTTTCCCATCACCGATCCGCAGGAGGAGCAATTTGGTTCTCCTTTCCTTCAGGTCTCTCAGCAGCCGGAAAAATGACTCCGGGATCTGGGAAGCGACGAGGATGAGGGTGGTTCCCACCGGCAAAAATTTGCTCTCCCTTTGCAGAAAGGCCTCCGAGGAATCCTTGGCCCGGGGGGTAACTTTGGCCAGAGCCTCAAGGATCTCCATGATCTGATCTCGGCTTCCCCCCGGCGCAATCTGAATGGCCTGGCCCGAGTCTGCCTGGCATCCGTTGGAATTCAACCCCACGGGGACCCCCTGACCGATGAGGTGATGGGCGATGGAGGCCGCCGTGCTCACCGCCAGCTCAAATTCCTCTCCGGACCTGAGACCGTACGGTGGATAACCGTCCCCCGCCAGAAAGATGGAGACTTTCAGGGTAGTCGTGGGCTCAAAGACTTTCACCTGCAGCTCCTGGCGGCGGGCGCTGGCTTTCCAGTGAATGTGCTTGAGGCTGTCCCGGGGGCGATAATCCCGCAGGCCGATGGGGCGGGTCGGGTCCTGGAAGATGCGCCGGTTGCTCCTCGCTTCTCCCATGGGATGTAAGGAGGGGATTTCCAGTTGTTCGATGGGAAAGATTCGGGGATAGACGGTAACCTGATCAGGGGAATGAAACCGCTTCCACCGCGGATAAAAACCGAAGATGTCTCCCGACGTGGCGGTGATCGACCCGAGAGGATAGTATCCTCGTTTTTTGCCCTGGAGTTGGTATTTCCAGGTGACCTTGCGGTACCACAGAATCGACGCCCAGCGGCTCAAGAGGTAATAACCGGGGCGGTTTGCCGGAACCGGGTCAAGATCCCGGGCCAGTTCGACGGGTATTTCATCGTCCATCTTGACCCAGGGAAGGGGTAGCGGCTTGCGGTTGAAGATTTCCAGCGTGATTTCGGTGGATTCCCCTGGGAAAAGGCGCCTTTCGCGGACCCGCCGCCGGCAGCGG
>LJUR01000007.1 GCA_001304105.1 Deltaproteobacteria bacterium SM23_61
GGAGGTGGCCCCGTTGACGATGGCCGTGATTCCCGGAGTGTTCAACACCCAGGCCAGGGCGAACCGGGACAGGCTTCTGCCATGGTCCGCCGCGATTCTTCCCAATTGTTCCACGGCGGCAAAATTCAGCTCATCCCAGTATTTCTGGTTATAGGTGTATCCCCATTTCGCCAGGCTGAACCGGGCCCCCTCCAGGGGGGCTTTGCCCTTTTCGTATTTTCCCGTGAGGAGGCCGGCGGCCATGGGGCTGAAGGGACAGACGCCGATGCCCTCCTCGCGGCAGAGGGGCAGCAATTCATACTCGATGTCGCGGGTCAGCAGGTTGAAGGGAGGCTGGATGACGTCCCACCGGGCCAGGTTGGAAGTTGGAGCAGCCCAGGTAGCGGACCTTTCCCTGCCGCACCAGGTCGTCCATGGCCCGGAGGGTCTCCTCCAGGGGCGTGTCGTAATCCGGCATGTGGGCATAGTAAATGTCCAGGTAATCCGTCCCCAACCTTTTCAGGCTTCCCTCCACGGCCTGCAGGATATGCTTACGGGAAAGGCCCATGTCATTGGGCCCGGTCCCCTCGCCGCCGGGCCAGGGGGTGAAAGGCTTCGGTCGGGCGAGATCGAGGGGTCCGGAGATCTTCTGCTCCCCGTATTTCGGCGCGAGTTTTCTCAAATGGCCGGCCTTGGAAGCCAGCACCAGCGAATCGCGTTTCCCCTTGATGGCCTTGCCCACGATCTGCTCGGTCACCCCGTTCACGTACATGTCGGCGGTGTCGACGAAGTTCACCCCCGCTTCCAAGGCCCGATCGATGATCCGGAGCGACTCCTTCTCCTCCACCTGGCGGCCGAAAGTCATGGTGCCCAGGCAGAAAGCGGAAACTTTCAACCCCGTCCTTCCCATTTTTCGGTATTCCATTCGATAACCTCCTCAGGGGTCACAAGATAAAATCGATACCTGTTTTCTTTTATAACACCAAATGATCTAATTTTCACCTGGCAACTCCGCTCAAACGGGCGGAATAGACCCTCCCCTGCGGCTCTGGATCGTTACAGACTCTCGGCGAGCCCCTCCCAAGGGCTAAGGGGCAACTGTGCCTTCCTGGTCTACTTTTCATAAAATCACCGCAAAAAACTACCACGAAAATCCTCCCCCTTGCCCTCTTCTCTTTTTCTGAACGAATATCCCTGTAATATCTGTCCCTCAGACCTGTTCTTACCCGCCTCCAGAGGATTGTTTGCAGAATTCCTGGAAGGCAATAAAAAAAACTTGACAAGATACCCCCTTTTTTGTTAATCATTCTTGGATTCCCATCCCTTGATGTTTCGGTTGCCTCCATCCAAGCATCCAAGCTATATTATATTAGGCCATGCTTGAAGGGAGGAATTTTGTTTTCATCCGAAGTATCCGAGCGTTTTCTATTCCCGGGGAAATGAAAGCCTTCGGAGGAGCATAAATCCATGTTGATCGATTACCTTCCCATTTTTCTATTCTTCGCCATCGCCTTGGGATTTGTCCTGATGACCCTCTTTCTATCGGCCGTCATCGGGAAAAGAAAGGTGACCCACCCGAAGATGCTTCCCTATGAATGTGGGATGGATCCCATCGGCGAGGCCCGAAACCCCTTTTCGGTCAAGTTTTATATCGTCGCCATGCTTTTCATCATCTTCGATATTGAAGCGGTCTTTCTCTACCCTTGGGCCGTAAGCTTCCGGGATCTCAAAATTTTCGGCTTGGTGGAAATGGCCGTGTTTATCGCCATCCTCTTGGTGGGCTTCATCTATGTCTGGAAAAAAGGAGCCTTGGAATGGGAATAGAGACCCAGCTGGGTAATAACGTCCTGACGACCTCTCTAGAAAAGCTGGTGAACTGGGCCCGTCGCTCCTCTCTCTGGCCGGCCGGGTTCGGATTGGCCTGCTGTGCCTTGGAAATGATCGTCGCCGCAGCGGCCCGTTATGACCTGGCCCGCTTCGGCATGGAAGTCTTCCGCCCCTCCCCTCGCCAGGCCGACTTGATGATTGTGGCCGGAACGGTGACCAAAAAGATGCTCCCCGCGGTGGTCCGGATTTATGAGCAGATGCCCGAGCCCAAATGGGTGATTGCCATGGGAGCCTGCGCCTCCACGGGCGGGATCTTCGATACCTATGCCACCGTCCAGGGAATCGACCAATACCTGCCGGTAGATGTATACATTCCCGGGTGTCCTCCCCGGCCGGAGGCTTTGATTTACGGCATTCTCAAGCTCCACGAAAAGATCGGCAAAGAGAAGTTGGTGGAAAGGTAAAAGGCTATGGATCTGGACAGCATCGTTAACCGAGTGAAAGGATCATTTCCTGGATCCCTTCTCCAGGCTTCCGTTTCCCGGGGGGAAATCATGCTCCATCTGCGATCCGAGGATATCCTCCCGGTCTGCCGGTTTTTACACAACGATTCTCAGCTGGCCTTTGATTATCTGGTCGACCTCTTCGGGGTTGATTTCCATCCGCGGGATCCCCGTTTCCAGGTTGTCTATCATTTACGCTCACTAAAAACCAAGGAACGGTTGTGGTTAAAAGTCTCCCTGCCGGCCCAGGCTCCCCGGGTGGCATCGCTGACCCCGGTTTGGAAGGCAGCCGACTGGCTGGAGCGCGAAGCTTTCGATATGTTCGGAATCACCTTCGAGGGGCACCCCGATCTCCGGCGCATTCTGCTGCCCCCGGATTGGCAGGGGTATCCGCTGCGCAAAGACTACCCGCTTCGGGGCTGAAGGACGTCCCGGGCGATGGAAAAGGATGACGATGGGCGACATTAGCACCATGACCCTGAACATGGGCCCCCAGCATCCCAGCACCCACGGCGTGCTGCGGGTGATCCTGGAGCTGGACGGAGAGGTGGTGGTCAAAGCCACTCCAGACATCGGTTACCTGCACCGCGGGCTGGAGAAGCTGGCCGAAAGTAAGACCTATCATCAATGCATTCCCCTAACGGACCGTCTGGATTATGTGGCCGGGATGTCCAACAACCTGGCCTATGTGTTGGCCGTGGAAAAGCTTCTGGGGCTGGAGGTTCCCCCGAGAGCTCAGGCCATACGGGTTTTGCTCTGCGAGCTGCAGCGGATCGCCAGCCACCTATTCTGGCTGGGAACCCATGCCCATGACATCGGGGCCATGACCCCCCTCTTCTATGCACTCCGGGAACGGGATGAGATCCTTTTCCTTTTCGAAAGGGTCTGTGGATCCCGCCTCACGCCTTCTTTTTTCCGCGTCGGGGGATTGGCCCAGGATCTGCCGGAGGGCTTTGAAGAGAAATGCCGGGAGTTCACCCTGTCTTTTCCCGCCCATGTCGACGAATACGAGACGCTTTTGACCCAGAATGAGATCTGGATGCGCCGGACCCGGGGAGTGGGTTCCATCTCGGCCGAAGAGGCGATCAACCAGGGGCTGAGCGGACCGATCCTGCGGGCTTCCAACGTAAACTGGGACCTCCGCAAGGCCTTCCCTTACAGCGGATATGAAAAATATGAGTTCTTCGTCCCCACCGGGAAAAAGGGGGACGTGTACGACCGATATCTGGTTCGGCTGATGGAAATGCGCCAGTCCAATGAAATCGTCCGCCAGGCCCTGGACAGGATACCCGGCGGACCGGTGATCGTCCAGGACCCGAAATTCGTCTATCCGCCCAAGGATCGCGTGCAGCAGAGTATTGAGGCCCTGATCCACCAGTTCCATCTGGCCAGCAGCGGATTCCCCGTTCCTTCGGGAGAAGTATACGCCGGCATCGAGTCTCCCAAGGGAGAACTCGGGTTTTATCTGGTCAGCGATGGAAGCAACAAACCATGGCGCTTTCGGGTGCGCCCGCCATCCTTCTTCAACCTGAGCAGCCTTTCCACCCTGGTTCAAGGGCGGCTGGTGGCGGACGTGGTGGCCATCATCGGGTCCATTGACATCGTCCTGGCGGAAATCGACCGGTAACCTGGAAGAGGAGCTTTTCCCATGACCCTGAAGGAAGCAGCGGACCGATTGGGAATGAGGCCGGTTTCGGCCGCATCCCAGTTATCCCGGGAATTTTTCACCGGCTATGTCAGCGACCTTCTCAGTGATGTAATGGCCAATGCCAAGGCGGGGGACGTTTGGGTCACCCTCCAGGTGCACCAGAATATCGTAGCCGTGGCCACGCTGAAGGAACTCGCGGCCATCATCATCATTGGAGGAAGAGAGCCCCAAAGGCAGACCTTGGCCAAGGCGGAGGAAGAAAATGTCCCCATCCTTGTGACCTCCCTTTCGGCTTTTGAAGTGGTCGGGCAGCTTTCCCGCATGGGGATCTCCGGAAGAGGATGATCGGGTTGGGCCGGTGGAAGATCTGTCCTTACATATCCTGGATATTATAGAAAACTCTCTATCCGCAGGGGCGCGGAGGATCGAAATTCAAATTGAGGAGGATACCCAGGCGGACCGAATGAGAATCGAGATCGTCGATGATGGCTCGGGTATGGACGAGGAGATTGTTCAACAGGCCCTGGACCCGTTTTTCACTACGAAGACCGTCCGGCGAGTGGGCCTGGGGTTGCCGCTTTTCGCCGAAGCCTGCCGGATGAGTGATGGCGAGCTTCGCTTGGAATCCCGCCCGGGAAAAGGCACCACGGTGAAGGCCATCTTTCAACACAGTCACCTGGATCGAAAACCTCTGGGAAATATCGGCGATACCCTGATGGCTTTGATCGTGGGACACCCTGAAGTGGATTTTTTTTACGGACACCGGAGGGACGAAAAATTTTTTTCTCTGGATACCCGGGAGATCAAGTCCGACCTGGAAGGTGTACCCCTAAATGCCCCCCCGGTGGTCTTGGCCCTGCGGAGACTCATTTTTTCGGGTCTGGAGGATTTGGAGCACTGAAAGAGACAGATCCGTGGGCCGGTCCTTATGAAGAAGGGAGTAACGAAGAATTCCAAGACCGGTGAAATTCCCACGCCCTTCCCCTGCCGGCCAGGGCTTCCGGTTGGCCATGGCAGAGAAGCAGGACGAATGAATTGGCGTTGCAAGAACGTATCTTTTTGAAGGAAGGCATACATGATGAACGAAGAAAAAGGCCCGACTCAAACCCTAGCCGGCCAAATCCCTCCCGAGCAATGGAGGAAGATCGATGAGATCATCGATCGGTACAAGCACAAGGAAGGGACCCTCATTCCCGTATTGAAAGAGACCCAGGAAGTCGTCGGTTACCTTCCCCGGGAAGTCCAGCACTACATCGCTCGGCACATGAAGCTCGACCCCAGCCAGGTATTCGGCGTGGTAACTTTTTATTCTCTATTCACCATGACCCCCCGGGGTCGCCACACCGTGCGCGTCTGTATGGGCACCGCCTGTTACGTCCGCGGCGGGCAGGCCATCCTCGACCTGTTGAAGAAAGAGCTGAATATCGGCGTGAACCAAACGACCCCGGACTTTCGCTACACTCTGGAAGTAATCAACTGTCCCGGGACCTGTGGATTGGCGCCGATCATTTGCGTGGATGAAGACGTATTCGGAATCCCGGAGCCGCCGAAGGCCCTGGAGATCCTGAAGGAATATGCCTGAGTCGCTGAAGGGGGGAGGAAGGCCATGGCCAAGCTAAGCATCGAAGACCTGAAAAAAATAAAGGAATCGGTCCAGGCAGGGGTCACCCTCCGCGAGGGGGGCTACCGGGCCAAAGTCAACATCCACATGGGGACCTGCGGGATCGCTGCCGGGGCCAGGGAGCTCATGACCGCGGTCCTGGATGAAATCCAGAAACGGGACCTGAAAGACGTGATCGTAACCACCTCCGGGTGCGCCGGCCTTTGCAGCCGGGAGCCTATGATCACCGTGGAACTCCTCGGCGAGGCTCCGGTGAAATACGTGGAATTGGATGCCGATAAGATGCGGGAGATCTTCGTTGAACACATCCTGGGGGGCAAGATCGTGGAAAAATTCGCCCTGGCTATGGGAAGTGAAACCACCTTTTAGAATTGCGGATTGCGCCTTGAACCACGTAGGATTCAGGGCAGCCCTGCACTCCACGTAGTGCAGGGCGGATTGCGGAATAAAAGGCTGGACTATTCTCCGAAAAGATGATGGCCCATTCCAATCGAGGCACTTAAGGAACTGTTCTTAGGTTCTTACACTTTCAATCTGAGAATTTTCTTCTCAGACTTTAGAAATATCCCCTCCCCCCGCGGGAGGGGATAAAGGGGAGGGGGATGTATTCCGGATTCACCCCCACCCCGCCCTCCCCCATCAAAGGGGAAGGGATCAAGGGGGAAATTTCAAATATCTTTGGCTAGGTTTTAGGGAGGTTCAGGATGGCAGCCAAAGCTTTTCGTTCCCATATATTGATCTGCGCCGGCACGGCCTGTGTTTCCTGTGGGGGTCTTAAGGTCCGGGAGCGGCTGGAGAAGGAGCTGAAGGAGCGGGGCTTGGATGAGGAAGTGAAGGTGGTGATCACCGGATGCAACGGATTCTGCGCCGAAGGCCCGATCGCGGTGGTTTACCCCGAGGGGATTTTCTACGGGAAGTTGAAGCCCGAACATATCCCCGAGATTGTCCAGGAACACATTCTCAAGGGCCGGCCGGTTCCCAAATATTTCTACAAAGAGCCGATCAAGAAGGAAGTCATCCCCCGGCTGAAAGACATCCCCTTTTTCGGCCTGCAGGTCCTGCGGGTCCTCCGCAACCGGGGGTTGATCGACCCCGAATCCATCGACGAGTACATTGCCAAGGACGGGTACACGGCCTTACACAAAGTCCTGACCCAGATGACCCCCGAGCAGATTGTCACAGAAATGAAGGAATCGGGGCTCCGGGGCCGCGGGGGTGCCGGTTTTCCCACCGGGACCAAATGGGATGAAGCCCGCAAGTACAGCCGTTTTCCCAAATACGTAATCTGCAACGGGGATGAAGGGGACCCGGGGGCTTTCATGGACCGCTCCATCCTGGAAGCGGACCCCCACGCCGTCCTGGAAGGGATGGCCATCTGCGCCCGGGCCATCGATGCCCAAGAAGGTTACCTTTACATCCGGGCGGAATACCCCCTGGCCATCAAGCGGGTGAGCATGGCCATCGAGCAGTGCCGTAACTACGGCCTCATGGGAAAAGATATCTTCGGCACGGGTTTCGAATTCGAAGCCTATGTCTACCCGGGCGCCGGAGCCTTTGTCTGCGGGGAGTCCACGGCCCTCATGTTCTCCCTGGAGGGCAAGAGGGGAATGCCCCGGGTCAAGCCACCCCGGTCTGCAGAGGCCGGAATGTGGGGCATGCCTACGGTCCTGAACAACGTGGAGACCTTCGCCAACGTCCCCCAGATCATCCTCAACGGGGCCAAATGGTTCAACCGCCTGGGCACGGAGACGAGTAAAGGCACCAAGGTCTTCTCCCTCGCCGGAACGGTGAACAATATCGGGCTGGTGGAGGTTCCCATGGGGATTTCCCTGCGCTCCATCGTTTACGACATCGGGGAAGGAATCAAGGGGGGAAAAAAATTCAAGGCTGCCCAGCTGGGCGGCCCCTCGGGAGGTTTTGTCCCCGAGAGTTTGCTGGATACTCCGGTCGACTACGAATCCCTGGAGGCCACGGGAGCCATCATGGGATCGGGCGGGATCGTCATCTGCGATGAATCGACCTGCATGGTGGACTCCGCCCGTTTCTTCACCAATTTTTGCGTGGACGAGTCCTGCGGAAAATGTGTCCCTTGCCGCGTTGGTCTTACCGTTATGCTCCGTAAACTCGATGCGATCGTAGCCGGCAAAGGGGAGGAAGGGGACGTGGAGTTCCTGGAGGACCTGGGGCAGCACATCGTTCGCATGTCCCACTGCGGCCTGGGGCAGTCGGCCCCCAACCCCGTCCTTTCCACCCTGCGCCATTTCCGTCACGAATACGATGAACATATCCGGGACAAGCATTGCCGGTCCCTGGTTTGTACCCCCCTGATCCGGTTTCAAGTGAACGAGGAAAAGTGCAAGATGTGCGGGCTCTGCCTGAAGGCCTGCCCTGCGGGGGCGATCACCTGGGAAGAGAAAAAGCCCGCCAGGATCAACCCGGACCTGTGCACGAAGTGCAAGTCCTGCATCCGGGCATGCAAATTCTGGGCGATAGAATAAGCGGTCAGCAATCAGCGGTCAGCGATCAGGAAAGGAAAAAGAGGTTTTGGCTGACAGCTGAAAGCTGACCGCTGATAGCGAATAGAGGTTATGGGATGGGCAAAGAAGAAAAGATGGTAACGCTGACCATTGACGGGGTTCAGGTTTCTGTTCCCCCGGGAACCATGATCCTGGATGCCGCGGCCAAAGCGGGGATCAAGATCCCCACCCTCTGCAATAATAAGCGGCTCCTTCCCTTCGGGGCCTGCCGCATGTGCGTCGTCCAGCAGAAAGGGCGCCGGGGTTTCCTCATGGCCTGTTTCAACCCCGTCCGCAACGGGATGGAGATCCTCGCCAATACCCCGGAGATCATCAAAGCCCGCCGGATCCAGCTCCAGCTCATCCTTATTTCCCACCCCCTGGACTGCCCGGTGTGCGATGCGGGGGGCCATTGCGATCTGCAGAACCTGGTCTACGAGTACGGGGTGGCGGACAATCCCTTCGAGGGACCCAAGGCCGACCTTCCCGTGGATTACCTCTCGCCCTTCATCGAACGGAACTTGAACCGCTGCATCCTCTGCGGCATGTGCGTTCGGATTTGCAACGAAGTGGTGGGAGCCAACGAGCTTTCTTTCGTCGGCCGCGGCTGCACAACCAAGGTCACCACGGATTTTGACCGTCCTCTGAACTGCGAATTCTGCGGCCAATGCATCTCCGTTTGCCCGGTGGGCGCGCTGAACGACCGGATTTTCCTGCACAAGGCCCGGGTCTGGGACCTCAAGGAAACCCGCACGGTATGCGCCTACTGCGGAGTCGGTTGCACCCTGCTCCTGGGGACGAAAGACGACCGGGTGATGCGTGTCCGGGCCGATGAGGACCTGGGATTGAACCAAGGAAATCTTTGTGTGAAAGGGCGCTTCGGCTGGGAGTACATCCATAGCCCGAAACGTCTCCTCTCCCCTCTCATCCGCAAAAACGGAGAGCTGGTCCGGGCCTCCTGGGAGGAAGCGTTGTCTTTCGCGGCCCGCCGGTTGATGGAGATCGGGCAAGAAAGGGGAGGACCCGCCCTCGCCGCGCTGGCCTCCCCGAGGCTCACCAATGAAGAGCTCTACCTCTTCCAGAAACTCTGCCGGGGGGTCCTGGGAACGAACCACATCGACCATGCCGGGGGCTATAGTTATGGGGCCCACCTGGCCTTGCGGGAATCCCTGGGGTACGCGGCCTCCACCAATTCCATCAACGAGATCCGCAAGGCCGATGTCATCCTCGCCCTGCGCTCCGACCTCTCGGAGACCCACCCGGTGATCAAATCCGAAGTGGTTCTGGCGGTGAAGCGCTGGAAGGCCAAGCTGATCACCGTGAACCCGCGCAACATCCCCCTCAATAAATTTTCCGCCCTGAGCCTTCAGGTCAGACCGGGAAGCGAAGGTTCCCTGGTCAACGGCCTGCTGGCTGAAATTCTGAGACAAGGGCTCGTCCAGGAAGAGTTCATTCAGGCCCGCACCGAAGGGATGGAGGCCCTGAAGAAGGCTCTGGAACCGATCACCCCCCAGACCACAGAGGAGAAGACCGGGATCCCTGCGGAGAAACTGGCCGAAGCGGCCCGTGTGTTTGCCAAGGCCCCCCGCGGGGTCATCCTGATCTCCACCGGACAGAATTCGGGGCCGGTAGACCCGGTGCTGGCCCGGGCGGCAGCCAACCTGGCGCTTCTCACCGGGAAGATCGGAAAGGAAAGCTGCGGAATCTTCGTGCTGGGAGAAAAGAGCAATTCCCAGGGCGCGCTGGACATGGGCGTGGCCCCGGGCCTTCTCCCGGGCTATTCCGATATGGCGGATGCCGCCGCGCGGTCCCGCTTCGCAAAAGCCTGGGAGCTGACACTGCCCGATCACCAGGGCATGGGGGCCCTGGCCATTCTTCAGGAAATCGAAGAGGGGAAGATCCAGGGGCTCTACCTGGCCGGCGAAAACCCCGCGGGTACCTATCCGGATTTGGAGCGGACCCAGAAAGCCCTGGCATCCCTGGATTGCCTGGTGGTTCAGGACTGCTTTCTGACCGAAACCGCCTCCCTGGCCCACGTGGTGCTCCCGGCGGTGACCTTCGCCGAAAAAGAAGGAACTTTCACCAACGCGGACCGAAGGGTTCAGCGAGTCCGGGCCGCTCTGCGTCCCCCGGGAGAAGCTCGGCCCGACCTGGACATTTTCCAGAGTCTGGCGCGGGAGATGGGGGCCCCCTGGGGGCCCGCCACGGCTCGGGAGGTGAACGACGAAATGCGAACGCTGGTTCCCCTTTACGGAGGAATCGATTATGCCCGTCTGGATTCAGAGGAATTTCCGGCGGGAATTCAATGGCCCTGCCCGACCCCCGATCATGCCGGAACGCCCTTGCTGTACGCGGACGAATTCCCTCGGGGGAAGGCCCGGTTGATTTTCGCGGATCATCAAGAGGAGCCCGGTAGAATGGATTCTTCCTTTGTCCTGGCCACCGGACCCACCCTGTTTCACTCCGGCTCTCTTTCTCTCCACAGTCCGGGGCTGGCCCGCCTGCAGGGAGAAGGGTTCGCCCTGATTCATCCTGACGATGCCAGCCGGCTCGGCTTGCTCGAAGGACAGAGAGTGGTTCTGGAATCGGCGCGGGGAAAGGTGGCAGTGAGAGTCTCCATCTCCCCCCGAACCGCCCCCGGGGTCTTCTTCATTCCCTCCCATTTCCCAGAAAACGGCGGAAACCGGCTCACCGGATGGGATCTGAAAACGACCCGGGTCAAATTGGAGAAAGGATAGTCTCCCCTGAGGAAAGAGGAAGAGGTATGCTTATTTATTTTTTGATTTCACTGGTGAAGGTTTTGATCGTCTTTACCGTCATGCTTCTCATCGTGGCCTATATGACCCTCATGGAAAGAAAGGTCCTGGGTCACATGCAGGTCCGTTTCGGCCCCAACCGGGTCGGGCCTTTCGGCCTGCTCCAGCCCGTGGCCGACGGGATCAAGCTCTTCTTCAAAGAGGATATCATCGTCCCCCATGCCAACCGGATCATCTACACCCTGGCCCCCGCGGTCATCGTGGTCACCGCCCTGGTCAGTTACGCAGTCATCCCCTTCGGGGACACCATCCGGATCATGGGTCAGAGCATCGATTTGGTGGTGGCCGATGTGAACGTGGGGCTTCTCTACCTCTTCGCGATCTCCTCCCTCGGGGTGTACGGGGTGGTCATGGGGGGTTGGGCCTCGAACAACAAATACTCCCTCCTCGGGGCCATCCGTTCTTCGGCCCAGATGATCAGCTACGAAATCTCCCTCGGCCTTTCCATCGTAGGAGTCCTGATGATCGCCGGGTCTCTCTCCCTCACCAGGATCGTGGAGGCCCAGTCTCCGGTCTGGTTCATCCTCTACCAGCCCCTGGGGTTCATCATCTACCTGATCTCCGCCGTGGCCGAGTGCAGCCGGACCCCCTTCGACCTGACCGAATGCGAGAACGAGCTTGTGGCCGGTTACCAGACCGAGTACAGCTCCATGAAGTTCGGCCTGTACTACCTGGCCGAATACGCCCATATTCTGGTGGTGAGCTCCCTGGCCGTATCTCTCTTCTTCGGGGGATGGCAGGGACCTTTTCTGCCCCCGGTGGTCTGGTTCTTGATCAAGGTCTTCGTCTTCATCTTTTTCTTCATCTGGGTCCGGGCCACTTTCCCCCGCTTCCGGTATGACCAGCTCATGAAATTCGGATGGAAGGTCCTCTTTCCCCTGTCCCTGGTGAATATCCTGCTCACCGCCGTGGGCGTGATTTTCTTCTCCAAATAGAGGGGGGAGGAATCTTTTGCGAGGAGCCCTATGATACTTCCGCTGCTGAAAGGATTGCAATTAACCTTCCGGACCTTCTTCACCCGGCCCATCACCATCCAGTACCCCGAGGAGAAGATGGTCATGCACCCCCGGTTCCGGGGGCTGCACCAGTTGGCCCGGGACCCGGAGGGAAAGATTCTGTGCGTGGCCTGTGAACTGTGCGCCGCCGTGTGCCCGGCCAATTGCATCCGGGTGGAGCCGGGGGAAGGTCCCACCCACCGGCGGTTCCCCAAGGTCTACGAAATCGACCTGGGGCGGTGTATTTTCTGCGGTTTCTGCCAGGAAGCCTGCCCGTATGGCGCAATCCTCCTGCAGGGCAACTTTGAGATCGCCAACTACACCCGGAAAGACCTGATTTACAACCGGGACCAACTCATCCATGCATACGACCCGAAATAGGGAGGCCCGACCTCATGCTTGAGACTGTCCTCTTCGTCATCCTGGCGGTATTCGCCGTGGGGACCGCTGTCCTGGTCATCATCCAACGCAATCCCGTCGCCAGTGCCATTTTTCTCATCCTGACTTTTTTCTCCCTGGCCGGAATCTACCTCCTGCTTCAAGCGGAGTTCATCGCCGTCGTCCAGGTCATCGTTTACGCCGGGGCCATCATGGTCCTCTTCCTCTTCGTGATCATGCTTCTGAACCTGGAAAAGGAAAAGCGGCTCGTGGCCCGCAGCTGGCTGATGAAGACGGTGGGAGCCTTTCTGGGCGTGGCCCTCCTGATCCAGATCGGAATGGTCTTCCGGCAGGCCCTTCTGGAGGGAACTCCGGGGCAGTTCCCCCCGGAAAAGGTGGCCGCCCTGGGAAATACCCAGGTGGTGGCCCGGCTTCTCTTTACCGATTTTCTACTTCCCTTCGAGATCACCTCGGTGCTGCTCCTGGTGGCCATCATCGGGGCGATCCTTCTGGCCAAACGCCAAATCTAGCGAAGGAGCAGAAATGGTCTCTCTTTCCAGCTACCTGATCCTCAGCGCGATTCTCTTCAGCATCGGCGTGGTGGGTTTCCTGCTGCGGCGCAACACCATCGTGATCTTCATGTCCGTCGAGCTCATGCTCAACGCGGCCAACCTGGCCTTCGTGGCCTTCTCCCGTTTCCTGAACTCCATGGACGGCCAGGTCATCGTGGTCTTCGTCATGTCGGTCGCCGCGGCGGAGGCGGCGGTGGGCCTGGCCATCATCATGGCCATGTACCGCACCCAAAAGACGGTCAACGCGGACGAGATGAATTTGATGAAATGGTAACGCACGTGAATCGTTAATCGTTATACGGTATACGTTATTCGTTACTCGTTACTCTTTACTCTTTACTCGTTGCTGGTTCTTGGTTCCTGGTTTCCTGTTTTGCCGAATAACGTATAACGAATAACCAGTAACGAATCAAAAAAGATTCTTACTCCAAGGAGATTGGATAATGTTGGACTATGTGGGTTTGATCCCTTTGTTCCCGGCTATCGGGTTCGCCGTGAATCTCCTCTTCGGGAGGCGGATGTCCAAGAGCGCGGTGGGTTTCATCGCCTGCGCGGCCATCGGGCTCTCTTTCCTCGTTTCCCTCCTGGTCTTCGCCGCTCTCCTGAAGCTTCCTGCGGGCGCCCGCTCGGTGGAAATAATCATTTACCCCTGGATCCTTTCCGGTGAATTCCAGGCCCACATCGCCTTCCTGGTCGACCCCCTGTCCTTGGTCATGATGCTGGCGGTTTCCGGGGTCTCCTTCATTATCCATATTTATTCCGTGGGTTACATGCATGACGATCGCGACTTCGCCCGGTATTTCACCTACCTCAACCTCTTCGTCTTCTTCATGCTCACCCTGGTGGCGGCCAACAACTTCCTCCTCCTGTTCGTGGGATGGGAAGGCGTGGGACTCTGCTCCTATTTCCTCATCGGGTTCTGGTATGAGAAGAAATCAGCCTCGGACGCCGGCAAGAAGGCCTTTATCGTCAACCGGATCGGGGATTTCGGTTTTCTCGTGGCGATTTTCCTGATCTTCGTGACCTTCGGGACCGTGGATTTCACCCAGGTCTTCGCTGCGGCTCCCGGAAAGCTGGAAGCGGGGAGCACCCTGGTTACCCTGATTACCCTCCTTCTCTTCATGGGGGCTACCGGGAAATCGGCCCAGATCCCCCTCTACACCTGGCTTCCCGACGCCATGGAAGGGCCCACTCCGGTCAGCGCGCTGATCCACGCCGCCACCATGGTGACCGCCGGCGTGTACATGGTGGCCCGGTGCAATGTTCTTTTCCTGCTGGCCCCCACCTCGATCCTGATCGTGGCCATCATCGGGGCGGCCACGGCCATCTTTGCCGCCTCCATCGGGCTGGCCCAGAATGACATCAAGCGGGTCCTGGCCTATTCCACCATCAGCCAGCTGGGGTACATGTTCCTGGCCTGCGGGGTGGGGGCCTTCACCGCCGGGATTTTTCACCTCGTGACCCACGCCTTTTTCAAGGCCCTCCTCTTTCTGGGGGCGGGCAGCGTGATGCATTCCTTGGCCGGAGAGCTGGACATGCGCAAGATGGGCGCCCTCAAGCCCCACATGCCCCGCACCTACTGGACCTTCCTCATCGGCACCCTGGCCATCGCCGGGATCTTTCCCTTTGCCGGCTTCTTCTCCAAGGATGAGATCCTCTGGAAGGCCCTGACCCAGGGCGGCCTGGTCTTCTGGCTCATCGGTGCGGTCGCCGCCTTCATGACCGCCACCTATATGTTCCGAGCTGTCTTCATGACCTTTCACGGAAGCTCCCGGGTGGATTCCCATGTGGCCCATCACCTCCATGAGTCCCCCGGGATGATGACCGTTCCCCTGCTCGTCTTGGCTTTCCTCTCCTTGGTGGGGGGCTTCGTCGGCTTCCCCATCGTGGAAGGCTGGAACAAGTTCGGCGAATTCCTGGCCCCGGTCTTCTCCCAGCGCGCTCCTGCCGAAGCGGTCCACCACGCGGTCAGCTTCGAGGTGGCCATGATGCTGGTCTCCATGGCCATCGCTGGCCTGGGGATTCTTCTGGCCTACAGGATGTACATTCAGAATCCCCGGCTCCCGGATCAGATGGCCGAGCGTTACCCTGCGCCTTATTCCCTGATTGCCAACAAATACTGGGTGGACGAGATTTACGACTGGGTCTTTGTCGGGCCCCTGATCCGGTTTTCCGTCTTTCTCTGGAGAATCATTGACGATGTCCTGGTGGACGGCACGGTCAATGGCGTGGCCGCCGTGGCCCGGGGCGGCAGCGAGGTTTTCAAGCGGCTGCAGACGGGTAACATCCAGGGTTACGCCCTTTCCATCCTGGTGGGAGTGGTAATCCTGGTCGGGTATCTTCTAGTAAACAGCAAATAAGCTTTCAGCTATCAGCGTAGGGGCGATTCATGAATCGCCCCTACTGAAAGACCGCTGAAAGCTGAATGCTGACAGCTGATCGCTCTTTTGGAAGGAGTCGTTTTCATGAGCAGCCTGGCAGGCATTCCCCTTCTGACTCTCATTACCTTCTTCCCCATGGCGGGAGTCGTGGTCCTCCTCTTTCTGGACAAGGAGAAGAAGGAAACGATCCGCCGGGTCACCCTCGGGGTGGCCCTGCTGGAGTTTCTCTTCTCCCTTCCCCTCTTCTTCCACTTCCGGCTGGACACGGCGGCCATGCAGTTCGTGGAGAAGGTGCCCTGGATTCCGGAATACGGGATCACCTACTACGTGGGGATCGACGGGATCAGCCTGTTTCTGGTCCTGCTCACCACCTTTCTTACCTTCATCTCGGTCATGGCCTGCTGGAACGACATTCAGGACAAGGTGAAAGAGTTCATGATCTGTCTCCTTTTCCTGGAGACGGGGATGATCGGAGTCTTCGTTTCCCTGGATCTTTTCCTCTTCTACGTTTTCTGGGAAGTCATGCTCATCCCCATGTACCTTCTCATCGGGGTCTGGGGCAATCCCAAGCGCCGCATCTATGCTGCGGTCAAGTTCTTCATCTATACCATGGTGGGAAGCGTCCTCATGCTGGTGGCCATCCTGGTTCTCTACTTCCACAACGGGGCGGTCACCGGCAACTACACCTTTGACCTGTTGCAGCTCTACAACCTTCAGGTGGCCCGGGACATTCAGGTCTGGCTCTTCCTCGCTTTCGGCCTGGCCTTCGCCATCAAGGTTCCCATGTTCCCCTTCCACACCTGGCTGCCCGACGCCCACACCGAGGCTCCCACCGTGGGATCCGTGCTCCTGGCCGCGGTCCTTCTGAAGATGGGAACCTATGGATTCCTGCGCTTCAGCATTCCCCTCTTCCCCCAGGCCTCCATTCAGCTGGTTCCCCTGATCTCGGTCCTGGCCCTCATCGGAATCGTTTACGGGGCCCTGGTCTGCCTGGTTCAAAAGGACCTGAAGCGCCTGATTGCCTTTTCCTCCGTCTCCCACCTGGGTTTTGTCATGCTGGGCATCTTTGCCCTGAACGCTCAAGGCGTCGAGGGAGGGATTCTGCAGATGATCAACCACGGCTTTTCCACCGGGGCCCTCTTCCTGCTGGTAGGGATGATCTATGAACGCCGGCACACCCGGATGATCGAGGATTTCGGCGGGCTGTGGAAACAGATGCCCGTCTTCGCCGCTTTCTTCATGGTGGTGACCCTGTCTTCCATCGGCCTGCCCGGGCTGAACGGGTTCGTGGGCGAGTTTCTGATCCTGGTGGGGACCTTCAAAGCCAACGGACTTTACGCGGTGATCGGCGCCACGGGGGTCATCCTGGCCGCGGCCTACATGCTCTGGATGTTCCAGCGGGTCATGTTCGGAGAATTGACCAAGGCGGAGAACCGGGTTCTTAAGGATCTCTCCAAACGGGAAATTCTCGTCCTTTCCTGCGCGACCCTTTTCATCTTCTGGATCGGGGTCTATCCCCAGACCTTCCTTAGCCGGATGGAACCCACGGTCAAGGCCTACCTGGTCCAGGTTCAGCACAAATACCAGGCGGGTATCCAGCTCCAGGAAGGGGAAAAGATCCGGGTGGCCCAGGCGGATTCATGGCCGGACAAAAAATAATGATTGGATCGAAAAATAAAGAGAAATTTCTCTTTTCTGGGGGTTTTCGTTTTTAACCCTATGCTCTATGCCTTTTGCTCTTTGCTCATTTTTACCCGGAGGAAATAGAGAATGAAGGTGGTCATCCCCATCATCAACTGGAACGTCATCGGGCCGGAGCTGATTCTCACCCTGACGGCCATTGTTCTCCTGCTGCTGACCGGATTTTCCAGGAAGAGCGGCCCGGGGGCCATTCCCCTCCTGAGCCTGATCGGCGTGGGGCTTTCCCTGGTCTTCTGCTTCAGCCTCTGGGGGGAATCCCAGTATGCCTTCAACCGCATGGTGGTCCTGGACAACTATTCCCTTTTCCTCAAAGCCATCTTCCTGGTCACCGCCGGTCTGACCATCCTCATGTCCATCCGCTTTTTGAAAATAGAAGAACATGCTTTTGGCGAATATTACATCCTCATCCTTTTCGCCACCGTGGGGATGATGTTCATGGCCTCGGCCGCCGACCTGATCATCGTCTTCCTGGGCTTGGAAACCTTCTCCCTCGCGGTTTACGTCCTGGCCGGCTTCTTCCGCACGAACCCCAAGTCCAACGAGTCCTCATTGAAGTATTTTCTCCTGGGAGCCTTCTCCACCGGTTTTCTGCTTTACGGGATCGCCCTGCTCTACGGGGCCACGGGAACCACCAACCTGAAGGGGATCTATGATTTCCTCCGCCGGGCGGATCTCTTCACCGACCCCATCCTGCTGATCGGCATGGGGCTCCTCATCGTGGGTTTCGGGTTCAAGGTGGCCTCGGTCCCCTTCCACATGTGGACCCCTGATGTGTATGAAGGGGCTCCTGCCTCGGTCACCGCGTTCATGTCCGTGGGGCCCAAGGCGGCGGGATTTGCCGCCTTCTTGCGCGTCTTTCTGTATTCCCTCTCCTCCCTGCAGGGCGACTGGGTCTGGGTCCTTTGGGTCCTCGCCGTCCTGACCATGACCCTGGGCAACGTGGTGGCCATCGCCCAGAAGAACATCAAGCGCATGCTGGCCTATTCCAGCATCGCCCATGCCGGCTACATCCTGGTGGCCATGGTGGCGGCCAGCGAGCTCAGTACGGCGAGCATCCTGTATTACCTCCTGGCCTACGCCTTCATGAACCTGGGGGCTTTCGGCGTGGTGATCCTCTACGGACGAAAGGGCGAGGAGAACATCCAGATTGCCGATTACAGCGGGATGGCCTCCCGGTATCCCCTCCTGGCGGCGGCCATGGCCGTTTTCATGTTTTCCCTTGCGGGCATTCCCCCCACGGCCGGCTTCGTGGGCAAGTTCTACATCTTCAGCGCAGCGGTCAAGGCCGGCTACGTGGGCCTGGCCGTGATCGGGGTTCTGAACAGCGCCCTGTCGGTTTATTTTTACCTCCGCGTAACGGTGATGATGTACATGCGCAGCCCCGATAAGGAGCCGGCCGGAGGCCTGGACTTCTCTCCCGGAATGGTCATCGCTCTTCTGATCGCCGTCTTCTTTACCCTTCAGATGGGCATCTTCCCGGCGGATTACCTGAATCTGGCCAGGCAATCGGTCCTTCCCCTTATGTGAATCATTCCCGGATCCGCTCTTTCCGCCCAAAATTAGAAAAAAGCCGGTAAGATCCGGGGAAGGGATCCTTCATGAGAAGCCGCCGGAATTTGAGCCGGGCCGGAAGGATGAGGAAAGAAGGCTCCATGATGGGCTGGCCACTGACGCCGCAGGGGGAGCAAACTCCCGCGTGCTTTCGAAAATGGCCACCCTCCCGGAGCGAAACAAGGAAAACCCTTTCAGGCATCGACCTGATACGATTGATATTCACTTTTTGGGGAGCGGCAGGAATATACAAAAAACGACATTGAGCATCAAGAAAATTTCCAGTTGTTGAAGTCTCCCCTTTTCAGGCTCTGCCCGCAGTGGGGGCAGACTTTGGGGCTCCCCTGGTAGGGCCGGCCGCAATAGAAGCAGGGAGTAGAGGAGGCGGGAGCGGGAGCGCGGCCCGGGATGATAACCAGTTGTTTTCTCTTACTCCGGTAAAAAAAATAGAGGGGCAGAAAAACGATCAGGAGGAAGAAGACACCGATGGCCCAGAGGAGTCCCTGCATGAAAGTGTAGCCGTGCTTCTGGGAGTCGAAGAAAACCCAGAGGGCCACGATCAGCGGAACCATATAAAAAAGGATAAAAAAGAAACCCATTCAGAGCCCTCCCCCAAAAGCACCTATTCGCGTTCGGCTTCCAGCTGTCAGCATAAAAAATTGAAAAAATATGCTGAACGCTAACCGCTGAATGCTGATCGCTATTTTTTAAGGCTGTCATACCATTCCAGATTTTTCTTGATCAGTTCCGGAATGGGCAGCCGGTAAGGACAGCGGGGGAGGCAATCCTCGCACTCGGTGCATTCCCGGGCCTTTTCCGCGACCGCTTTGACCCAGGCAATCTCATCGGGACCCCCGAACCTCCGGATGACGGACTTGATCCCCATCATCAGCTGGATGTTGATTCCCTGCGAGCAGGGTTGGCAGTAATCGCAACGTCGGCAGAATTGCTGGTCGAATTGTTGTCTGACTTGTTGAATGCAAGCCTGATCCGCCTCACTGAGGGGTTGACCTTCGTCGTAGATCTTCCAGTTCTCCCGCGCTTTTTCCACCGTCTCCGAGCCCGGGATGGGTACGACATCCGGGGTGGACAGAACATATTTCAGAGCCGGGCCGGCATCCTCGATGACCCCCCCGGAGAAGGGCTTCATGGCCAGAACTCCTATGTCCTTGGCCCGCGCCACGGGGAAGATCCTCCGGGCGGCGTCCGGCTCTAGAAAACTGTAGCAGGCCATGATCACCTCAAAGCGATCTTCCTGAAGCGCCTTCTCCAGGATATCCAGGCTGTGGCTGGTGAGGCCGATATGATCGATGAGCCCCTCCGCTCTGGCTTTCTTTAATCCCTCATAGGCTCCGCCCGGTCCCATGACCCTTTCATAATCTTCGGCCTTGGAAACATTGTGCAGGTGGTAGATCTGGATCTTCTTCACCCGCAGCTGACGCAGGCTCTCTTGAACGTCATCATAAATTTTTTCCGTCCGGTTGGCGGACTTGGTGGAAAGGATGACCGGGCGGCAGATCCTGGAAAGAGCCAGTCCGATCCGCCGTTCGCTGGTCGTATAGGCCCGGGCCGTGTCGATGAGGTCCACCCCCATTTCCACCGCGGCCTGCACCACGGACACGGCCTGTTCCTCGCTCACCCGCTGAATGGGGATTGACCCCCAGCCGAGTTTTTTCACCGTAAGATTTGTGCGTCCGAGTCTTTCTTTCTGCAAAAAGCCTCCTTCCAGGCTCTGAGCGGCCAGAATCCCCCTCACCCTTCTCCCCCGACGGGAGCGGGGGAACAAAATAACAGAGCTGATCGCTGACCGCTGACGGTTGAATGCTGGTTCTTTTTTTTCTCGGGTCCCACTTTCTCGGGTCCCATTTTTTCGTATCCAGCTTTCCCTGGGAGAACAACAGGGCAAGGAGGATCAGAAGGCCGATCAGGATATAAAGGATCGAGCGCCCCCATCCCGAAGAGGGAGAGATCGGCTCAGGCGAGTAGGGCGAGGGCTCCCCGGTGTCGTACCGAACCGTGTCTGCCCCGGCCGGGATGACCGGCTGGGGCGGAGCTTCTGGAGCCTCCATCAGCACGGTTCCCTGAACGATCTGATCTTTTCGGGCCCCCTCGAGCAGGAGGCTGGCTTCCTGTCCTGCCTGAGCCGTTTCCACCAGGCGGCGGGAGACCTCGATGGCGGCTACAACTGCGCTGGCCATTTGCCCGTTCGTGCCGATGAACCCGATTTCATCGCCAACGGATACGGATCCTTTGTCCACCCGGCCGCTGACCACCACCCCTCTTCCGGGGATGGTGTAAACTCTGTTGGCAACGAAACGGAATTCCCGCCCCCTCTCCATTTCCTTTCCTCCGCCGACGATTTGACCCAGCTACAATATTTAATGGGACACAGATAAACACAACGCGGCAGAGCCGCAATAAAAAATTTTATATTGGACACAGATGAACACAGATAAACACAGATAAAAACCCCAAAATTCGAAATGCCTAAAATGCCTAAAATCAAATGAAGGGCTTTATCGCCATTGACTAAACGCTATGAGCTATGACCTATGAGCTATTATTGGACGCAGATAAACACGGATCAACACGGATAAAGGGTTAAGGACAAACGAGTAACCCGTAACCAGTAACGAGTAACGGTTTTTTCCCGCAGCGTCTCGGGCCCCGATTTTCCGCCCTAGCCTTTTTCCACAGTTACACAAGTCATCGTCCGAGATACTCCCTCTGTCCCCCGGATCTTGGAGAGAATGACTTCTCCCAGTTCGTGGAGATTCTTGCCCTCGACCAGCAGGATGATGTCAAAAGGTCCGGTTACGGTGTGAGCCGATTTGACTTCCTTGAGTTTGGTCAGCCCCTCGAATGCGCTCTTGGTCTTGTCCGCCTCCACTCGAATCAAGACGTACGCCGAGACAGCCATGGGAACCTCCTTTCGAATGAGAGCCATCAGCACTTCGCCCTCAGCCCTCAGCGTTCAGCTGAAAAAGGAACAACCTTTCCACGGAACAGATCGCCTGAAGGCTGAAAGCTGACCGCTGATAGCCGATCGCTATCTTATTACTCCCTCTTTGCGCAGTCGTTCGATTCTCTCTTTATTATATCCCAATCCTTCCAGGATTGCTTCGGTGTGTTCTCCGAAATCCGGAGCGGGCGTACGAGCTTCGCCGGGGGTTTCGGAAAATTTAATGGGGACTCCGATTTGCTTGATCCTTCCAGCCTTGGGGTGAGAGACCTCCACCAGCATATTCCGGTGAAGCACCTGGGGGTTGGAGAATGTCTCTTCCAGGGAATGGACGGCGGTCACACAGGTGTCCTGCTTCATCAGGATCTCCAGCCATTCCTCCCGGCTCCTGGTGAGAAAGATGCGGGTCATTTCCTCTTTGATCTCCTGCGTCCGGGGCTCCCTTTCCTTGGGAACCTGGTGGGCCCATTCCGGTTTGCCCAAAGCCCGGGAGAGGTTGGCCCAGAACTTGTCCTCCAGAGCCCCCACGGCCAGATACTTCCCGTCTTGAGTCCGGTAGGTCTGATATTGGGGCAGGCCGCCAGTGAGCCTCCGCTCCCCCATCCGGGGAGATTCACCTTCGGCAAAAAAGAGCGCGGCGGCATCCGGAATCAGGGAGACGACCCCGTCCAGCATGGAAACATCCACGAATTGACCCCGGCCGGTTTTCTGCCGGGCCATGAGAGCGGTTAGAATCCCGATCACCGAGTAAAGCCCTCCGGCCACCAGGTCGGCAATCTGGATCCCGGGGATGGCGGGAGGTCCGCCCTTCGGCCCGGTCAGGCCCAAAATTCCGCCAATTCCGATATAGTTGATGTCGTGCCCGGCCAGGTCTCGGTAGGGTCCGTCCTGCCCGAATCCGGTAAGGGAACAGTAGACCAACCGGGGATTCACCTTTTCCAGGTCGTTATACCCTACCCCCAGACGGTCCATCACTCCCGGGCGAAACTGTTCGATCAGGACGTCGGCCCCTTTCTCAACCATCTTCAAAAGGATGGATCGCCCCTCAGACTTTTTCAGGTTGAGCGTGATGCTCTTCTTGCTCCGGTTCAGGAGAAGATGCCGCGCCCCGATTTGCTGGATGTGGGGCGTATACCAGCGGGCATAATCACCCTGCTCGGGTTCCTCGATCTTGATGACTTCGGCCCCCAAGTCTCCCAGGAGCATGGTCCCGTAGGGCCCCGGCAGAAGCCGGGTCAGGTCCAGGATGGTAATTCCCTCCAAAGGCCTCATCAGTTTCCACCCATTCCGTAAGTCGCAAGTCGTAAGGCGCGAGAGCGCAAAATTTCTTTTCCCACCGGCGTCTTGCGCTTTTTCCCCCTTGCGCCTTACGCCTCGCGACTTGCGGTCTTTAAAGCTTTACGTTTTCCTGGACGTACTTGACGATGTTCTCGGTGGAAGTCCCCGGGCCGAAGACGTCCCTGACGCCCACCGCTTTCAGCGCCGGGATATCCTCTTCGGGGATGACCCCCCCTCCCAGGACGAGAAGGTCCTTGACCCCCTTTTCTTTGAGGAGCTCCATCACCCGGGGGAACAAATAATCGTGCGCTCCTGAAAGGATGCTCATCAGCAGCGCATCCACGTCTTCCTGGATGACGGCCGCGGCGATCTTCTCCGGCGTCTGGCGCAGGCCGGTATAAATGACTTCCATGCCGGCGTCGCGCAACGCCCGGGCAATGACCTTGGCCCCGCGGTCATGCCCGTCCAGCCCCGGCTTGGCCACCAAGACCCGAATCTTCCTTTCCGCCATATCTCCAACCCCTTTCATTTTTCGTGAGAGCGCGAGTCGCGAGGGCGCAAGTCGTAAAGAAAAAGGACTTCTTTGATCCTCTCGCCCCTTACGCCTTGCGACTTACGCCTTGCGGTATTTACACGGACGCGATCGGTTCGTATTCGCCGAAGACCCCCCGCAGGACGTCGCACATCTCTCCCAGGGTGCAGTAGGCCCGGACGCAGGCCAGGATGGGAACCATCAAGTTCCCGTCCCCTTGGGCCACTTTCCTCAACTCTGCCAGCGTGGCCTGAACTTTTTTCGAGTCCCGGGAAGACTTCAGCTCGGCGATCCGCTTGACTTGCAATTCCCGGACCCGGGGATCCACTTTTACCAGCCCCTTCACCGGGAGCTCTTTGATCTGGAATTTATTGACCCCCACCAGGATTCGGTCCCCTGCTTCGATCTCCCGCTGGTACCGGTACGAACTCTCCTGGACCTCCTGCTGGATGTATCCCTTCTCGATGGCCCTCACCGCTCCTCCGAGCTGATCGATCTTGGCGATGTATTCCGCCGCCCCTTTCTCGATCTCATCGGTCAGTTTCTCCAGGTAAAAAGAACCGCCCAGGGGATCCACGGTATCGATCAGCCCCGATTCATGGGCGATGATCTGCTGCGTCCGGAGAGAGAGACGCACCGACTCTTCCGTGGGAAGCGCCAGGGCCTCATCGTAGGAACAGACCGCCAGGGACTGGCATCCCCCCAGGACCGCGGCCATGGCCTGGAAGGTGGTCCGGACGAGGTTATTGAGGGGCTGCTGGGCAGTGAGGGTGCAGCCCCCGGTCTGGGTGTGAAAACGCAGCATCCAAGACCGCGGGTCTTTCGCTTTGAAGCGTTCCTTCATGATCCTGGCCCAGAGCCGGCGGGCGGCCCGGAACTTGGCCACCTCCTCCAGAAAGTTTATGTGGGTGTTGAAGATCCAGGAGATCCGGGGAGCGAAATCGTCGATCTTCAACCCCGCCTTCACACCCGCTTCCAGATAAGCGATGGCGAAGGCGAAAGCGAAAGCTACCTCCTGAATTGCGGTCGAACCCGCCTCCCGGATGTGGTAGGCACCCACGCTGATCGTGTTCCACTGGGGTACCTCCCGGGAGCAGTACTCGAAGATGTTGGTGATCAGACGCATGGATGGCTGGGGGGGAAAGATATACGTTCCCCGGGCCACGTATTCTTTGAGCACGTCATTCTGGATGGTCCCCCGAAGATCGCCCGGTTTCACCCCCTGCTTCTCGCCCACGACGACGTACATGGCCAGGAGGATGGCGGCGGTGGCGTTGATGGTCATGGAAGTGCTGACCTTGTCCAGGGGGATACCGTTGCAAAGGACTTCCATGTCCGCCAGGGAGTTGATGGCCACTCCCACCTTGCCCACCTCTCCCGCGGAAAGGGGGTGGTCCGAGTCATACCCAATCTGGGTGGGAAGGTCGAAAGCCACCGAGAGTCCTGTCTGCCCCTGCTCCAGGAGGTATTTATAGCGTTTGTTGGACTCCTCCGCGGTGGCAAACCCCGAATACTGGCGCATGGACCAGACCCGACCGCGGTGCATGGTCGGCTGAATCCCGCGGGTAAAGGGGTATTCGCCCGGAAACCCCAGATCGTGGCAATAATCGAATTCGGGAATATCTCCCGGCGTGTAGAGGATATCAATCTCCATTCCCGAGGTGCTTTGAATCTTATTCGGTGGCTTTTTCAGACATCGTCGCTCCCAACTTTTTCTCTCTTCCAGTAACTTATTATTGCTCATTTCCACGAACCTCTCTCTCGGCCCAAAGGCCAAAATTAATCCCTACCTTCTTGAATTTATTATCATCGATGCTTGGCCATATATTAATCTACAGGAGGAAAAATTACAAGGGGCGTTGACAGAAGCGAATTGACTCACAATAAATGTTACCGAGAAAGGAGGTAAAAAGGGATCGTTGACTCATAATAGGGGTTACCGAAGGAATCCCCTATAAGAAAGGTCCATGATGAGCCCACGATCAAAAAAAGAATACATCGAATCCATCTATCTCCGTTACCGCGAGGCCTCCCGTAGCAAAAAAGTCCTCATCCTTAACGAATTTTGCGCCACCTTAGGCTACCACCGTAAACACGCCATCCGGGTACTCAAAAAATTCAAAAGATTCCGTAAAAACAAAACCAAGCGGCCAGGCCACACTCCTTTCTACTCCCAACCCCAAATCCTCAAACCCCTCAAAAAAATCTGGCTGGCCGCCAACTTGCCTTGCTCCAAACGCCTCAAAATCATCCTTCCCCTCTGGATCGCGGGCTATATCCAATCCTTCGGCCCTCTGCCACCACAGACCCAACAAGCCTTATCCCGCATCTCCCCGGCCACCATCGACCGCATCCTTTCCCCCACCCGCATCCATTATAAAAAACGGGGCCGCTCCACCACCAAACCCGGTACCCTCCTGCGCAACCAAATCCCCATCAAAACCAACCAGGGGGATGAATCCCGCCCCGGCTTCCTCGAAGCCGATACCGTCGCCCACTGCGGCGATTCTCTTGCGGGCATGTTCGCCTACACCCTCCACATCGTCGATATCGCCACCGGCTGGACCGAACAAAGACCCGTCTGGGAAAAAGGCCAAACCGATATCCTCAAACAAATCCAGAATATCCAATCCTCCCTCCCCTTCCCCCTCCTCGGCTTCGACTGCGACAACGGCTCCGAATTCCTTAACCACCACCTCTACCGCCACTTCTCCCAAGGCCCCAAACTCATCCAGTTCACTCGCTCCCGCGCCTACCACAAAAAAGAAGACAACGCCCATATCGAAAAAAAAACTGGACCCCTGTCCGCCAATGGCTCGGCTACCAACGCTTCGATAACCCCCTAATCGTCCCCCTCCTAAATAACCTCTATCCCCACGAATGGAGACTCTTCCACAACTTCTTCTGCCCCTCCGCTAAACTCCTCAGCAAAAAAAGAATCGGCTCTAAAACCCTCAAACACTATGACTCCCCCAAAACCCCTTACCAACGAATTATCGACTCTCCCCTCATCTCCCCGCAGACCAAACTTTCTCTCGCCAAACAACTTGATTCCCTCAACCCCTTCGTGCTAAGAAAGGCCATGGAAGAAAAAATCAAAAAAATCTTCCTCGCCGCTTCCAAACCCCTACCTGCTACCAACGATCCCTCTCGGTAACATTTTTCAATGAGTGAACGGGCCTTGACCCCCGTTTTCATTTTGCTTTTAGCGTGGGATTGAACGGATGGCGGAAAAAGAATCGGCGGGCCGGAATCCTCCTCAACTCCATCTCCACCCTTCGGACTTCTTCTGGACCTTCTGCCGATCGACCCACAAAACCTCGGCGCCGGGAATCGCCCGGATGAAGGCCTGCGTTTCTTCCCTACGGGGGATGAAGGTGGCCGTGGCCAACCCATCCGCCAGGGTCAAGGAGGGGGCTAGGACGCTCACGCTGGTCCAGCGGCGGGGGGAGAGCCCGGTTTGGGGATCGATGATGTGATGGTATTTTTTTTCCGCGTCGAAGAAATTCTCGTAATCCCCCGAGGTGGCCACCGCCCCGTCCCGCAGGGGGATGACCTGGAGGGTCTGACTGCGCTCGAAGGGATCCTGAAGGGCGATTCTCCAGGGTTGACCATTTCCCTTGTCGCCCAGGGCCTGGATGTCTCCACCGGCGTTGATCAGGGCATGCTGAATTCCCAGGGCTTTCAGCCTGGCCACGGCCCTTTCCACGATGTATCCCTTGGCGATCCCGTCGAGGGAAATTTCCATCCCTTCCCGGAGGAACCGGATTTCTTTCTCCCCGCGATGGACGTGCTGCGCTCCCACCCTTTTCAGGACGAGGCGGATTTCTTCCGGCGGGGGAATCCGCCCTCTGCGGGAGAAGAATTCCTCAAATAAATCCAGAACGGGCTTGACCGAAATGTCGAAAACCCCCCGGGTCAGGCGGAAGAGGCGTTCCGCATGACCCATCACCTCATGAACTTCCGGAGGCACACCCTTCAGGAAACCCTGCCGGTTCAGTCGGGAAACGGGGGTTTCCGGCGCGTGGCGGTCCAGGAGAGGAATGAGATGTTCCATCTCGCCAAAGGCCCCCTCCATGGCTTCGGTGGCCTTCTCCCCGGAGGGATGCAGGACGATCACCGTGACCAGGGTCCCCATGAGCGGCCGGGTCCGGGTGACCGAGACCAACCCCCTCCCCCTTTCCCCGTCCCTCCCGGAAACGACCCAAACCAGGGGAGCCAGGCCCAAACCCAATGCTCCCGTCCATTTAAGGAACGTTCTTCGATCCATAGTTTTCTTTCCTTCTTCCCGCAAGGGATCTGAAATCTTCATGGGGTCCTCAAATTCCCGACGACTTGAAGTCGCAACCTGGCCCCTCCCGTATACCGGTCGATCAACGGAGTGCAGGCATTCATGATCAGGATCGAGTAACTGACCCCCTCCGGGAAGGACCCAAAGAGGCGGATCAAAACCGTTATCACCCCGCAGCCGACGCCGAACCAGATCCTTCCCCATTTGGTGACCGGGCTGGTGACCACATCCGTGGCCATGAAAAAAGCCCCCAGCATGAGCCCGCCGGAGAAAAGGTGAAAGACGGGGTCCTTGCCGAAGAGGCCCGTGAGAATCGCCACCGTTGTCAGGTAGGTAAAGGGAATGTGCCAGGTGATGGTGCCCTTGTAAAGCATGTAGGCGCCCCCCAGTAGAACGGCCAGGGCGCAAGTTTCCCCGATACACCCCCCGGTGTTTCCCAAGAAGAGGTTCAGGTAAGGGGTCAGGACTCCCTCATTCTTCATCAGGGTCAAGGGAGTGGCCGAACTGACCGCATCGACCGCCTGGATCTTCCAGGTGGAAGGAAACCAGGAGAGGCGGCCCAAGTAGGAACCCCAGTCAAAAGGTGCCACCCAGGAAGTCATGTGGGCAGGCCAGGCCGCCAGGAGGAAGGTCCGGGCAAACAAAGCGGGGTTGAAAATATTGTGCCCCAGTCCCCCGAAGATCTGTTTTCCAAGGGAAATGGCCACCGCGGAACCCACCACCGGAAGCCAGAAGGGAACCTGGGGAGGAACGTTGAAAGCCACCAGAATACCCGTCACCAGGGCGCTTCCGTCCAGGATGGTGATACGATCGCTGGTCAAGATATTGTAGACCACCGGCCGGAAGCGGTACCCCGGGGTCTTGATCATTTGAATGATTGCCTCGGTGGCCATGGCCGAAAGGATGGAAAGGGCGATCACCACGATGGCGTAGGGGCCGGCAAAGAAGACTGCGGCCAACATGACCGGAACGGCCGCAATATAGACGTCGAACATGAGGCAATGGTTGGTCTCCCCGTTCTTGATGTAGGGCGGGCCGGAAACAATCAAAGGGTTCGGCATTCTCTCATCCTTCTCTATCCCTAAGACCCAACTTCCTCGGGATGCCTTTCCTTGCGGGACTTGGCTTCCCGCAGGATCTCCGCCAGGGGAATTCTCGCCGGGCACACATAGGTGCAAAGCCCGCAATCGATGCACAGAAAAAGGCCTTTTTCCTCGGCCTCGGCGAACATCTTTTTCCGGCAGTAGCCCGCGATCAGGTTGGGCAGGATGGATACCGGGCACCGGTCCACGCATTTGGCGCAACGGATGCAGGGCCCTTCCTGGTACATCTTGGACTGGTGCCCCTTCCCCATGGCAAAGGAGACCAAGGCCAGAATCCCGGGGGTCTGCTGGGTAACCGGGACCTGGGCGTCAGGCTGGGAGATCCCGGTCAGCGCTCCCCCCATGACGATCTGGGTCAGTCTCTCCAGGTCTCCCCCGCACCGGCGGATCACCGCTTCGAAGGGCGTTCCCACCCTGACCTTTACGTTCAGCGGACGGGGGATTCCGGAACCGGATACGGTGATGACCCTTTCGATAAAGGGGAGGCGCTCTTCCACCGCGGCCCGCACGGCCGGCAGGAAAGCCATGTCCACGAAGGTCGCCCGGGGGGGCGACGACCCGTTTCTCCTTTTCAGGACTTCCCGGGCCAGTTCGGCTTCTCCGGCCGGGGGGATCGCCTGGCGGACCCGGCAGGGGACGATCCTTTTTTCTTTCCCCAGCGCTTCCTCTAGGGCCCAGAGAAGGCCGGGCTGACTCCGGTCCACGTAGACGCAGGAGCGGGAAATCGAAAAGATGTCCATCAGCGTCGCTAATCCGCCCACCACCCGGGAAGCCTCCTGGCGGAGGAGGTACGGGTGGACCGCAAGGTTCGGCTCGAACTCCGTCCCGTTGACCATCAGGATATCTGTGTTCCCACCGGAGAGGCGGGGGTAATTCAGGGGGATCCCGGCCTGGAGGAGCAGGTCCGGTCCCACTTCTGTTTCCGCAGGAATCTTCAATGGGGGCTCTTCCTTCCCCTGGGATTCAATGACCACGCTGGCCACATGGACGCCTTGCGGAGCCGGGTGCGTTTCCACCTCTTTCACTTTCCCGGAGATGGTGGCGTGAACCGCCAGGCGAAAGGATCCCTCGCCCCTTTCCCCGATCTTCTGGCCGGCGGCCACCTCTTCCCGCGGTTTGACCAGGCATTGATAAGGGTCCCGGGGATTTTCCTGGAGAGGAATGATCACCGCCCCGGGGTCTAAAAAGGATTGGGCGGGTTGGTCGTACGCCGCGCCGCTGGACCGGGGGGGAGTCTGCTTGCGCCGGATGAAGGTGGGCAGGAAACCATCCATCTTCAGCCTCCCTGCTCCACCAGGCGGCGTATCTCCTGGCCGAATTGTTCCGCCTTTTCCAGTTTTTTTCGGGTAAGGGTCAACCCCAGGAGGGTCGTGGTGTAGGAAAACCCGATGAGCTTCACTTTTTTCTCCTCCAAAATATGGAGCAGATCCTCGTAGGCATGGTTGCGGGACAGGCCGGCTCCGCCGGTGAGGCAGACAGCCACTTTCTTGCCTTCCAGGTTCCGGCATTCCCGGATGTAGGACGCCAACGCCAGAAAGGGGTGAACCTTCATGACCATGACCCAGGCAGCGAGGCAAAAAAGGTCATAAGGACCGGCATCCAGGGTAAATTTGGGCTGGAATTCCTTCAGGACTCCTTCGGGAGAAAGGTCCAGCTTGACTACGTCGATCTCTCCCCCCAATCCCCGGGCAAAACTCCGGGCCACCTTTTCCGTGTTTCCAGTCTTGGAAACGTATACCAGCAGGATCTTCAAGCGGTCGCCGCTCCTCTCTGCACAATGCTTCCCGTCGGGCAGGCTTCCACGCAGAGGCCGCAATTGGTGCATTTCTCCACGTCGATCCGGGCCAGGTTGTCTTCCACCCGGATGGCTTCTACCGGGCAGGTCTTCTCGCATTTCTTGCAGGCGATACACCCTTTTTTGCAGGCCTGCATGACCTTCTTGCCCTTCTCCCTGGACAGGCAGGCAACGTACACCCGGGAGGAAGAAGGGATCAGAAGAAGCATTCCCTTGGGACACTCTTCGATGCACTTTCCGCATCCCACGCATTTTTCCGGGTCGACGACGACGAGCCCCTTCTCCCCTTTGCGGATGGCCTGAAACGCACAAACCTCCACGCAATCGCCGAATCCCAGGCAGCCGTAGGAGCAATCTTTATCCCCTCCGAAGGAAAGGGCGGCTGCCCGGCAGCTCTTCAAGCCCGCGTATTCAGCGCCCTTCCGGGCTACCCCGTCCTCTCCCTGGCAGCGCAGAACAGCCACAAATTTTTCGACCGCCTGATTCTCTACCCCCAGGATGGAAGCAATCGCCGCCGAGCCCTTTTCATCCACCACCCGGCAGGCCCCGGGCGTCGTCTTTCCGCTCACCAGCTCCCTGGCATACTGGGCGCAGCCGGCGAACCCGCAGGCCCCGCAGTTGGCGCCCGGCAATATCTTGATGAGATCCCCCACCCGGGGGTCCAGGGTGACGGAAAAAAACCTGGAGGCCACCAGGAGCAGGCTGCCGCAGAGGAGGCCGATTCCCCCCAGAATCAAGACCGAATAAAGGATGACCGAATCCACTCCCATGTCTGCTTCCTATTTGGAGAAGAACCCCTGAAATCCGAAGAAGGCGAAGGCCATCATGCTGGTGATGACGAAGGCGATGGGAAACCCTCTCATGCACTGCGGTACGTCGCAGAGCTCCAGCCGCTCCCGGATGCTGGCCATGATCAGGATGGCCATGGTGAACCCCACCCCGCCGCCGAAACCATTGACCAATGTTTCCAGCAGATTGTACCCCTCCTTGACGTTCAGCAGGGAAACCCCTAAAACGGCGCAGTTGGTGGTGATCAGGGGGAGGTAGATGCCCAGCGCCTCCTGGAGCAGGGGAGAGGTCTTGGCAATGACCATTTCCACGAACTGAACGAAGGTGGCAATGACCAGGATGAAGACGATGGTCTGTAAAAATTCCAGCTGGTAGGGAACCAGGAAGAAATGAAAGAAAAACCAGGTCACCAGCGAGGCCATGGTCATGACAAAGGTGACCGCGATCCCCATGCTGAGAGCCGCCTTGGACTCCTTGGAGACCCCCAGGAAGGGGCACAGCCCCAGGAACCGGCTCAGGATGAAGTTGTTGATCAGGACCACGCTAAAAAAGATGACGATGACTTTTTCCATTATGGTTTCCTGCCGAGATGATTCATCAGGCCGATGAGCAGGCCGATGGTCAGGAAAGCGCCGGGGGCCAGGATCATGATCACCGCCGGATCAAAGTGTGCTCCAAAGACCGGGTATCCCAGGACCGTTCCGTTTCCCAGGGCTTCGCGGATGGAGGCGATGAGGGTAAGGGCCAGGGTGAACCCAGCGCCCATTCCCAGGGCATCGGCGATGCTGTAAAAAACGGGCTCCCGGGAGGCGAAGGCTTCGGCCCGGGCCAGGATGATGCAGTTGACCACGATGAGGGGGATAAAAATTCCCAGGGCCTTGTGCAGGTCCGGGGTGAAGGCCTCGAGGGAGAGGTCGGCGATGGTCACGAAGGTGGAGATGATGATGATGAAGACGGGGATCCGGACTTTCGCGGGGGTGAAGTTCCGGATCAGAGAGACCATGATGTTCGACCCCAGGAGGACAAAGGTCGCCGCCACCCCCATGCCCAGCGCGTTGATCACCGAGGTGGAGATGGCCAGGGAAGGGCACATCCCCAGGACCAGGCGGAAGGTGGGGTTTTCCCGCGAGATCCCCTTGAAAATTTCATCGCCGAAGCGGAATCGGGTTGCCATTTGGTTTTTCAATTCCCCTTCAAAATCTTTTCCGCGTGGGCCTGGTACAGGGTCAGGCCTTCCCGGATCCCCTTGGTGATGGCCCGGGAGGAAATGGTCGCCGCGGTGACCTGGTCGAAATCCCCCCCCCTCTTCTTCACTTCCCAGCGGGAAGAAGTCAAATCCTTGCTCAGGAACTGATGGAGATAGGCATCCTTGGTGGCCTTGTTTCCCAATCCCGGGGTTTCATTCTGTTCCAGAACCCGCAGGCCGTACACTTTTCCCTCCGGAGTCACCCCGATCATCAGGGAAATCTTTCCCCCGTACCCGACGGGAGTGCTCCGGAAAGCCACACCGGTTGGGGTACCGTTCTTTTTGCCCACGTAAAACTCCACCGCTTCCCCCTGTTTACCGGGAATTTTCACCGCTTCCTTGTCCGGCTGATTGTTGAAAGGAGGCAGGACCTCGGCGATGGCGGCTACTTTTTTCTCGTAGCGTTTGACCTCGATGATGGGTTTGGTTATGGTGTAGGTGTAGGATAGAGCCCAGCCAGAGAGAACCGATACCAGGGTCAGAATCCCAGCCAGCTGTAAGAATTCACGCATCTCTTGATGTCTTTCATAAGACTCGGCCGCGTATTCGTCGATTCCCGCGCAGCTATATCTTGAACCGCGACTTCAATTCCCCCACCCAGAATTTCTCCAGAGGGGATCCTTTAGTCCTCTACCACGGGGGTAAAAAGCTTGTCAAGAAAATTTAACCGATAATTTTTACCCTTGACAGCCCTCATCGGTCAAAATAATATTGGATTTTAAATTGTAGAATTTTTGGGCTTATCGCCCAGGCCGTTTCCATGAGTATGAGCATTATCATCATCGGAGCGGGCGAAGTCGGTTACCATCTCGCCCAGCGCCTCTCCCAGGAAAAGAAAGACGTCGTGGTCATCGACCGCGACTGGGAGAAAATCAAACGGGTCCAGAACACCCTCGACGTGCGGGCCATCCATGGAAGCGGCGGCTCCATCAGCCTTCTCCGCGAAGCGGGGATCTCCGAAGCCTCCATGGTGATCGCGGTCACCAACAGCGACGAAGTCAACATGATCTCCTGCCTGGTGGCCGGGGTTCAGGACAAGGTCCCCAAGAAGATTGCCCGCGTCCGGGACCCGGAATATTCCGCTCTCTTCCCCCTCTTCGACAAGGAACACCTGGACATCGACCTGGTCATCAACCCGGACCACGAAGTGGTGGACCTGATCCTGAAACTCATGGAGGTCCCGGGTGCGGTGGATGTGGCCGACTTTGCCGGCGGAAAGGTCCGCATGGCCGGCCTCCCCCTGCTTTCCGACAGCCCTCTGGCCGGCAAGACGCTGGCGGATATTTCCTCCCTGTACCCCAATTCGGGGATTCTCATCGTAGCCGTCCAGAAAGGAGACCGGGTCTTCATCCCCAAGGGACCCGACGTCATCCGGCCCAATGACCTCCTTTTCATGGTCATGGCCCGGGACAAGATGCAGGAGGCGCTGGAAAGCTCCGGTCATAAACGGCCGTCGATCAAGCGAGTCATGATCCTCGGGGGGAGTCTGATCGGCATGGAACTGGCCGAGCACCTGGAAAAGCGGGACATTCAGGTCAAGATCATAGAGCAGAATGAGGACCGTTGCCGGCAGATTGCCGAAAAATGCGACCGCGCCCTGGTCCTCCGGGGAGATGCCACCTACCAGGACCTGCTCATCGAGGAGAACGTGGCCCAGATGGATACTTTCATTGCCGTCACCGAGGATGAGGAGACCAACGTGATGATCTCTCTCCTGGCCAAGAAGATGGGGGTCCGGCGGGTCATTACCCTGGTGAACAAAGTCGGCTATTCTCCCCTGGTCCATTCCATCGGCGTGGACGTGGTGGTCAGTCCCCGGCTGGCGGCGGTGAATAAAATCATGCAATTTCTCCGGCGGGGAAAGATTCTCTCCATCTCCTCCCTCCCGGAGGAGAATGCGGAAGCCTTTGAAGCCGTGGCCATGACCGGGTGATGATCTTCGCCCTGACCTCGGCCCTCAAGGAAGTGGAAAAGGCCCTCATGGTCAAACTGGAGTACTGGTAACCTTGTCTCCCTCCACCCTCCTAAATCTCCTGGGATTTCTGAACCTCCTGCTGGCCGGCGCCATGGTCTTTCCCCTCCTGGTGAATTGGATCTACGGGGAACCCCACGGCCGGGCGTTTCTCTTTTCCATCGCCCTAACCGCCCTGAGCGGCCTCGTCATGTTCCTGCTTTTCAAGCGATCTCCCCGGGACTTGACCTTTCGCGACGGGATTGCCATCGTGAGTTTCGGATGGATCAGCGCTATTTTTTTCGGGGCTCTCCCCTACCTGTTCACCGGGACCTTTGGTTCCCTGGTGGACGTCTTTTTTGAAGCCGCCTCGGGCTTCACCACCACCGGCTCCACGGTCATGACCGACATCCAGAAGAATTCCCACGGGGTGCTGTTCTGGCGCGCGCTCACCCAGTGGCTGGGGGGAATGGGGATCATCCTGCTTTCTCTGGCGATCCTCCCTTTCCTCGGAGTCGGAGGAATGCAGCTCTACAAGGCGGAGGTCCCCGGGCCCGCGGCAGACAGACTACGCCCCAAAATCTCCCAGACCGCGAGGATTCTGTGGGAGGTGTACCTCCTCATTTCCGGGATTGAGGTGCTGGTTCTTCTCGCGGGGGGGATGAATCTTTTTGACGCCATCTGCCACACTTTCACCACCATGGCCACGGGCGGTTTTTCCCCCAAGAATGAAAGCATCGAGTTCTACCGGAGCCCGTTCATCGAATACGCGGTTACCATCTTCATGTTCGTGGCCGGGGCCAATTTTTCCCTTCACTACCTCGCTCTCAGGGGAAACCCGAAAGTCCTCTGGCAAGACCCGGAATTCCGATTCTACGCCGGCGTGACTTTCGTATCCACGGGGCTGATTACCTTCAATCTGTGGTCCCATCTGCCCGGAAACCTCCTGGAATCCTTCCGCCTGGCTCTCTTCCAGGTCGTTTCCATCCAGACCACGACCGGCTACACCACGACCGATTTTGAAAAATGGCCCGTTTTTTCCCAGTATCTCCTCCTGGCCCTCATGTTTATCGGGGGTTGCGCCGGGTCCACCGGCGGGTCCATTAAGTGCGTGCGGATCTACGTTTTGATCAAACAGGGCGCCCGGGAGCTCTACCGGCTTGTCCACCCCCACGCCGTAGCCCCGGTGAAGCTGGGGAGAAAAGCTGTCTCCCAGGAGACCCTGAACGGAATCATGAGTCTCTTCTTCCTTTACATCGGGATCTTCCTGGGGTGCTCCCTGGCCTTTTCCCTGCTGGGAGCCGATTTCCTCACCTCCGTCTCGGCCGTGGCGACAGCCCTGGGTAACGTGGGTCCCGGCCTGGGCGCCGTGGGCCCGGCGGGACACTTTGCTTACCTTCCCGTGGCTTCCAAATGGATCCTCATCGCCTGCATGCTTTTCGGCCGTCTGGAAATCTACACCCTTCTCATCCTTCTCTTCCCCGAGTTCTGGCGGAAGTAACCTTGCCCACCTTGCAATGCCCTCGCAAGGCCCTTGCTTCCGGGCCACAGGCTTGCTATTTTGGACAAAAGGCTATCGCCAAAATCCAGGTGGGCAAGGAACTCGTTGTTTTCCCCTGCGGATCGGTGTATTATGGGTGTTGGTAAGGGGAAAAGTGCAAAGGCACCTTCCCTTTCTTAGCCATGCCTAAGGAAGAAATCCTCCGGAACATTGCCCTTTTGCGAAGAGAAGTTCGGGAACTGCAGGAAGAATTTCTTTCCTTCAGGGAGGAGAAGTTGGGATTCTCCGAACTCCGGGGCATATTGCGTCGTCGGGGACTGGATCTTTTCCGGCAAAACCCGACTCAGCATCTATTCTTTCCGCCGGCCTTTCGGCAACAACAAAAACAACGGTTCTACGAACTCTTCAAGAAATATTCCTTCCGTCTCTTCCTCCGGGAGATCTTGATCCGCCGGGGGAGATTCCGGGTCTCCGAGGTGGTTCGTTTCTCCACTCCGGAAACCGGGAAAAAGTACCTTCAATTGCTGATGGAAATGGGCGTGGCCGAGCCCGCGGGGGGATTCCAGTACCGCCTGAGTCATGATGCTCCGGCCAGCCTCGGGCCCACCCTGGAATGGTTCATGGCCGAGGTCCTGCGCCGGGAATTCGCCTGCCCGGCCCTCTACGGGCTGCGCTGCCGCGGGGGCCGCTGCGGGGGAGACTACGATGTGGTGGCCCTAGTGGAAGGAAGACTCCTGTACATGGAGGTCAAGTCCTCTCCCCCGAAAAACATCGAGGCTGTTGAAATCCAGTCTTTTCTGGACCGGGTGAGGGATTTTCTTCCCCACCTGGCCCTCTTTTTTGTCGACACGGAGCTCCGGTTGAAGGACAAGATCGTTCCCTTCTTCGAGACGGAACTCTTTGCCCTGGGCCTTCGGGATAACGGCAATCCGCCCCTGGTTCAAAAAATCGGCGACGAGGTCTTTTTCGCTCCCCCGCGCATTTACATCCTGGGAAGCAAGCGATCCATCTCCCAAAACATGGCCATCTGTTTTCGTCATTATTTTTCCGATCCCCGGTCTTATCCGGAAGGGAATGCTTTTGCTGAACTTCTGCGAGGCTGATTCATGTCCCGTTTTTTCATCTTTCTCCTCTGCGCTTTCCTCCTGACCATCTTCCAGTCCACGCTTATCAGCCTCATCTTCCCTTCCTTCCTGAAACCGGACCTCATGATCGTGCTGGTCATATTCCTGGGGATTTACTTCCCCCTCCTTCCCGGGGCCTTTTTGGTCCTGTTCTGCGGCCTCCTCTACGACACCTTCTCCGGGGGGACCCTGGGCCTTTTCACCTTTGTCTATCTCTGCATCTATTTCGGACTGAAACTGCTGGCCAAATTTTTGATCTTGGGCGAGACGATTTCCTTCCGAACCATCCTGGTGGGGAGCCTGATGGGAGTGCAGACCCTGCTTCTCGTTCTTTTGCCGCCGGCCCTGGGGATGATCGGCCGGCTCTCCTGGCCCCGGGCAGGCTGGGTCCTGCCACAGATTCTTCTGACCTGCCTGTTCAGCTGGCCTCTTTTCAGCCTTTTCCGCAGGGTGGATATCCCCCCGGCGGAAGAAACGTTACCCCCGGTCTCCTAGCAATGCGGCTCAAACTGGACAAAAGGGAAACTCCGGAAATCCAAAAGGCCTTCTTGGCGGCCAACATCTTGATCGTCGTGGCCTTTTCCCTGATTTTCTCCCGCCTCTGGTATCTCCAGATCCTGAATGGGGAGTACTTCAAGGGCCTCTCGGAGAACAACCGGATCCGCATCCAGGAGATCGCCGCTCCCCGGGGGACCCTTTTTGACCGCAACGGGGTTCCTCTGGTGAACAGTTTTCCCTCCTTTGATGTCTCCATCTACCGGCAGGATGTTCCCGACATGAAAGCCCTGATTCCGGTCCTTACCCGGGTCCTTTCCCTGGACCCGCTAAGGCTGAGGGCCAGACTCGAAGGGGCCCGGGGAATTCCTCCCCACCAGCCCCTGAAGATCAAGACCGATATCCCCCGGAGGGAGCTGGCCGCGGTGGAGACCCGGCGTATGGATCTTCCCGGGGTGGTCGTTAACGTGGTCATCCGGCGGAACTATCCCTACAAGAACCTGGCTTCCCACCTCATCGGTTACCTGGGAGAGGTCAGCGAACATGAGCTGGGCATGGAAGAATTCGTCAATCACAAGCTGGGATACCTGGTGGGAAAATACGGGATCGAGCAGAAGTTCGAGCTGGAGCTGATGGGTGAAAGCGGCGGCCGCCAGATCGAAGTCAACGCCCTGGGGCAGAAGATCAGAGTCCTGGGACAGGTCGAGCCCAGCCCGGGAAACAGCGTCCACCTGACCCTGGACCTGGAGCTTCAGAAGGCGGCTGAAAAGGCCATGGCCGGGAAACAGGGGGCGGTGGTGGTCATGAACCCTCAGAACGGGGACATCCTGGCCATGGCCAGCAAACCCGATTTCGACCCCAACCTCTTCGCCCGGGGGATCTCTCCCGACAATTGGAAGAGCATCTTGGACAACCCGGCACGTCCCCTTCAGAACCGGGCCATTCAGGGGCAATATCCCCCCGGGTCGATCTTCAAGATCCTGGTGGCCATGGCCGGGCTGGAAGAAAAATTGATCACCCCGGAGACCACCTTTCAATGCACCGGGTCCTATCCCTTCGGAAACCGCGAGTACCAGTGCTGGAAAAAGGAAGGGCACGGCCAGGTCAATCTGCGCAAAGCCCTCGTTGAATCCTGCGACATCTATTTTTATCAGCTGGGAATGCGCCTGGGCGTAAACCGCATCGCCAAATACGCTTCGGCCGCCGGCCTGGGCACCCCCACGGGGTTTCCCCTGGGCCTGGAGAAGACCGGCTTGGTGCCTACTTCTTCCTGGAAAATGAAACGGTTCGGCGTGCCATGGCAGGGGGGCGAAAACCTTTCCATCGCCATCGGTCAGGGATATTATCTGGCCACCCCGCTGCAGATTGCCTGTACCCTTTCGGCCCTTTTCAACGGGGGAAAATACTACCAGCCGCGCATTGTCCAGGGCGTCCGGGCTCCCGATGGGGAGGTACGCAGGGAATACCCACCCCTAGTCCTGAGAAACATCCTGATCTCCCCGGAGACCATCGAGTTCGTACGGGAGGCGCTCTGGGAAGCGGTTCATTCTCCCGCAGGGACAGGAGGGAGGGCCAAGGTGGAAGGTTTCAACATAGCGGGGAAAACCGGCACTTCCCAGGTCATCCAGAGGAAAGAAGGAAAGCCCGAGCCCATCCCGGCAGAACTGCAGGACCATGCCTGGTTTGCCTGCTTTGCGCCGGCTTTCAGCCCGGAGATTGTGGTGGTGGTACTGGTGGAGCACGGGGGGGGAGGAGGGTCAGCCGCAGCGCCCCTGGCCAAAAAGATACTGGAAACCTACCACCGGAGGGGTAAAAAAGATCACCCCTCTCCGGCCCGGGTGGCCGTTCAGCGATCCGTGCGACGGCCAGACGAGGGATGATCCATGCTGGACCGTCGATTGATCTTCAACTTTGACTGGCCCACCCTGGTGACTGCCTTTTTGATTTCGGCCATCGGGGTCGTGAATATTTACAGCTCCACCCATCCCCATTCCGGCGCCGCCACCCCCCTTTACCTGAAGCAGGTCTATTGGACGGTCCTGAGCTTCGGGCTGGCTTTTCTGGTCCTTGCTTTTGACTACCGGACCTTCGTCCGCCTTTCCTATCCTTTTTATCTTTTCTGCCTTCTGCTGCTCATTCTGGTCATATTCTTCGGACGGTCCTCGTCGGGCTCACAGCGATGGCTCCAGCTGGGGGTTTTTTCTTTCCAGCCTTCGGAATTGACCAAGATCGCTCTGATCCTGGCAATGACCCGCTTCTTCACCGAAAGGGAAATGCCCCGGGGCCATGGAATGCGCGACCTGGCCGTGCCTTTTCTCATGGTCGGCCTGCCCTCCCTGCTCATCTTCCGGCAGCCTGACCTGGGGACGGTGGTCCTGCTTATGGCCATTTTTCTCTCCGTCCTGGTCTTTGTCGAGGTCCGTTTCAAGACCTGGGCCGTCCTGGGGGCGGGGGTGGCGGTCATCCTCCCAACCCTTTGGCATTTTCTCAAGGACTACCAGAAGAATCGCCTCCTCACCTTCATCAACCCCGATCTGGACCCCTTGAGAACCGGCTATCATATCACTCAATCCAAGATCGCCGTGGGTTCCGGGACGATTTTCGGCAAGGGATTTCTCCACGGAACCCAGAGCCAGCTCCATTTCCTTCCCGAGCAGCACACCGACTTTATCTTCTCCGTCCTGGCTGAAGAATGGGGATTCCTGGGATGCTTCATTCTCCTCTTCCTCCTTCTCTTCCTCATCTCCCGGGGTCTGAAAATCGCCAAAACCTCCAAGGACCGCGCCGGGGCGACCCTGGCCATCGGTATAACGGCCATGCTTTTCTGGCAGACCTTCATCAATGTGGGAATGGTGGTGGGAATTCTCCCGGTGGTGGGAATCCCCTTGCCCCTGGTGAGCTACGGGGGAACGGCGATGGTGACCAACCTGATGGGTATCGGCATGTTGATGAACATCAGTATGCGCCGTTTCATGCTAAGTCCCTGAAAAAGGCGCGCAGAATAGGGGATGGAGCATGGCGCGGAAAAAAGGTAAGGGTCGGTATCGCCGCGCACGGAAGAGGGCATATTCCGGGAGGAAAATGGGGACCCCGTGAAAAAGATCCAAATCGCCGGCCTCCGGCAGGCCCTCCATCTTTCCCAAATCGAAATTCTTTCCCTCCCCGGGGGAACCCGGGCCCTGGCCCGGGTTCTCGATCCTCTGGCGGAAAGCGGAATTAATCTGGAGTTCGTCGCCTTCCACGGAGGGCCAAAGGTTTCTCCCGACCTCATCCTGGGCGTCCACAGAAACCAGGTTGTTGCGACCTTGGGACTGTTAAAAGGAAAAACGGAAGAGGGGCGGGCCCTGGAGATCCGCTGCCGGGAGCCGGCCGGCATGATCTCCCTCTTCCCCCATGGAAACCGGCCAGCGGTGGTCGGTGACTTCCTGGCTGCCTTCCGGGAGGCGGAAGTGGACATATGGGCCCTTGGTTTCTCCTTATCGGCCCTGTCGGCCCTCGGGGAAGAAAGCCGGATTCCACGGGTGCTCGTCGCCCTGAAGGATTTTTTTGAACTCGCCGGCTGATTCGCCTTCCATGGCCAAAATCCAGCTCCATAACATCCTCTGCGCCGGGGAACAAGCCCTGATCACCCTTCGCCTCGACGGGCACCGCGCGGGATTTCTTCCCTCCATTTTCTATGCCTTCCGGGAGGAAGGGATTCCCCTTTCTTTTATCCTCCTTTCCCTCGACCAAAAGGGAGGCCTGATCCTGAACCTGATCCTTCGTTCCGAAGACCTGGGGTGGGCCCGGGCCGCCTTGCGGGAGGGGCTCGACCTATCCTCCATCGGGATGATGGAAATCCGTGAACAGGCCGCCTTGATCACCCTATACGGTCCCCACCTGGGGGAGAAGCCCGGGGTGGCCGCGCGGATGACTTCCTCCCTGGCAAAGGACGAGGTCGAAGTCCTAGCCCTGAGCGCTTCGATCAACTCCTGCCTTATCCTGGTCCCCGGTGAATCTTCCTCCCGGGCTCTCCAGTCCCTGCGGCGGGTCTTCGAAATTCCCCCCGGCTGAAAGAACTTAACCGCAGAGATCGCAGAGCACCCAGAGAATTAAAAAAGGGAATAATGGAAGAATGGAATATTGGAATGATGGGCCAAAAAAAATAGAGTTCTTAAACCCTTTATTCCATTATTCCAATGTGTTGCCTCTGCGCTCTCTGCTTCCTCTTCGTTCATCCTCTTGTCTCAAGTCCCGGAGGATGGAAAGGCAAAGAGGGTCCGGATCCATAAAATGATTTGTATTTTTCGTCTTTCCAAAGAAAAAGCTCTGCGGTCTCTGTGTACTCTGCGGTTCAATTCTTTTCTTCATCTCCGGAGGGCGCAGAGACTTTAACTTCCTGGGCAAGGACCAATGAGGAGAAAACCGATCAACGCAGGTTTTCCGCCAGGAAGGTCCGGGTCCGGTGGAGGCGGGTGGCAATGAGGGCGGATAATTTCCTGAGAAACAGCAATCCGCAGGAGGGATGGCGGCGGAAAAATCTTTCCAGGTCTTTCCCCAAAATGGATAGAACCCGGCTGTCTTCCAGAGCCTTGGCCGTTGCCGTGTATTCCTTGGGAGGAACGAGGGCCGACCAACCGAAGAGATCCCCCCGCTTCCGATGGATTTCGACGATCAATTCCTTTTCTCCCCGGCGAAAAGAGACCGCTACGCTTCCCCGCAGGAGAATAAAGAGGCGCACGGCGCGCCTCTTTTCTTCCAGGAGGAGCGATCCCTGGGGATATAACTCCTCTTGAAAGAAGCGGGACACCTCCTTCAATCTCTCCGGAGGCATTCCCCGGAAATAGGGAGAACTACGAAGGGCTCCCAAAATTCCCGGAGTCGGGCGCGGAATGCTTCCCTTCATGTCTCTCCTCCCAAAAGGGGTCCAGCGGAAGATAGACCCGGAATTTGGAACCCGACCCGGGCTGGCTCTCCACTTCCACCATTCCCAGGTGCGCTTCCACGATGCGCTTTACGATAGGAAGACCCAATCCCGTTCCGACGATTTTCCGGGTCTGGGCATTTTTTACCCGGTAGAACTTGTCGAAGATATGGGGCAGATCCTCGGGAGAGATCCCGATGCCATTGTCCTCCACCTGCACGCAAAGATAGCTTCCTTCGGGACGGGCCTCCACCCTTACCCATCCTCCCTCCCCGGTGTACTTGATCGCATTGCTCAAAAGATTTAGGAAGACCTCCTCCATATTCCTCTGGTCCCCCATCACCGGGGGGAGAGAGGGAGCCGCGGAGAGATGGAGAGTCAGGTTCTTGGCTTCCGCCTCTCCCTTGAGGATTTCAACGGCCTTCTCCAGGACTCCGGCGATCGATAACCTTTCCCGGTACTGGATGACCACCCCAGCCTCGATCTTGGCCAGGTCCAGCAGGTCATTGATCAGGCAGATCAGGCCGCGGGTCCTCTCCTTGGCCCTGGCCATCATATCCCTCTGCCGTTCGTTGATATCTCCCAGAATCCCGGCCAGGATCACCGAAAGCTGCTGCTCCACCGAAGCAAGAGGAGCCCGAAGCTCATGGGAAACCATGGCCACGAAATCGGATTTCATCCGGTCCATGGCCTTCAGCAGGCCGATATCCCGCAGGACGGTCACCGCTCCCAGAATTTCCCCGTCTTCGCCGAGGACCGGAGCGGTGTGGGCCATGAGGGTGGTCTCCCCGATGGGGATCTCCTGGGATACGGCCGGGCTCTTTCCCCCGCAGACCTGGCCGATCTTTTCGGCCCAGGCCTCCAGCCCATCCCGGCCCAGAGCCTCCCGGAGCGGCAGGCCCAAGTCGCCGGGCGCGGTCATCTTCAGCATCCGCATCGCCGCCGGGTTGTTCAAGACCACCTGGCCTTCGTGGTCCGTGACCAGCACTCCGTCCACCATGCAGTGGATGATGGTCTTGATCCTGCTCTTCTCCCCGGCGATCTCCCGCAACCCCCTCTCCCTCTCCTTCCGCAGTCCCGCCGCCTCCATTTCCAGGGCCCTCTTCTCCAGGGCCCGGTGAACGACCAGACGCAGCTGGTCGGGGGTGAAGGGTTTGGGGATAAAATCGTAGGCTCCCGCTTTCATGGCTTCCACCGCCGATTCCACGGTGGCATATCCGGTGATCACCACCACCATGAGCCCCGGATGATTCTCGCGTACCCGTTGCAGGACCTCCATTCCGCTCAGCCCGGGCATCTTCAAATCCAGAAGGAGAAGGTCGCAGGGCCCGTCCTGAAGCAGGTTCAGCCCTTCTTCTCCGCTTCCCGCCTCCCGGACCTCATACCCCAGCTTGCCCAGGATCCGCAAGCAGCCGTCGCGGATGATCCTTTCGTCGTCCACCACCAGGATGCTGGCCATGGCCGCACGCTCCCTGGGAAACGCCATTGCTTCAGCCCGAAATCAGCGCTTCCACCCGGCGCACCAGTTCGGAAGGTTCCACCGGCTTGTCGATGTAGTCATCCGCCTCGGTCCTCAGGCCCATATCGATGGTGTACAGGGTGTGGGGAACCGCCTGCATGACCGCGGTCAGAAGAAGGATGGGAATCTTGCACAAATTCGGGTCACGCTTTAATTCGCTGCAAACCGCGTACCCGTCGGGCGGGGGCATCATGACATCCAGGATGATAACCCGGGGACTCTCCTTCCGGGCCTTCTCCAGCCCCTCCTTTCCATCATAGGCAACAATCACCTCGTAGGGCTTGGTCTCCAGGATGGCCTTGGTCGCCTCGACGAAGTCGGGGTCATCATCCACAAGGAGTACCCTCGGTTGAAGAGCCATAGCTCTGCCTCCTTTCTATCCTCATTCCCTAGATTCGGACCCGCTTGGCGATTACTCCTCAAAGCCGGGCAGCGTCCAGAATGGCGGGAATCCTTTTTCCCCACCCGGCGGGGATCAGGTGGGCCCCCGGGCATAGATTTCTGACCTGCCGGAGGGTCCGCCCGCAAAGACTCACCGCGACCTGGACCCGGTCCGCGGCCTGGCTGAGCTCGTCGATCATGTCTTCCGGAACGGCCATTTCGGGCATATTCTTATTGATAAAACGGGCCATGGACACGGACTTCAGGGGCATAACCCCGGCCAGCAGGGGAACCCCCAGCCCGGAAGCCCGTTTGAGGAAACGTTCGAACCTCGCCAGGTCGAAGACCGGCTGGGTCTGGAAGAACCTAGCCCCGGCGGCGATTTTTTTCTCCATCTTCATCAGCTGCAAATCCAGGGCCGCTTCCGACCCGGGCACGGGGCTCACCGTGCCCCCGACGAAAAAATCCGGAGATCCATGAAGGGGGTTGCCCATCATATCCTTTCCCTCCCTCATCCCCCGGACGGCTCGCAGGAGCTGCACCGAATCCAGGTCGAACACCGGTTTGGTCTGGGGATGATCGCCCAGGGAAGCGTAATCGCCGGTGACCACCACCAGGTTGCGGATTCCCAGGGCGGCCGCCCCCAAAAGCTCTGCCTGCAAGGCCATCCGGCTGCGGTCGCGGCAGCTGAGATAGAGAAGGGTCTCCCAACCGTGATCCTGAAGGAGATGGGCCAGGGCCAGCGCGCTCATGACCATGACCGAACCTTTTCCATCGGTAACCGCCACCGCGTCCACCCGCCCCTTCAGGGTTTGCGCTTCCGCGATCCGTTCGGCGGCGTCCGTTCCTTTGGGGGGGGAGATCTCACAGGTCAGGGTGAATTTCCCCTGCGCCAGCCTCTGCTGAAACCTCATTCCCCCATCCGGCTTTTGGGCTTCCACCGTCTGGGCCGGGTTCATCCTTACCTTTCTCTCCGCTGTCACTTTGGAGCCCCTCCGGAATGGAGGCAGCATCTTGCCCGCGTCCGTCGGTTCGGCAAATTTCTTTAAGGCCCCGAGTCCTGCCCGGGGCTGATCCTCCTTCCCGCGATCCTGCCTCAGCGCCTCAGGCCGGGGCCCCAAGGCCTCCCTCCTGGAGGATTTGGGGAACCACTTCCTCCCGACCGATGGCCATGATGTGTACCCCGTCACATATCTTTTCCTCTCGGAGGGTCCGGATCATGCGCCCGGCGATCTCGATTCCTTTGGCCAGGGCCTGCCCTTTGGGTGCGCCGGCCAGCTCTTCGATGAGGGAGGGGGGAACGAAGATGCCGGGGACGTTCTCCGCCATGTATTTGGCCATCCGAGCCGACGTGAGAAGGACAATCCCGGCCAGGATCTTTGCCGGAAAGCGGCGGGCGTAGTCCATGAAGCGCCGGAAGTTTTCCAGGTCGTAGATGGCCTGGGTTTGGAAAAACTCTGCCCCGCATTCGACTTTCTTTTCGAATTTCATCAACTGGGGTTCCAGGGGCCGGGCCTCGGGAGTGACGATGGCCCCCGCGCAGAATTCCACCCCTCCATCCAGGGCGTTTCCTCCCATGTCCTTCCCGGATTCCAGGAGGCGGATGGCTTTCAGGAGCTGGGCGGAATCCAGGTCGAAGACCGATTTGGCCGTCTTATGGTCTCCCACCGTGATGGCATCCCCGGTCAGGCAGAGGACGTTACGGATTCCCCGGGTGGAGGCGAAGAGCAGGTCGCTCTGCAGGGCCATCCGGTTTCGATCCCGGCAGGTCATCTGGAGGATGGGCTCCCCGCCATTCTCCTTCACCAGGATCGCCCCCCCCAGGGAGGGGAATCGCATGACCGAGCTCTGATTGTCGGTCACGTTCAGGGCATGAACCCGGTCCTTGAGGAGTCCGATGTGGTGGATCATCTTGGACAGCTCGCACCCTTTGGGCGGGCCGATCTCGCTGGTGACCACGAAGGCACCGGACTTCAGCACTTCCCTGAAACGCTGGGCCATCCGCTTCCTCCCCTTTGGGCGAAGAGCGAGGAGCTCTCTGCTCCATGCGCTATGCGTTTTCTTATGGAATCTCCAATAAGATTTTCCCCGGCTTGGGCTCCACCTGATAGTTTTTGGCCGGCTGAAAGCGACGCATGGCGGAAAGCCGGCCTTCTTTCTTGAGCTTCTCGTAGATGAGCGTCCAGGCACAGTCCTTGTTCGGGTCCACTTCGCATTTCCCGTTGTTGGTCCCGCCGCAGGGGCCGTTGACCAGTCCCTTGTGGCAGGCGGTCACCGGACAGATTCCCCCCGTCTCTCCCAAGATGCATTCTCCGCACTGCGTGCAGACTTCCTGGAAGTGGCCGGTTCCCAATTCCTTTCCGATAAAGAGCGTGTCCAGGGCAGGAATCACCGGCAGGTCCGTGAAGCGGGAAAGGGTCTGCACTCCGAAGGCACAGGTTAGGATGAGCAGGGCCTGGGATTCCTTCATGGCCGGAAGGAAACGGCAAACCATCTCCTCGGTCAGGTTGTCGCAGGCCACGGGGATGACCTCGCTTCCGGTCACCACCTTCTGGGCTGCCTGCATCTTTTCCTTCATGGCCTCGACCTCGGCCACGCCCCCCGTGTGGGCCATGGTGGTACAGGTCCCGCAGCCCACGATAAAGACCCGCTCCATGCCTTCCAACAGCCTCAGGATCTCTTCGATGGACTTCTGTCTGGTGATCGATCGAATCATATCTCGTTCCTCCAAGCCAAGAGCAAGGAGCGGCGTAGGGGCAATTCATGAATTGCCCCTACTATTTGCTCTCCGCCCTATGCTCCATGCTCCCTGCTCCTTGCTATTTACCGGCTGAGGTCGCACCGCAGGCAGCGCTTGGCCTCTTCCCGGGCCTTCTCTTCGGCAAACCCGCACTCGATCTCCTTGAAGGAAAGCCGGCGTTCCTCCGGGGGGAGAATGGTCATCCGTTCCCGGCCCTTTTCCACCGGCGATTCCTCCAGGTCCAAAGGCCGGGTCTCGGCCATCAATTCCGCCCGGGCGTCGATGATTTCCACCGGCGTCCGGTCCCCCCGCAGGTATTTATCGATGGCCATGGCCCCTCGCCGGCCGGCGGCGATGGCCTGGATCACGTAGGTGGGCCCGGTTACAAAATCTCCGCCGGCAAAAATCCCCGGTACGTTGGTCGCCAGATTATTGGGGTTGACCACCAGGGTTTCCCAGCGGGTCCGTTCCAGCTTGCTGTCCGCTGGCAAAAAGGAGAGGTCTGGAGCCTGACCCACGGCCGGAATCACCGTGTCGGCATCGACAAAGACCTCTGTCCCGGGAAGCGGCATGGGTTTTCTCCTGCCGGTCTCGTCCATTTCGCCCAGCTCCATGCGGATGCACTCCAGTCCCCTGACTCGCCCGGCGTCGCGGATGATCCGGGTGGGACTGATCAAAAAATGCACTCGGACCCCTTCTTCCAGCGCTTCGTTGTACTCCACCTCGGTGACCTGCATCTCTTCCCGGGACCTGCGGTAGTAGACATCCACCTCCTCCGCCCCCAGCCGGAGGGCCGTCCGGGATGAATCCAGCGCCGTGTTTCCCCCGCCGATCACCGCCACTCTTCTCCCCAGTCGGAATTTTCTCTCCATCTTCACGTCCCGCAGGAAGGACAAGCCGTAAAGCAACCCTTCGACTCCTTCTTCTTCTCCGGGAATCCCCACCCGCTGGCTCTTCTGGGTTCCGGCGGCGATGAAGACCGCCTCATATCCTTCCTTGAATATATCGTTGATGGAAAACTGGGTTCCGATGGGATGGTTGTAGCGGATCTCCACCCCCCGGCGGACGATGTATTCGATCTCCTTCTGGAGCATTTCCCTGGGCAGCCGGAAATCGGGGATGGCCACAGAAAGCATCCCCCCTCCTGCTCCCAGCGCTTCGAAGACCGTTACCGGGTAACCGAGGCGGGCCAGAAAAAAAGCGCAGGTCAGGCCTGCCGGCCCCGCCCCGATGACCGCTGCTTTTTGCGACCGGGTCCGGGGAAAGGGCTCCGGGGGAACGG
>LJUR01000123.1 GCA_001304105.1 Deltaproteobacteria bacterium SM23_61
AAGTACAACATCACCATCTACCTCCTGGCCCATGCCGGCGACGGCAATATGCACCCCCTGATGACCTACGACCCCGGAAACAAGGATGAGGCGGAGAGGGTGGAGAACATGATCCGGGAGATCTTCGAAGCCTCCATAGCCCTCGGGGGAACTCTCACCGGGGAGCATGGAATCGGCCTGGCCAAGAAACCCTTCATGCACCTGGAAATCAGTCCCGCGGAGATGGAATTGTGGAGGAACATCAAGAAATCTTTCGACCCGAACGGGATCATGAATCCCGGGAAGTTCGTTTAAAAACGATTTCACCGCAGAGACACAGGGAACACGGAAGTTAAAAAAGAATGGAAGAATGGAATAATGGAAGAATGGAATGATGGGAAAAAATGTTTTTTCAATATTCCAATATTCCATCATTCCAATTTTCCTGTTTTCCACTTTGTCTTCTGTGCCTCTGTGGTGAAAAATAGAGGTCGGTATGTATTCGACGAAATTCCTTATTCAGGAAGCGGAAAAGTGCTCGAAATGCGGAGTCTGCGTGGCGGTATGCCCCGTTTTCCGGGAGATGCAGACGGAGACTTACAGTTCCCGCGGCAAGGTGGAGGTGGCCAAGGCTCTGGCTTCGGGGGAACTGCCGTATTCCCACTATTCCGAGGACATTTTCGGCAAGTGCCTTCTCTGCCTGACCTGCAAGGGCGCCTGTCCGGCCGGGGTCGACCAGAGCAAGCTCGTTCTGGGCATTCGGGCCGAGCTGGCCAGGAGAAACGGGCTTCCCCTTTCCAAAAAGGTGGCCTTCAAGTACCTGCTCAAGAACCGCTCCCTTTTCGAAAAAGCGCTGAAAGCCTTCTCCTACCTGCAGAAGTTTTCCTCGTCCAAGGGGGACAGCCAGCTCCGCCACCTGCCCTTTTTCCTCTCCGCCTTCGGCAAAGGCAGGTTGATCCCCGACTTGAGCGCTACCCCCCTGCGCAGGCAATACCCGGAGATCATTCCCCCCTCCCGGGGGCCGGCGAAACTGCGGGTGGGACTCTTCTCCGGGTGTTTCATCGATTTCGTGGATCCGGCCATCGGGCGCTCCCTCATCCGCGTCCTGGGCCGTCACGGGGCCGAAGTGGTTTTCCCCAAGAAGCAGACCTGCTGCGGAATTCCGGTTTTTATGTCGGGCGACGTGGAAAACGGCCTGGAGCTGCTGAAGATCAACCTGGAGGCTTTCGCTCCCTACGATCTGGATGCGGTGGTCGTCGCCTGCGCGACCTGCGGGACGGCCCTGAAGGAAAGCTATAAAACCCTGGCCGTAGGGGAGAGCCAGGACCTGCAGGAGCGGGTGAAGGCTTTCAGTGCCACCTACCATGACCCCTGCCACCTCAACCGGGGCCAGGGCATCCAGTCCCAACCCCGGAATGTTCTGAAAAATCTTTCCGGGGTGGACTTCGTGGAGATGCGCGACCCCGCCCGGTGCTGCGGCGGCGGAGGCTCCTTCAGTTTCTACAACTACGACCTCTCCAAGCAGATCGGCCGGCGAAAGGTGGAGGACATCGAAGGAACCGGGGCCTCGACCGTGGCAACCGGTTGCCCCGGATGCATGCTCCAGTTAAAGGATCAGCTGGGCCAGAAAGGTTCTCCGGTAGAGGTTAAGCATCTCATCCAGTTGGTGGACGAAGCCGAAGCCCGATAAAACAGCGAGGAGCAAGGAGCGGGGAGCAGGGAGTAAAGAGCATAGAGCATAGAGCTAAGAGCTAAGACCCAAAACCCGAGACCCGAAACTCGAAACGGGGAAACCCCTGTGTAAGCCCTCCACTCGTCATCTTGCCCAAGAATGGATTTTTCTTTTCCTTCCCTTTGGCTATAATGGAAAAATATCTTTTTCTCACGGTATACCATCGTATACCTGAATCTCAGTCTTGGAAAAGAAATTAAGGAGGATCGAGCATGTTTGTTCAATCTTTTTTTGTACCAGGGCTTGCCCACCTCTCCTACCTGCTGGGTGGTAAAAGTACGTGCGCCATCGTCGACCCGCGTCGGGACGTGGACGAATACCTCTCCGCGGCCAAAAACATGGGGATGGGCATCACCCACATCCTGGAGACCCACCTCCATGCGGACTTCGTCTCCGGGCACATGGATCTGGCCGCCCGCACGGGAGCGGAGATCATCGCCCCCCGCGCGGGAAAATGCAGCTTTCCCCACCGGCCGGTGGCCGAAGGGGATGAATTTCAAATCGAGGACATGAGCATCCGGGTGTTGGATACGCCGGGCCACACACCGGAGCATATCACCTTCGTGGTGACCGACCAGAGCCGGGGAGCGGAGCCGGCGGCCATCTTCTGCGGGGATACCCTGTTTGTGGGGGATGTGGGGCGTCCGGACCTCTTTCCCGACCAGGCGGTGGAATTGGCCGGAAAGCTGTACCAAAGCCTGGGAAAGCTCAAAGCTCTCCCCGACCCTACGCTGGTTCTGCCGGCCCACGGAGCGGGCTCCCTCTGCGGCCGGGCCATGGGGGCCATGCGGTTTTCCGCGGTGGGATACGAAAAACACTACAACCGGGAGCTGCAGCATAAAACCCTGGATGCCTTCCGGGGCTCTCTGCTGACCGGCTTGCCCGAGGCGCCGGATCATTTCTCGCGATGTTCGGACATCAACCGCAAGGGTCCCGCGAAGGTTGAAAGCCTAGAGGCCGCCCGGCCTCTTTCGGCGCAGGAAGTGTACCAGTGGACCCAGAAGTCGGCGGTCGTCCTCGACGCAAGGGACTTTCTGGCCTTCGGGGGGGCCCACATCCCGGGAGGCTGGAACATCGACATGGCGGGCAATTACCAGACCTTCTCCGGATGGGTGATTCCTCCCGACCAGCCCATCGTGCTGGTCCTGGAGTCGGATGGCCGCCTCCTTGATGCCACAACCATGCTTCGCCGGGTGGGTCTGGACAAGGTGATCGGTTGGCTCGACGGAGGAATGCCTTCCTGGAACGTGGCCGGCCTGCCGGAAGAGCATGTTCCCCAGATTTCGGCCCAGGAGCTGGCCGCGGTCCTGGCCAAGGATTCCAAATCCGCGGTCCTGGACGTGCGGGGAAAGTTAGAGTTCGAAACGCTCCATCTGAACGGGGCAGTGAACATCCCCGCGCCCGACCTCCGGAAACGGCATGCAGAGGTTCCCAAGGATCGAACGGTATACGTGATCTGCAATTCGGGACATCGCTCCAGCCTGGCCTGCAGTATCCTCCTGCAGAAGGGTTTCAAAAACATAACCAACGTGGTGGGGGGCATGATGGCCTTCAGCGCCGCGGGACTGGTGGGTACCTGTCCCATCTGCTCGGCCCCGCACCTGCCCGCGGTCCAGGGGGCTCAGGGAGGCAAATAAAGAGGGGCGAGCGAACCATGATTTTCCGGGGAGGAATGAGGTATGGAATGGCTCACGATGAAAATCTGGTCCCCCTATGCGGTGGGGATTGGAATCGGGATTCTGAGCTGGGTGACCTTCCTGCTTTCGGATAAGCCCATCGGCTGCTCCACGGCCTTCTCCCGGACGAGCGGGATGATCGAGAGCCTCTTCCGCGGGGGACGGGTGGCGGAAAAGGCCTACTACAGGAAGTTTGCCCCGGAGATCGACTGGGAGTGGATGCTGGTCGTAGGGGTGATTGTAGGGGCTTTCCTCTCCGCGAGCCTGTCCGGAGCGTTCCACTGGGAGTGGGTTCCTTCAAAATGGGCGGCATCCTTCGGGGATCAGCCCTTTACCCGTTGGTGGGTTGCGCTGGTCGGCGGGGCGTGCATGGGCATTGGCGCCCGCTGGGCCGGGGGCTGCACCAGCGGGCATGGCATCAGCGGGACTCTTCAGCTCGCGGTGAGCAGCTGGCTGGCGGTGGTCTGTTTCTTCATCGGCGGCGTGGGGACGGCCACGCTGATATTCAAATCCTTCTAGTGGCGTATCACTTAGATAATATGCACAAATTTTTATGTGGAGCCGAGGGTCGGACGGATGCGCGCCGCCAAAATCCGGCGGGAGCAAAATCTTCTTCCACCGCATCTACGGGGTTCCGCAAAGGAACGCGGGCAGCGGGCTACGCCTTCGTAAGTAAGGGCGATTCATGAATCGCCCCTACATTGGCAATATACGTCGTAAGATCCCCGTGGGTTCCGGAGGAATCAGCGCCTATTTTGGCAAGCGCAGCGGTCTGACCCTCGGCTCCTGGCACCAGGGTTCGACTTTGTCAGCTTATTTATGGGACACAAAACTAGGGGGTAGAAATATGCTGAAACACCTCCACGGCCAAAAAGGGCCGCAACTGGTGATCGGTTTCGGCGCGGGAATTCTCTTCGGCTTCTTGCTCCAGAAGGGCGGAGTCACGACCTACGACGTGATCATCGGGCAATTGCTCCTGACCGATTTCACCGTGGTGAAAGTCATGCTCACGGCCATGGGGACGGGCATGATCGGCGTGCACCTCCTGAGAAGTTTGGGGATGGCCCAATTGCATCCCAAGCCCGGGTCCCTGGGCTCGACCGCCGTGGGCGGCCTCATTTTTGGGGTGGGATTTGGAGTCCTGGGATACTGCCCAGGGACGGTGGCCGGGGCGGTGGGGCAAGGCTCCCTGGATGCGCTCTTCGGGGGGGTGGCCGGGACCCTGATCGGGGCCGGGCTTTTTGCCGCGGTCTATCCGAAACTGGACCTGCGGGTCCTGAACAAGGGGCACTTCGGAGACATTACCTGGCCCGGATTGCTGAGGGTAAATTCCTGGGCCGTCGTCTTTACGGTGGCCGTGGGGGTCATAGCCCTTCTCTTTCTGCTGGAAAGAGCGGGGCTCTGATCCTCGGTGCCCCCATCCATCCTTTCCGCGGAAAAAGTACATCTCCCTTGCCCTGCTTCCGTCGTCGTTGATGGGAGCCCGGACCGGTCTGGCCTCCCGATTCGGCGCGGCATCGGAGTTACCTTGGAAAGTTTTTCATTTCCTGGAGAATGAATGATCAGGGCTGAAGCTCTGGGTAACCCATTACTCAGCCCTTCAAATTTGATCGGAGAAAGGATTTTCCAAAATGCCAGGAAAAGCTCTAGAAGGAATTCGCATACTGGATCTCACCCGGGTCTTGGCCGGTCCCTACTGCTCCATGCTCTTTGCCGATTTGGGAGCGGAAGTGATCAAGATTGAGCCCCCGGAAGGGGAGATGATCCGGGACAACCCCCCGCGGGTCGAGACCGGGAAGGGGGGACCGCACGACCGCAGCCGGAGCGCCTATTTCCTATCCCTGAACCGGAACAAGTACGGGATTACCCTGAACCTGAAACATCCCCGGGCGGTGGAAATCTTCAAGGAGCTGGTGAAAGTCAGCGACGTGGTCCTGGAAAATTACGCCCCCGGGGTGATGAAACGCCTGGGGATTGACTACGAAGTGCTGAAGAAGATCAATCCCCGGATCATCATGGGCGGTATCAGCGGTTTCGGGCAGTGGGGACCCTATGCCGACAAGATCGCTTTCGACATCCTGGCCCAGGCAACGAGCGGCCTCATGTCCGTGACCGGCTACCCGGATACCCCTCCCACCCGGGTGGGAACTTCCCTGGGGGACATCAACGCCGCGGTGCACGGCGCCTTTGCCATCATGGCCGCTCTGTGGCACCGGGAAAGGACGGGGGAGGGCCAGTACGTTGATGTGTCCATGCAGGAGGCCATGGTCTCCATCCTGGAAGGAGCCGTCGCCCGCTGGACCGTGGGCGGAGAACTCATGGGGCCCATCGGCTCCCACAACACGAACGAATCCCCTTTTGCCGCTTACAAGTGCAAGGACGGCTACATCATCATCGCCACCGTGGGGAATGAACACTTTGAACGGTTTTGCCGGGCCATCGGGAAGATGGAGTGGTTCACAGACCCCAAGAACGCAACCAAAGGCTTGCGCTGGGCGAGAAAATGGGAGCTGGCGAAGGAAATCGAAGAAGTGACCACTCGTTACACGGTCAAAGAAGTGGGAGAGATGATGGACCGGGAGCGGGTGGCCAACTCACCCATCTTCAACATCCGGCAGGTGATCGAAGACCCCCACCTGAAGGAGCGTGGGTATTTTGTCGAAATCGATCACCCCATCATCGGCCGGGCCAAGCTGGCCGGCTTTCCCTTTAAGCTCTCCAAGACTCCGGGCCAGGTCGACCGCACCTCCCCGCTGGTCGGAGAGCACAACGAACTCATCCTGGGGAAATATCTGGGGCTTACCAAAGAGGCCGTCGAAAAGCTCAGGAAAGAAGGAGCCATCTAGAATTTGGATGGGAACTGATAACCTCATCCAGCATCTAGTGTCGTGTCCCGGAAATAAGCCACTACATTCGATCCCTGGTGCCAGGAGCCGAGAGTCGGACCGCTGCGCTTGCCAAAATAGGCGCTGGTTCCTCCGGAGCCCACGGGGATCTTACGACGTATATTGCCAATGTAGGGGCGATTCATGAATCGCCCCTACTTACGAAGGCGTAGCCCGCTGCCCGCGTTCCTTTGCGGAATCCCGGAGATGCGGTGGAAGAAGACTTTCCTCCCGCCGGATTTTGGCGGCGCGCATCCGTCCGACCCTCGGCTCCACGTGTAATTTTATGTCTATTATTTTGGGGACACGAAATTCGGATCCAGCATCAAGTTCCCTTTTTCACCACGGCCTTGCGGACCGTTCTTTTCTCGATCCGTTCCATCATCGGGGCATAAGGGATGCCGGGTTTGTCAGAGGGCTGAAAACCCAGCTTCCCGGGCGAAAACTGCACCGCGGGCTCGGTCAGGTCCTCGACGTAAAAGCGCTCCGAGGGGAAAAGGTCGCCCGGATAGGTAAAGTTCTCCAAGGTTGCCAGTTCGATGTTCACCCCCGAGCCGATCCCGCTCTCCAGCATTCCTCCCACCCAGGCGGGAATCCCATGGTCTCGGGCCAGGTTGTGGATCTCGAGGGCGTTCTGCAAGCCGCCCACCCGGCCGGGCTTGATGTTCACGTACCGGCAGGATTCCAGCTGGATGGCCAAGCGCATGTCCCGGGGGCTCTTCACCGACTCGTCCAGGCAGAGGGGGGTCTCGATTTGTTTCTGCAGCTCGGCATGCTCCACCAGGTCGTCGTGAAAGAGAGGCTGCTCGATCATGGCCAGGTGGAATTTATCGATTTTCTTGAAGAGCGGAAGATGATCGAGGGTGTAACCCGAATTGCAGTCGATATGGAAGGTCATTTTCGGGAAAGCACCCCGAACCGCTTCGAGCATCTCTACATCCCAGCCAGGCTTGGCCTTGAGCTTGATGCGTTTGAACCCCTGTTTTACCGCCTTTTCGATGTTTCCCAGGAGCATGTCGAGGGAGTCCTGGACTCCGAAATCCTGCCCGGCTTCCACCAGTCGGGGCTTTCCCCCCAGCAGACGGTGGAGGGGAATTTTTTTTACTCTGGCCTCCAGGTTCCACCAGGCAATTTCGACGCCTGCCTTGGCAAAGGGGTTCCCCTTGAAGACCGCCAGATGATCCCGGAGCGCGGCTGCGTCTTCCCAATCCTTCCCCACAATCTGGGGACCGAAGACCTGGGTAATGAGGAAAAAAGCCGAGGAGGCCGTCTCCGGTGAATAGGTGGGGGCGAAAAGGGGGGTCGTCTCTCCCCATCCCTCATGGTTCTCGGAGAACAATCGGACCAGGACGGAGTGAATGTCGGCGTCCTCCCCGTAGGCCGTCTTCCAGGGATAGATCAAAGGAAGGACAACGTAATAAACTTCCATCCCATCGATTCGCATCCCGATTCCTTTCTTAGCCGTGTTAATCCATGTTCATCCGCGTCCCATTATGCCTTTTGTCTCTAAGTCTTTAGCAAGAAAAAAATCCGTGTTTGTCTGTGTTCATCTCTGTTTATCTGTGTTTATCTGTGTCCCATTAAGTCTTTTGTCCTTCTGCTTTTTGCCAGCATAAAATCAGTTCTCATCTGTGTCCTATCAAGCTATGCCGTTTTTTCGATTTTTTGCAGGAACGCAAGATATTCATCGGCAGTCATCTCCGGTTTGAATCCCCCCATCACCCGCTTCGCTTCTTCGGCCCCCCCGAAGAGCAGGTCGATCACGGTCATGGCCATGACTTTGGCCGGATAGATCACGGCGGCTTCGTAATCCACCACTTCAAAATCGGCGGCATGGACGTTTCCCCGGATTCCGCCGGAATAGGGCTGGATCGTGGGGATTAAATACGAGAGGTCCCCCATATCCGTGGAGCCTCCCTCAAAGCCTGCCGCCCCCGCCCCCTCCTGGCCGGCGAGGGCGAGGGCGTTGGACCTGGCGATCTCCGACAGGACCGGATTCTGGATCAGGGGAAGGTAGCCGGGGATGTTTTGGATGACGACTTTCGCCCCAACGGCATCCCCCCCGGCTCGAAGCGCGCGGTCCACTTTCTCGTTGGCGTCGGTGATGGCTTCCAGCCGGGCCCCGCGAACATAGGTTTCCATACGCACGTCGTAGGGAACCACGTTCACCACGTCTCCGCCCTTGGTGATGATGGGGTGAACCCGGATTTTATCATCCTCCCGGAAAGTTTCCCGCTGTGCATGGATGTTAAGGATGGCAAGGCAGGCGGCGTTCAGGGCATTGATCCCTTCGTGGGGCGAGACTCCCGCATGGGCGGGTTTCCCCTGGAAACGGATGGACTTGGCCAAAAAGCCGTTGCTCCTTCCGCCGAAGAGCATTTTCCTCTGGGAAAGACCCGAGTGGGCATGGACCAGCACGCCCAGATGTTTGTCCTTCAGGTACCCCAGCCGTACCAGTTCCTGCTTTCCGCCCAGGTAACGGATCTTCCCCTCTTCCCGCATGCGCAGCCGCTCTTCGATCTCGATGAACTCTTCCGCCGGAGTCCCGAGGAAAAAGACCCTGCCGCTGAGGTGGTCACGGGCGTTCGCTCGAATGAGGCCGAGGGCGGCCCCGAGCATGATCCCCACCTGGAGATGGTGCCCGCAGAGGTGCGCGGCCCCGGTCACCGGGTCGGCGGCGGAAGACTCCCGGTTCACCACCGCATCCATCTCTCCCATGAAGAGCAAACCCGGGCCGGAGCGGGCCCCCTCCAGCACCCCTTCCACACCGGTAACGGCGATCCCGGTGCGGGTGGGCAATCCTAAACCTGCAAAAACATCGCCAATGAGTTCAGCCGTGTTCGTTTCCTTGAACCCCAGTTCGGGTTTGTCGGCGATCGCCCTTGACCATCCGATGATTTTTCCTTTTTCCTGGTCGATAAATCTGCAGGCCTGGTCCTTCAGCTTCTCCTTATCCATTTCATTCCCCCCGTGTTTTGGGTTCCGGAACGGTCCAGCAGAAAATAGCCTTGAAAAAATCAGTAGTCAAGGCGAAAAACTCAAAAAGAAGTTTGATTTTTCAGGCAAAAGAGGGACCTGGAGGATCGGATGCCGATTGAAAGGAGCTGAACGGATGGCTGAGATTGATTGGAAAAGATACATCCATCAGTATGCCTGAAGAGTCTTTATAACCCATCCCTGGGGGAATCGTCTTGCCTGATATAACCGGGACCAAAGAGGATTTTGTAGCGGCGGCCCTATGTGGGATCCCCTTCTGGCGCAAGTTTATTTTTTTGCTTGACATGATAATTGTATCTATTCTATCTATCACCTATACAAGAACCATTGACCTTAGGAGAGGAAGCCTGCAGGTTCACGGGCAGGCACGGTCGAGGATCCATGGAAGCATTCCAATGAGCCCAGAAAGGAGGGAAGACGATGAGGGAAAAAAAGAAGCGGTACATTTCGCGGATGGGAATTGCCTTGATCGTAGGGGCTATGGTCCTCGGGTTTACTTCATTGGTTTGGGCTGAAATAATCTTGAAGGTGGGCACGGGCCCGGTGGGGGGAAACTGGTTTCCTCTCGGGGCAGTGCTTTCTACGATCGTCAATGAAAAGGTGGAAGGAGTACGGGCCGCCCCGACGCTGGGAGGAGGAACTTCCAACCTAAAAGCCTTAAATGCCGGTACCCAGGATTTTTCCCTAACCATTGGAATGACCAACGCCAATGCCTGGGCGGGGAATCCCCCCTTCAAGAAGAAATACCGCAACGCCCGTTCGGTCTTCAACACTTACATAAACACCATCCATGCCTACACTCCCGCCCACACGGGGATCAAGACCGTGGAGGATTGCAAAGGGAAGCGGATTTCTCCGGGCAAAAAAGGGTTTACCGGAGAAGTGATGTGGAGCCTGATCTTGAAGGAGTACGGAATCGCCTATAAGGATTTCTCCAAAGTGGAGCTCGTGGGTTATGATGAGGGCGCCAAGTTGATGAAGGACAAACATCTCGATGTGTATATGATCCTTACCTTCGCTCCCAGTGCCCCATTCCTCGAAGTCGACGCGTTTACCCCCATTACGGTATTCACCTGTTCTCCCGCAATTCAGAAGAGGATGATCGAGAAATACCCGGGTTTTGGAAAAACGATCGTTCCCGGAGGAATCTACAAGAACTTGCCCAATGATCTGGAAACGATCGGCTCCCCCTGTGTGTTTGCCTGCCGGAAAGACCTGCCGGAAGATGTCATTTACAAGATCACCAAGGCTTTCTGGGAGAACTACAAACTAACATGGAAAATCAACCCGGGATTCAATAAATTCATCAAACCCGAAAACGCCCTCGAAGGGCTCGCTTTACCCCTTCACCCCGGGGCCTTCAAGTACTACAACGAAAAGGGCTATAAGATTCCCAAGAAACTCATGCCGGTCGATTGAGGGATCCCCTCGGTCGCCTTCCGGAATGAACAAAGCCGCGATTGCTGGCCTCGATGGGTCGAGAGGCCAGCAATCCTGCGGACCGGTAGGATCTCATTATGGACTTCAAAAGAGATGTTATAGGCCTACCGCAATCGAAAAGTATGAGCGCAATCCTGAAGGAGAAAGGATGCCTCAGCACTACCGTTGTGCTGATCGCCGTCCTTCTGGCCCTCTATCACATTTATACATCCTTTGCCGGTTGTCCTCCCGCCATCCTTCATCGAGGGATTCATCTCTTCGTGATTTTAATTATCGTTTTCCTTCATTCATCCGTTCGCAACCGAAACCGGGGGTATCTGGCCTTAAACATCTTCCTCTCCTTTCTGGCCTTGAGTACCCTGATTTACATCGCCTCGGATTACGATGAGATGCTCTTTCGCTATAATGAAGCCGAGGTGCCAGATTTGGCTTTCAGCGCGATCACCTTGGGACTCACCCTCGAAGCCTGCCGGCGTGTGGTGGGCGTACCGATGGCCATTCTCGTTTGTTTTTTCTTGCTTTACACTTGGCTGGGGAATTATGTCCCGGGCGACTTCGGCCATGCCGGGTTCTCCTGGAGGGAGATCCTGGACCAGCAATTTTTGAGCTACAACGGTGTCTTCACCACCCCCCTGGGGGTGATGTCCACCTTCATCATTATTTTTCTGATTTTTGCCGGATTCCTGATGAAATCCGGCGCGGTCCAGGCCTTCATGGAAATCGCCATCAAGTTAATGGGGCGGACGTCCGGCGGGCCGGCCAAAGCCGCAGTGGTGGCCAGTGCGCTGATGGGTTCGGTCAGCGGAAGTGCCGCTGCCAACGTCATGGTCACGGGTTCCATCTCCATCCCCCTCATGAAGCGGCTTGGATACCCGCCCAGTTTTGCCGGAGCGGTGGAGGCCTCTGTCTCTTCCGGGGGACAATTCATGCCTCCCATCATGGGGGCCTCGGCCTTTATCATCGCTTCCGTTTTGGGCATTCCCTACATCAAGGTGTGCCTGCATGCCCTCATCCCGGCCCTGTTGTGGTTCTTTTGCTTTTTCATCACCCTGCATTTTGAAGCCAAGAAACGGGCGATGCAGCCTATCGATCGGGAAGATATCCCTTCCGCCCGCCGGGTGCTGACTCATTTGTACCTCTTCATTCCCCTGGCCGCTTTGGTTTACCTGTTGACCCAGGGGTATTCCCCCATGTATGCGGGCGTGATGACGGTTTTCTTGCTGGTGGTCTTGATCTATTTCCGCCGGGAAACCCGGATGAACTTTTCCGCCATTATCAGTGCCCTCGAATACGGGATCATGGGGGCCCTTCCGGTGACCGCCGCATGCGCGGGAGCCGGGATCATCGTCGGCTGTGTCATGCAATCGGGCGTGGGGTACTACCTTTCGGCCGCCCTGGTGAAGATGAGCGGCGGACACCTGTATCTTCTCTTGCCCCTGGTGATCGCCGCGTCGCTGCTATTGGGAATGGGAATGGTAACGGTGGGAGCCTATATCATTGTCTCCATTCTCGTGTCTCCGGCCTTGATTGATATGGGAGTGTCTCCCATTGCCGCCCATCTGTTCCCCTTCTATTTTGCCATCCTCTCGGCCATCACCCCGCCCGTGGCCGTGGCCTCCTATGCCGCCGCCGGAATCGCTGGGGCCTCTCCCTGGGAAACAGGGGTGTTGGGAATTCGGTTGGCCATTCCGGCCCTATTCATCCCTTTCGTATTCATCACCCAACCATCGCTCCTATTCTTGGGCTCTCCGCTAACGATTCTGGTAACCATTGGGACCAGCGTGGCCGGCGTATTTTGCCTGGCTTCCGTCACCGTGGGTTATTTGATTCGAACTCTTCATCCTTTAGAGCGAATGGGGCTCGCCATCGCAGCAATCGCTTTTTTCTTTCCGGTCGGCATTCCCAACTTGGTGGGGGCGGGGATTTTGGCTCTGGTAACCCTGTTGCAGCGAAGAATGTAACTTTCCCCAAAAGCATCCATCCTCATAATTCCCCATCGCGGTCTGAGGCGCTTCATGGGATCAATGATGTTTCTTGCTTTGCCCCACATGCCGTGGAGAAAATCCGGAATATTCTGACCTTCCTGCAGGAGAGGGAATACAGCCGAGAACTCCGTGACGAAGGGAGTTGGCCGGATGCAGACCGCTTATGACATTGCCGAGGGCCACGACCGGGAGGCAGACACCAGGGTTAAGCGCTACATGGATAGGTCATCCAGGGCCCACGTCCCAAGGAAACTTTGAAGGGCATCGGTATCGGTGCTCCTTAAATGGCCAGCAAGCCATAAAGCAACAGGGGAAAATAATCCCGGGTGACGGTCCGAATTCGCCGGATATCCTTGGAGGAGGAAATTTATCTTCGACATGATAAAATAGAACAGTTATTTTATCGTTTTAAATATATGCCTTGGGGGAGGAACTCATGGGCGGCAAAGCGGTAAACGATCAAAAATGGGAAAGGGGAAACGTCCAGTTATCCCGGCACTTTGCCCGGTCCACCTCCAGGTTGCGGGAAAACGCTTTGAGCCGGAAGGGCTATGACCCGGCCCGCCTGTATAAATGGGGCCAGATGATGGCCCTGGCGGTGGTACGCATGATGGAAGGGACCGAGAAGGCTTTCGGCGCCAAGGGCCAGGTGATCCTGAATACCGTCCTGGTGGATCTGGGGCGGGAGATTGGCCGGGAGGTCCTGAAAGACTATTCCCTCGTCCCGGGGGCGAAAGAAATCGAGGCCATCTCAAAATTTGTTACCTACGTGAACGAAGAAATCTGGGCCTCCCCGGAAATCCCCAAAATACTCAGCGACTCGGAGTGCCTCTGCGACATCCTTTGGTGTCCCCATCAGGATCATTACCGGCCCTTCGACTGCCGGGTCCAGAGGTATATTGTCCAGGGACTCTTGGAAGCCTTCCAGGAAAAAACCGGCATCGTCGTGGACGCCCGTTTTACCCAAATCATCCCCCAGGGGGCGGAAACCTGCCGTTTCGAAGTCCGGATTCTTCCCCGGGGAACGACGCGGGAATGGACCCGGTATTCATCCGATTTGGCGCAAAAGGCACTGCAGCGAGCTTCACAGCGAGCTTCATACGATTCCTCCCGAAAGGAAAGGTAGAACGGAGTGGGGTATGGACCCAAAGGTAAAAGAAGCAATCTTCAGACAGGTGGAGAGAGAGCCCTTTGCCCAAAAGTTCGGGCTTAAGCTGATGGACCTGGACGACGGCTACTCGAGGGTGGAAATGACCTTTACCCCGGATATGGAGAACATCTTCGGAATGGCCCACGGGGGTGCGCTCTTTGCCCTGATCGATGAAGCCTTCGAGACCGCTTCCAACTCCCATGGGACCATGGCCGTGGCCCTGAACCTGAATACCACCTACGTATCCTCCCCCGCTCCGGGAACCAGGCTGACCGCCGAAGCCAGGGAATTCAGCCGCACCAGCAAAACTGCCAACTACGACATCCGGGTGACCGATGAGAAAGGGACCCTGATCGCCTCCTGCCGGGCGCTGGTGTACCGGAAAGGAACCCCGCTGCCGTTTCTCTAAAAACCGTAAGGGCTCATCTCCTGCACTCTCTGCCGGCGCCTGGCTGGCCCCGCCTGCTATTTTTTTATACGCCTTACGCTTTACTCCTCACTTCTCACGATCTATCGTTTAAAGTTTCCCGCCAAAATTCCGACAAGAAGGTTAAATAAATTTTCACCCTCCAAGGAAGGAGATCTGAAACAGCGATGACCATCATCAAGGAAGTGGTGTGTTCCAAATGCGGAAAGAAGCAGGTACACGACTTGCAGGATCTACTGAAAACGAATTTATTCTGGCGGACCTGCGAATTCTGCCACCGGTATGGACTCTACCGAACCATCAGGCAAAAAATGGACTCGATTTCGGATTGGCTGACGGCTCTCTATCGATCCATGGATCTTACCTACCTGGAAAATTGCCTTTCGCCGAAAAGGGAAAAATAAGTTTTTCCCCATATGTTGCGGAAGCCCCTTATTGAGGCCCAGGCTGAACTTGCGCGCCAAAGCCTTTCTACCCGGAAAGACCCCTCTTCTAGCTGCCTGGAATCTCTCATCCCTTCTAGCATGGAGCGCGGGGCAGGGAGCAGGGAGTTTAAAATCTTTTTCCTTGTTCTATACTCTCAGCTCCACGCTCCCTGCTATACGCTGCCTTTGTGAACGGAAAGCCATTTTTCCCGAACCGCCAGACCCCAACCGGGTGGAGAGGGCCCTCCTATGATTCCGCTTCCTTGGGCCCGAAGAAACCAATTCCTTGCTGGGAGTCCGCATCCAGGTAAAGCTGGAGATAATCCCCCGCGCATACCGAGGGTACATGGATGACCCGGACGATCTTTTCACAGTTCTTCACCTCCGGGGCCAGGCGGGGCAGGATGTTTTCGCTATCCAGCAGAAAGGGCTCATTCAGGATCTCTCCCGGATCATCGGGGAAGAGGGGAACGATCTCGATGTCGGCCTCCACCAGGTCCTGGAAGAAGTGGGTTCCGTAGGAGACTTCCGGGGTGTAGCCTTCCTTGGCAAAGGCCACTTCCACCAGGAGTTTGGCCTTATTGATATTGGCATAGGTTACCTTGACCCCCAGGTTGATATCGTTGCTCCCCCATCGGCCGGGCCCCATGAGGGCGTAGCGCTTCTCGGCCAGCAATTTGTTTAGCACGTTCACCACCCGGGCAATTTCCATTTTCTCTTCAAACGTAGGCAGAAGGTCGTAGGCCCGCGGGTTGACATAAACGATATATTCCAGGTTGGCCACGACGGCGTTGGCCAGACTGGATCGGGTGGTAAAGAGGACTCGATCCCGGGGAATATTTTCTGGAATTTTTATTCGCTCCAATTCCTTCCGGGTGGAAAGGGACCGGCACTGGAGGAGGTAGAATTTCTCCTCATCCCAGGCAAACTCCATATCCACGGGCCGTCCATAGGCGGACTCGATTTTGGAGAGAATCCTTTTGGCCAGACGGACGAAGGCGGTCTTTTCCAAGAAGTTCTCGAAGGTGAGACAGGGTTCCCCCGTGCTCATGTCCTGGGCCTTGAACATCGGGGGGGCTAGGTGTCCGTCCCGGTCAAACGAAAGGGCGTGGAAGAAGTCAGGGTGTTGAACCTGGTCTTTCAGGGTTCGGAAATCCACCGTCTCCATCTTTCCGGTCTTCAGGTTGAGCACATCCACCTGCTTCTGGGAATATTTTTTAATCTGCGTGGCAGTGGCCTCCGGACGCAGCTGGGGGTGGCTGAAGGGAACCATCCGGGGGTAGTCCGAACCCACCCGGTCCACGGCCCGGGTCCCCAGCCCGAGGACCAGCCGTCCCAGTCCTTCCTCCTTTTTGATCTTGGGGTTCCAGGCATAGACGTTGCGGGAGAAGAGGACCCCGGAAACGAAAGGGAAGAAGAAATCGCCCCACCTGCGGCCCACCACCTTCTGCACCACCATGGCCATCCGTTCGTCAAAATCCAGGAGTCCGTGATCCATGCGGTAGAGGATGGGGTCGGGCCCGAAAGTGCTGGCGAAAACCTGCTTCAGCCCGCGGATGAAATGGGTCAAGCGGGTCTCCAGGTCGCCCTGGTTGGTCAGGAACACGGAAAGGTACTTTCCGGAGAAAGCCAGGCCGAAGCTGTCCTCCAGAAGGCTGGAGGATCGGATGATAATGGGATGTTCCCCGATCTCCTCCAGGATCTTGCGGAAATCATCGATCACCTCGGGGGCAAAGGTGGCATATTTGAACTTCTCGTCTACATGGAGGAACTCCCTCTCGATCTCCTCCCGGGTTTTGTACTTGAAGGTGTGAAAGAGGTACAGGTTGTTCCGGTCCAAAAACTCCGAAAAAACCCCCGAGTTCAGGTACCAGGTATCGGGAACCCGCACGAACTTTTCCAACTCCGGATCGTGTTTCTCCAGAAGGGGCAGGAGGATCTTGTAGGCCAGGATCATTCCCGCCGCCTTCCCCCCCAGCTGTCCGGGCCGGCGCCGGCTCCAGAGGCTCCGCTGCAGGATAAGGTCCATATCCCGGATGGTGACGTGGTTCTTGGCCAGGCTGATGAAGGGGAGCTGGGTGGAAATGAACCGACTGATGAGCGCCACCCGGATTCCGATGGCCTCCTCCGGGGAGATGTACACCTCCCCTTTGGGGATCTCGCAAAATTCCCGCAGGGCCTGGTAGATCTCCATGGAGGTAGCCTGGTCGCGGTTGACCACCATGCTGAGGGTCTGGGCCCGGTCCCTCTTCCGGGCCAGGTTGATGTAGCTATCGATTTCCACCGGGCCGAAGGAAATGGCGAAATAAGCGTCGATCAGGGCTTCCAGGTATTCCTGGCGGTTTTCTTCCGTGTCCGCCAGTCCGTCGGATTTCAGGTGATCCAACGCTTTCTGGTACAGGGTTTCCCGGTTGATGATTCCCCTCTGTTCCAGAACCTCCATGAAGGTGATGTCCATCAGCCCCATCAGGTGGGGATACTGATTTTTCTTCCGGATCAGGCGGTAGATTTTGAAGATGTCCCAGTGGTTTCCCATAAGAAAAC
>LJUR01000008.1 GCA_001304105.1 Deltaproteobacteria bacterium SM23_61
ATGAGGAAGAAGACAACCCCGACGTAGTGGGAAACCCCCTTCATCATGGGGGAGATGGCAATCTCCATGGCCAGGAGGCCGAAGAGGGTGGTGAACTTGATGATCGGGTTCAGGGCCACGGAGGAGGTGTCCTTGAAGGGGTCGCCCACCGTGTCTCCGATGACCGTTGCCGCGTGGAGGGGGGTTCCCTTCTCTCTCAGGTCCACCTCCACCACCTTCTTGGCGTTATCCCAGCAGCCCCCCGCGTTGGCCAAGAAAATGGCCTGGTATAACCCGAACACGGCGATGGAGATCAGGTAACTGATAAAGAACGATGCCGGGGCATTGGTGCTGCCCGGCGCGGAGAAGAAGGCAAAGCCCAGGGCGAAGCAGAAGATGGCGATAAAGATGTTGAACATGCCCTTCTGCGCGTACTGGGTGCAGATCTTCACCACTTCCTTCGATTTTTCCGTGGAGGCGCTCAGGGAGGCGCTGTCATCCAGCTTGATATTCTTCTTGATGTACTGGACCGCCCGGTAGGCGCCGGTGGTGACCGCCTGGGTGGAAGCTCCGGTAAACCAGTAGATGACCGCTCCCCCGCACAGGAACCCCAGGAGGGTGAAGGGGTTGAGGAGGTTCAAAATGGTCTCCGGCTGGATCCCCAGGGTCTTGCGCAGGAGGAGGATGAGGGAGAAGATCATGGTGGTCGCACCCACCACTGCGGTGCCGATCAGAACCGGTTTGGCCGTGGCCTTGAAGGTGTTGCCGCAGCTGTCGTTCTCCTCCAGGTAGTGCTTGGCGGTTTCGAAATTGGGCTTGAAACCGAATTGGCTCTGGATTTCCGTATCCACGTTGGGAATGGTCTCGATGAGGGACAGCTCATAAATCGACTGGGCGTTGTCAGTCACCGGGCCGTAGCTGTCCACGGCGATGGTGACCGGCCCCATTCCCAGGAAGCCGAAGGCCACCAGGCCGAAGGCGAAGATGGAGGAGTACTCCATGAACTTGTCCAGGCCATGCAGGCTGGCGAAGTAGGCGATGAACATCAGCCCGAAGATGGCCATCCCCAGCCAGAAGGCGCTGAAATTGCCGGCCACGAAACCCGACAGGATGTCCAGGGAGGCTCCACCCTCCCGGGCCGAGGTGACCGCCTCGCGGCAGTGGATGGATTTTGAACTGGTGAAGACTTTCACCAATTCCGGGATCAGGGCCGCGGCGAGGGTCCCGCAGCTGATGATGATGGACAGGGTGAACCACAGGTTATTGGGCAGGTGCCCGATCTGCCAGTAGCTGGCGGCAAAGGTTACGATGATGGAAAGAATGGAGGTGAACCAGACCAGCATGGTCAGGGAGAGTTCGAAATCAACCTTCGTTTTGCCCGCGAACCTGGCCGTGGTGATCGCCTTGTTGAACTGAAAAGCGACGATCGAGGTGATGATCATCAGAATCCGCATGACGAAGATCCAGGTGATCAGCTCGGCCCGGAACTGCTCGAAAACCCCCAGGACGATGAAACTGATGAGGGCCACGCCGGTCACCCCGTAGGTCTCGAAACCGTCGGCCGTGGGTCCCACGCTGTCCCCCGCGTTGTCCCCGGTGCAGTCGGCGATCACCCCCGGGTTCCTGGGGTCGTCTTCTTTGATGTTGAAGACGATCTTCATCAAGTCGGAGCCGATGTCGGCGATCTTGGTGAAGATACCGCCGCAGATACGCAGCGCGCTGGCGCCGAGGGACTCACCGATGGCAAACCCGATAAAGCAGGCGCCGGCGGTGGAGCGGGGCATGAAAACCAGGATAATGAGCATCATGATGAGCTCGACGCAGACCAGAAGGACGCCGATGCTCATCCCGGCCCGGAGGGGGATGTCCAGCAGTTTGAGCGGCTTTCCCTCCAGGGAGGCAAAGGCCATCCGGGAGTTGGCCAGGGTGTTCATGCGGATGCCGAACCAGGCCACGCCGTAGGAGCCCAGGATTCCCACCACCGACCAGATCAGGATAAGGATAACCCCACCCGCGTCCATATGCTGCAGGAAACCAAAGTAGTAAGCGATACACACCCCGATAAAAATCTCCAGGACGATGAGCAATTTTCCCTGCTGGAGCAGGTAGGTCTTGCAGGTTTGGAAGATCACGTCGGCCACGTCCAGCATGGATTTGTGGGCCGGGAATCCTTTCACCTTTACGTATTCGTAGGCCCCAAAGGCCATCCCGAAGAAACAGATCAGGAATCCGATCATGAGCAGGGTGTTTTGGGCCTCGGTGAGGACGGGGATTTCCAGTTCGGCTTCGCTGGCCAGGAGCGGGGTGGCCAGAAGGAAGAGGAATAATCCGGTAATCAGGATCAGCAGTCGGTTTTTGTTGGTTTTCTTGCTTCTCATGCCCGTTTCCTTTCGGTTATCTATTCGTTTTTATTTAAAAAATTAGGTGCCCAAAAATATAATGAATGATTATTCATTCAATGATTCATAGCATAAGGCTTAAAATATTGTCAAGCCCTTTTAATGGTTTCCGGGGGATATTTTGGGGGGAATTGGGGGGCAGGTCGGGCAAGGGTGGCCGGTGAGAAAGAATGGGTTCGGGAGCGACTGGCACCAAAAAAGAAAAGAGGCATAATCCCTCGAAGAACTATGCCTCTTCCTCCGCTCGACGAAGAAAAGCCATTAACCGGCCTTTTCTCGCTTCTTGGGAGCCTCTTTCTTTGGAGTCCCTTTCTTCTTCTTCTGTGGGGGTCCGGAGATGGAAGTGGCTACCATCTTGTCGCCGGACTTCTTGTACCTGACCTTCACCTTGGCGCCCTCTTTGACCTCGCCTTTGACCTTGGCGTCGGCGGCAACGTCAAAAGTCATTTCCTTACCCTTCGCGTCTTTCACCCTGATCATCTTGCCGGCCTCATAAGCTGCCACCGTCCCGGCATATTTCTTGGATTTGGCCGCCTTGGGTTTTCCAGCCTTCGCTTTCTTTGCCTTAGCTGGAGCGACTTTCTCGGAAGCAGGACCGGTGGCGGGAGCGGCCGGTTTCTCGGTTTCCGCCGGGGCCTGTGCCAAGGCCACACCGGCAAAAGCGACCATCCCCAAAAGGGCCACCATCAGAACGATAAATCTTTTCATTCTTTTTCACCTTCATTCTTCGGTTTTTGACTCACCCCAAGCGTCGCCTTGAGGAAAATCTCCGGAAATTACTTCTTCTCCGGAGCTTTTTCGGGAGCCTTCTCTTCCGGTTTGGCCTCTTCGGCCTTCTTCTCGGGCTCGGCGGGCTTCGCCGGCTCTTCCTTCTTCGCCGGCTCGGCGGGTTTCGCCGGCTCCTCCTTCTTGGCGCAAGCAGCCACCATGATGGTCATGGCAAACAGCAAGCACACCAACAGAGCGATCAGCTTCTTCATGGATTGTCACCTCCTTTCGGTTGAAATCCTCAACTCCTCTACTTTTTCCTATCCCCGCTCTTCAACAGGGTCTTGAAGGTTTCTACATCCTTCTGCAGGTTCTGGATTTCCTGATGAAGGGCCGCGATCTCCGTGCTTGCATCAACGATCTCTCCCTTTAACTTCTCGTTTTCCGATTTCAGACCACCGCACCCTGCCAAAATCAGCAGGATGATCGCCCAAAGGGGCCAGTAAACCGACCTCATTTCACGGGGAAAGAATTTCATTTTCGATCCGTATAAGAAGGCCTGCTCGCCACTTGATAGCAAGAAAAGTACCCAAGAGGAATTTAAGCTCACGAATTTCTTCATCAATATAAATATTCAAAGAAAATTAATCACTTGCAATATATTTTCCTCCCTGAATCCCGGAATAAGAGATCACCCCTCAGCCATCTCTGCTGACAAGAAAGCCTCACTTATTGAAGAAAATTTAAAAAAATATATTATTTCAACTTATTAAAAAAATGAGGCACAAATGCTTGGTGGGACGAAATGTCACAATCAGCGTTTGATTATTAGTCCAAGGCGGGTAGCCATGCGGTAGAGGGTCCGGCGGTCAATTCCCAGGATGTCCGCGGCTTTTTTCTTGTTTCCCCCCGTCTCTTCCAGGACCTTCTGGATGTATAGTTTTTCTAGTTCGGAAAGGGGCATGCGGGAAGGGAGGGAGCTCAGGCTCATCCGGGCGGGCTCCACATGAAGCCTTCGGGGAAGATCATCGGGCAGGATCAGGTTGGTGCCGGAAAGGGTGGCGGCCCGTTCCATCACGTTCTCCAGCTCCCGCACGTTCCCCGGCCATCGGTAGCGGATCAGAAGATCCATGGCTTCCGGTGAGATCCGCAAGACGGGCTTGTCGTTCTGGGAGGCATATTTCCTCAGGAAATGTTCGGCCAGGAGGGGAACATCCTCAGGCCGTTCCCGGAGGGAAGGAAGGTGAATCGAAACCACGTTGAGACGGTAGAAGAGGTCTTCCCGGAATTTTTTTTCCGCGACCAGGATTTCCAGGTTCTGGTTGGTGGCGGCCACGATGCGCACGTCGATCTTGATCGTCTCCGTGCCCCCCACCCGTTTGATCTCGTGCTCCTGGATGACCCGGAGAAGCTTGGCCTGCATGGCCGGGCTGATGTTCCCGACCTCATCCAGAAAGCAGGTGCCCCGGTCCGCCTCCTCGAAGAGGCCCTTCTTCGCGGTCACCGCCCCGGTGAAAGCCCCCCGCACATGGCCGAAGAGCTCGCTCTCCAGGAGGGTTTCGGCCAGGGAACTGCAATCTACGGCGACAAAAGGCCGCGCGGCCCTGGGGCTATTGAAATGGATGGCCCGGGCGATCAGCTCTTTTCCGGTCCCGCTCTCGCCGGTGACCAGGACCGTGGAACGGCTCTCCGCAACCCGGGCGATGGTTTTATAGACCTGCAGCATGTGGGGACTGCGCCCCACGATGTTCTCCAGTTTATACTTGGTGATCAGCTCCTGGCGGTAGTGGGTATTCTCTTCCACCAGCCGCCTCTGTTCCAGGGCCCGCTGGAGGGTCAGCTTGATTTCATCGAGTTTGAAAGGCTTGCTCACGTAGTCATAAGCGCCCTCTTTAATGGCCCGGATGGCGGTCTCGATCGAGCCGAAAGCAGTCATCATGATGATGATGGTCTCCGGGCTCTTCTGCCGGTAGGCCCGCAGGACTTCCATCCCGTCCACATCGATCATTTTCACATCGCTGAGGACCACATCGTAGGTCTGCTTTTCCCCCCGCTCGATCGCCTGGCGGCCGTCCAGGGCCTTGTGCACGGCGTACCCTTCCTTGGACAGAACCTCCTCCAGGAGGTTGCAGGTGATTTCATCGTCATCCACCACAAGGACCCGGACGGGGAAGGCCATGGTCAGACAACCTCCGGCGAGAAGACGGGGATTTGAACCCGGATGGTGGATCCCTTCCCCTCTTCGGTCTCGATCTCCATCCGGCCATGATGGCTCCGGACGATCTCTTCACAGATGCTTAAACCCAATCCCGCTCCTTTTCCCGGGACCTTGGTGGTGAAGAAGGGCTCTACCGCCTTCCTCTTCACTTCCATGGACATGCCGGTCCCCGTATCCCCCACCGCCACCTCGACAAAATGGCCGTCCTGGCCCGAGGAGTCCGGGGAAGAGGTGACCAGGGTCAGGACTCCTCCCCGGGGCATGGCATCGAGGGCGTTGGTGATCAGGTTGAGAAAGACCTGCTGGAGAAGGCTGGGGTCGCCGGCCACGGGGGGAAGGGCGGGGTCCAGCCGGCGCACCTGCTGTATCTCCCGCATAGACATCCCCGGCTGGGTGAGGGCCATCACCGTCTCCAGCAGCTGGTTGATGTCCAGGGCCCGCAGCTGTGGCTCGGGCTGCCGGGTCGAGTGGAGCAGGTTGCGAATCGTCTGGGTCAGCCGGTCGAGCTGGGATTCGATGATCTTCAGGCGCCGGGTCATCGACTCCGAACCCGCCTCTTCGGCGAGCATGAGCTGGATGTATCCGGAAATGGAGTTCAGGGGGGTTCCGATCTCGTGGGCCATGGTGGCCGCCACGTGCCCCAGGGCCGAGAGTTTTTCCGCCTGAACCAGCTGGTGCTGGGCCTGGAAGAGAGCCTCATTGGCCTGGCGCAGTTCTTCATTCCGCTGGGCCAGTTCGCGGGTGGCCGCCTCGATCCTCCCGGTCAGTTCCTCGTTGAACTGGCTGATCCGGGAGAGCATCCGGTTGAAGTGCACCGTGAGAAGGCCCAGCTCGTCCCGGGATTCCAAGGGGACGGCCACGTTCAGTCTCCCGTCTTCGGCTTCGGACATGGCCCGGACCAGCTGCTGGATGGGACGATGGATGGCCCGGCTGAAGAATACCGCCAGAATGAGGATCAGAATCGCCACGCTGACGAGCGTAAAAAGGATGGTCCGGGTCCGCTTGTCGGCCAGAAACGTCTCCACCTCTTCCAGGGAGGTCACAATACGAATTCCCCCCACCACCTTTCTCCCCGCGTGGAGGGGAGCCAAAATCTCCCAGTGGGGACGATCGTCGCGGGTCACGAGGGTCGAAAGGACGAAATCCTTCCTCAGCGAGTCTAGGCTTTGGCGACTGATCCCCAGGTCCTTCCCCCCCCAGCTGGAGACCGCCACCCGGTAGGTATTCCGGTGAAAGAGGAAGATGTCAATGACCTTGATGGAGGGTCGGGCGTACATCCAGTTGGCAATTTCCTCTTCCAGGAAAGCGATGTTTCCAAGGTCCTTCTGGGTGTAGATCTTGGCGTCAAATTCCCGGGTCACGTAGACGGACCTCTCCCTCCACACCTCCCGCTGGGAATGCTCGGTCAGCCGGAATTCAAGGTAGGAGAAGAGGACCAGAACGCTGACCACAATGACGGTGAAGAGAAGGGTGATCCGGGCCTGGAGCCCGAGGGGCCGCTGCAGAAAAAGGATTTCCTTTGGTTGAAGATTGCGGATTTTCCCCCATAAGGATTCGATGACCGACATGGAGTGGAACCTAAAAAACGTCTCTCCCCAGGGATGATTCGCTGTTTGAATCCGGCCCCAAATTTCAGGCCCCGGGGCCTGGGGTTCAGGCCTTATCTTTTCCAGGGTGAAACTCGCGATTCAGGGCCTGAGGCCTTCGACCCGGGTCCTCCGTCTTTTCACCCCAGGGTCTTTCCGAAGATGATTTTGTGATCCCCCGGGCGGTAATAATCCAGAATTCTGGCCTGTTCTCCATATCCATGTTTCTGGTAGAATGCCCGCGGGTTCTCGTACGGAGGTGTGGAAGAAGTCTCGATAAGCAGGAGCCGGGCCTGGCGCTGGGCCATTTCTTTTTCCGCCTGGAAGAGGAGGGAGGAACCGATTCCCCGTTGTCCGTGAGCGGGATGAACCACGATCCAATAGATGTCAAAAACCGCATCGGTGAGCGGGGCTTTTCCAAAACAGATGTACCCCCGAAGGTTTCCCTCTTCTTCCTCGGCGCAGAGAATCATATAATCTTCCTCCCCTGGGTTAGCCAGGGCAATATCGATCAACTCCAGCGCCACGCGGATTTCTTCAGGGCGGAAATGGGCCTGGGCACTGAGGAGGGCCTGTAGCCCGGCCCGGTCTCGGGGCTGGATTTTCCGGACCCTCAAGATTTGGATCCCCCTCCCAAAACCAGAACCTCTTCCAGTTTGGACAGGTCCACCGAAGGGCTGACTTCGATGTACTGAAAAATGCCCGGCCGCTTCCCCTCCACCCGACGGACCGTCCCGACCACCAGTCCTTTGGGAAAAACCCCTCCCAGGCCGGAGGTCACGACCCTGTCTCCCACCTGAACATCTTCATTCTTCTGCACATATTTGAGGATGCAAACTTCGTCGATCTTCCCTTCCATGATGCCCTGGGCGCGGGAGCGTTGGATGACCACGTCCACGGCGCTGTTGGGGTCGATGATCAGAAGCACTTTGGCAGTGTCCGGAGACACCTCGATCACCCGGCCCACTACGCCTTCGGAAGTGGCTACGGCCATGTCTTTCGACACTCCGTCCTTTTCTCCTTTATTGATCAGAACGGTCTTGAACCAGCTGGAAGGACCTCGGGCATAAACCTGGGCGAGCTGGCTGGGATAGGCAAATCGGGACCGGAAGGAGGAAAGTTTTTTCAGGCGTTTATCCGTCTGGAGGGCCTCCCGGAGGCGATTGTTTTCTTCCTTCAGGGCGAAAATAATCTTTCTGAGGTCCCGGTTTTCCTCTTGGACCCCGGAAAGAAAAATGTAGTCTTCTCCCATCTCTTTAAACCAGAGGAACGTTTTCTGGGCGCCCTGCTGGAAGGGAAAAGCAACCTGCATGAGCACCTTCTCCACCAGAGACGTCTGCCGGTCTTCCCGCGCATACATGGCCAGAATGACCAGGGCCAGGAAGAGAAAGAGAACTGCGGCAATGAACAGGCGGAAGCGTTTCAGCAGATCCAGCATGGGCTTAACTCATTGCAGAGGACATAGCGCAGAGCGCATAGCGAAAGACCGTACAGAGCATCCTTTTAATGTTGCCACAAGCCGTGAGCTATAAGTTATTTACGCTATGCTCTATGCCCTATGCGTTTTTGTTCTTGGCGGTTCAGGTTTTTACCATCACCTCTTTGAGGAGATTGAGTTCGTCCAGGGCCTTGCCGGACCCCAGCACAACTGCGGAAAGAGGATCTTCGGTGATGGTCACCGGAAGACCGGTCTCCTCCCGGATGAGGACGTCTAGGTTCCGCAGGAGGGATCCTCCCCCCGCAAGGACGATCCCCTTGTCCACGATATCCGCGGCCAGCTCCGGAGGGGTTCGTTCCAGGGTGGTCTTGACCGCTTCCAGAATGGCGTTGATCGGCTCGGCCAGGGCTTCGCGGACCTCTTCGGAGGTGATCTGCAGTACCTTGGGATTCCCGGCAACCAGGTCCCGGCCTTTGACTTCCATGGTCCGGAGGTCTTCATCCTGGTAGGCCGTACCGATTTGGATCTTGATCATCTCCGCAGTGCGCTCCCCGATGAGCAGGTTGTACTTGCGCTTGACGAAGTTGCCGATGGCCTCATCCATCTTGTCCCCGCCCACACGCACGGACTGGCTGTACACGATTCCGGCGAGGGAGATCACCGCCACCTCGCAGGTCCCCCCGCCGATGTCCACAATCATGTTTCCCGAAGGCTCGCTCACCGGAAGGCTGGCCCCGATGGCCGCGGCCATGGGCTCCTCGATCAGATACACTTCCCGCGCTCCAGCCGACTGGGCGGATTCGCGGACCGCTCTTTTTTCCACCTCGGTGATTCCCGAGGGAACGGAGACGATGATCCGCGGGCGCACCAGGGTCCGACCCTTGTGTACCTGGGCGATGAAATAGCGGAGCATGGACTCGGTGATTTCGAAATCGGCGATGACCCCGTCCTTCATCGGCCGGATGGCCACGATGTTTCCCGGAGTCCGGCCGAGCATCTTCTTGGCTTCCTTGCCCACCGCCAGGATCTTGCGTCCCCCCTTCGAATCCTTGCGCACGGCCACGACCGAGGGCTCACAGAGGACGATTCCCTTGCCTTTGACATACACCAGAGTTGTGGCCGTTCCCAAGTCGATGGCCAGGTCGTTCGAGAAGAGGCCCAGGACAAAATCGAAAATCATCGTCCGACTCCTTTCTTCCTTTTCCCCGAAGGAAAAGGTTTCCACCCCGCTGATGGGGATAAAAGCCAAAGAAATCTTTAAAAAAAATAATAACAAGATCCTCCGATTAGCGCAAGAAATTTTGAATCTTTGGGGAGAGAGGGCCGATCCGGGGGCCCCCCGGAAAAATTTCTTGTCATTTTCTTACGCTTCTTCTAAAATCATTGATATATTTGAGGAAAGGGGTCAACGCGCAATGCTGGATTTCATGAGAAAACATGCCCAATCCTGGATGATCAAGGCCGCCTTGGGGGCGATCGTGGTCGTCTTCATCTTTTGGGGAATCTGGGCTCCCCGGGAAGGCCACCAACGGGAATTGCTGAAGATTGGAAACTACATCATCACCGTTGCGGAAGCGAGGAATTATTATCAGAATATGCTCGACCGTTACCAGTCCACCTACGGGGAACGCCTTACCGAGGAGATGGCCAAGAAGCTCAACCTCAAAGAACGGGCGGTGAAAGAGCTGGTCAACCGGGTCCTCCTCCTTCAGGAAGCCCGGCAACTGGGGTTGAAGGTGACGGAGGAAGAGGTGGAGGCCTCCATCCACAGCAATCCCGCTTTCCAGAAAAACGGCCTGTTCGACAAAGCCACCTACGTCCGCGCGCTCCAGCGCGCCCGGCTGGCCACCAAGGATTTCGAGGCGAACCAGAAGGAGATGCTCCTGATCCACAAGCTCCAAGGGCTTATCCTGACTTCGGTGAAGGTCTCCGACCAGGAAGTCGCCGAAGTCTACCGGCAGGGTTTCGAAAAAATAAACCTGGACATGATTTCCCTGAACCCAACGGATTTCCGGCATGTTTCGATGACCCCGGAAGAGCTGAAGGATTACTTCTCCAAACACAAAGACCAATTTAAGATCCCCGCCAGGGTGAAAATCCGCTACCTCCTTTTTCATCCTCAGGATTACCTCAAACAGGTTTCCGTCTCCGCTAAAGAGATCGAGGATTACTACGAGAACAACAAGGAGAAATTCAGCCAGCCCAAGCAAGTGAAGGTCCGCCACATTCTCATCAAGGCGGACCCCCGGGACAAGGAAGGAACGGAGAAAGCCAGGCAAAGGGCCGAGTCCATCCGCGAGGAGGCGGCCAAAGGTAAGGATTTCGCCCAGCTGGCCAAACAGAAGTCCGAGGACGCGGGGACCAAGGACCGCGGGGGGGAGATCGGCTTCATCTCCAAGGGAATGGTGGTCCCTGAATTCGAGCAGGCGGCCTTCTCTATGAAAGCGGGGGAGATCAGCGGGGTCATCCAGACTCAGTTTGGGTTCCACATTTTGAAAGTGGACGAGGTCCGGGAGGCCAGCACCCAGCCCCTGGAAAAGGTGAAAGGCCAGGTCGAGACCCTGCTCAAGACCCGGAAGGCCAGGGGGATTGCTTATGACCTGGCGGACCAGGCTTTCGACCAGGCCTCCAAGGACAAGACCCTGGACAAATTCGCCGGGGAGAAGAAACTCACCGTGAAGGAAACCCCGCTCTTCTCCGCGGAGGACAAGATTGACCTGGATCCCAAGTTGAAAGCCTCTGCCTTATCCATGGGCAAGGGAGACATCACCCCGACCCTGCGGGCCGGCGAGACCTTCGCCGTTCTCCACGCGGTGGAGAAGCAGGAGCCCCGCACTCCCGAGCTGAAAGAGGTCGAGGGCCGGGTCAAGGAAGCCCTGCGCAAGGAAAAACAGAAGGAGAAAGCCCTGGCCAAGGGAAAGGAGATCCTGGAAAAGCTGAAGAAGGGGGCTGATTTCAAGCGACTTGCTTCCCAGGAAGGGCTGAAGGTGGAGGAGACGGGCTTCTTCCCGCGGGCCTCAGCCCCGCCCAAGGTTTCCGCATCGGAAGACCTGCGCAAAGCTCTGGCGGCCCTTTCCTTGAAAAACCCCTACCCGGAGGCACCCATCTTCCAGGACGAAAAGTATTTGATCCTCCACCTGAAAGAGGTCAAGGGAATCGACTCCGAGCAGTTCAAGTCCCAGAAAGAAAATTTCCGCCGTGGTCTCCTCATGCAGAAGCAGCAGGCGGTTCTGGTCAACTGGCTGGAAAATCTCCTGGAGCAGGCCAAGGCCAGAGGAGACTATAAGGAACTGCAGCCGGTGAATGAGGCCATCTAAATACCGTTGCCGGTTGCCCGTTACCCGTTGTCAGTTTAGAAAAGGAATGTGATCCTTGAAACCGGGAACTGGCAACAGGCAACTGGTAACTATTTTTAGACGTTGTCGACCCCCAGCATCTCCCTGGCAATTACCAGCCGCTGGATTTCGGAGGTTCCCTCATAAAGGGTGGTGACCCGGCAGTCACGGGCGTATCTCTCCAGGGGATATTCCCGGATGTACCCATACCCCCCGAGGATCTGCAGCGCCCGGTAGCAGACCCGGTTGGCCGTTTCCGAGGCCATGAGCTTTCCCATGGAAGCCTCCCGGGTGAAGCGAACCCCCTTTTCCTTCAGGTACGCGGCCCGCAGAACCAGGAGTCGCGATGCTTCCAGCTCGGTGAAGCTGTCGGCGATCATCCCCTGGATGGCCTGGAAGGAGGAGATGGGTTTGCCAAACTGGATTCGGCTCTTGGCGTAGTGGGTGGCGTAATCGATTGCCGCCAGGCCGATCCCCACCGCCAGGGACCCGATTCCGATCCGCCCCCCGTCCAGGGCCATCATGGCGATTTTGAAACCCTCCCCCTCCTGCCCCAGGAGGGCATTTCGGGGCAATCGGCAGTCCTCGATGGCGATCTCGTTGGTGGGAGAGCCCCTCTGTCCCATCTTTTCTTCATTGCGGCCGATTTTGAACCCGGTCGTGCCCTGCTCAACCAAAAAAGCGCTGATCCCCCGGGCGCCGGTGTCTTTGTCCGTCTTGGCCCAGACGACGAAGATCCCCGCAAAATCTCCGCTGGTGATGAAGGTCTTGGACCCCTTGAGAACATATTCATCCCCCCACCTTTTGGCCTCGGATTTCATGGCCGAGGGATCCGAGCCCGCCGTGGATTCGGTAAGGGCAAAAGCCCCGCTGGGGTACTCCCCGCGGCAGATTCGGGGGATGTGCTGGGTCCTCTGCTCCTCGCTGCCGAAGGCCGCGATCACTTCGGCCACCATGTTGGTTACGGCCATGGTCACCGCGGTGGAGGGACAGCCCTTCCCGATCTCGGTCATGGCCAGGCTGTAGCTGACCACCCCGCTCTGAGAACCGCCGTACTCCGAAGGGATGTTCATGCCCATCATCCCCAGGTCCGCCATGGCTTTTAGGACCGAAAGGGACAATCGGCTCGTCGAGTCGACCTCCGCCGCCCGGGGCTTCAGCTCCTTCTCCGCAAAATCCCTGGCCATCTCCTGGATCATCCTCTGCTCTTCGGTCAAAAATAAGTTCATACCTGACTCCCTTGCACGAATAGCTAATAGCTAATAGTTCATAGCGGGCATTGAATTTAGCTATCAGCTACGAGCTATGAACTCCATGCTTTTTGTCCTTGTTTTTTCCGCTGCCGATAAATATACTCCACTTAAAAATTTCTAACAAGGGACCGTCCTCCATGATCGTTGCTGGAATGGACATCGGGTCGATCACCACCGAAACCGTCCTTCTCCGGGACGGGGAGATCTTCACCTCTGTCATCTTGCCCACCGGAGCCAACAGCCGGATGGCGGCGGAACGTTCCCTGTCGGCCGCCCTGGAAAAGGCCGGGGTCATTCAGGAAGAACTGGCCGCCATTGTCACCACGGGTTATGGAAGGGCTTCCTTCGCCGGGGCGACAAAGATGATCACCGAAATCACCTGTCATGCCCGGGGGGCCTTCTTCGTTCATCCCCGGACGCGGACGGTGATTGATATCGGGGGACAGGACAGCAAAGTCATCCGTCTGGACAGCCAGGGGCGAAACGTGGATTTTCAGATGAACGACAAGTGTGCGGCCGGCACCGGCCGGTTCCTGGAGGTCATGGCCCATGCCCTGGAAGTGAAGGTGGAGGACCTGGGAAGGCTCTCTCAGGGCGCTCCGAGGACCATCAAGATCTCCAGCATGTGCACGGTCTTTGCTGAGTCCGAGGTCGTATCGCTCATCGCCGAAGGCCAGCCCAAAGAGGTGATCATCCGCGGCCTCCACGATTCCATCGCCGATCGGATCCTGGGGATGGTGAACCGGGTGGGAGTTGAAGAAGAGGTGACCTTAACCGGGGGGGTGGCCAAGAATGAAGGGGTCGCCCGGGCCCTGGGGGATAGGCTGGGCGTTGCCTTATACATTCCCCCCGAACCCCAGATCATTGGCGCCCTGGGCGCCGCCCTGCTGGCCCGGGAATTAGCCCTCCTTCCTGACGCAAAGAACTAAAAGCTTAACCACAGAGATCGCAGAGCGCGCAGAGGCAAGAATGGCTAAAGGCTCAAGCCCCGGGAGGCGAGGATAAAAGAGGTTCCATTTCCAACCCTTCCCGGCGGGCAAGACCTCAAAGGAGTTTTCAGAAAAAGACCTTTGCGCTCTCTGCTTCCTCTTTGTTTGTCCTCTGGTCTTTTTCCGTGGAGGATCCAGAGAAAGAAGGATTTTAATTCCCCAAAGCAGAAAAAACTAAACCGCAGAGATCCGGGAGGACGCAGAGAGGATGAAATATGGATAAAATGCTTCATGTAGTTCGTCTTTGGGAATGGAAGGCTCTGCGGTCTCTGCGGGCTCTGCGGTAAATATTTTTTCCCTAGGCTGCAGTTAGCGCAGGGATTTTTTTAATCGCCTGGGCAATAATAAAATCATCCCGTTTTCTGTTGTTTCGGACCAGAATACCGGAAGACCCGGTTCAAAGCTTGGAGTAGATTAAATAGGACATGCTGCTCATATTCGGGCATGAGGAAAGGGATCTGGGACCCGTCTTTCAGGAGAATGCTGGAGCTGTCGAGGACCATTCCTTGAAAGCCCTTCCAGCCATAACTCTTGAACTGGGTTTGCTCCCCCGGCGACTTCCAGGCAATTTTCTGTGCACCCAGGGCGAACCCGTCCCCTCCAAACTCACTCCTGGGATAGTCATAAGAAAGGAACAGTTCGTCTTTATTCGCAAAGAAGGGCCGCAGAAAGGTCCTGGCAGCCATTTCCTTCCTTTGCTCCGGAAGGCCGTCGACGTAATACAAATGGGGAATCTTGGTCGACGCCTTTCCCGTCAACCCGATGGCCAATTCGAATAGAAACATCTTGATGTTGGAACCTTTCATTTCGTTGCCAGGGCCGGCGAATTCCTGCATATACCCCCCGCCCTTGAGAAAATCCGGGACGATTCCCTGCCCCAGGAAGAGCATGGCCGCCGCCCGGATCTGCGAAGGGGGGTCCCCCAGGTCCGCCGCTTTTTCAAAGTAGGAAAAAGCTTTCACCGGGTCGCGGGAAACAAACCTTCCGTGTTCATACATGATCCCCAGCCCGTAGAGACCGCAGGGATTTCCCGCCTCCGCGGCCCGGGAATACATGTGGAATGCTTTTTGGTAGTCTGCCGGAACTTCCAAACCGGTATAATATAAATTTCCCAACTGGGCCTGGGCCGAGGAATTTCCTCCCTCGGCGGCCTGGGTCAGCCATTCTTTGAAGATCAGCTTTTCCTTCGTCTCTTTCTGAGGATCCCTTGGCTCCCTCTGGGTCCCGGCCGCATAATGGTCGGCCGCAATTTTGACTCTTTCTTCCCATCCTTTGCCCTTCCCCTTCGCCGGAGCCTGTTTTTTCAGCGCCTTAAGGGCCTCCTCATGCCCCTGGACGGCGGCGAGGGCCAGCCACTTCAGGGCTTCCTCTCTATCGCCGGGAATCCGCTTTCCGCACTGGTAATACAGCCCGAGGTGATACTGGGCATCCGCATGATCCTGGTGGGCCGCCCGATGAAAAAATTCGATCCCCTTTTTTATGTCTCTCTTAACCCCCCATCCCTTGGTATACCCGACGGCCAATTGATAAGCACTTTCGATGTCTCCTGCCAGCGCTGCTTTGCGGAACCATTTCATTGCCTCCCGGGGATTTTTCTTGGCCCCCGTTCCCGCCAGGTACAAGGTCCCCAGGAACCTCTGGGCGAGGGGATGATTCTGGCGTGCCGCCCTCCGGAACCATTTGACCGCATTGTGATCCTCCTCGCCGCATCCTCCTTGACAGAACATGCCCAGAAAACATTCGGCTCCCGCATGGCCCTGTGCAGCGGCCTTGCCGAGCCATTTTGCGGCTTCCTCCGGGGGGATCCACGGATTATGGGCATACCACTCCCCCAGCTGGTATTGAGCAGAGGCCTCGCCCCGCCTCGCGGCCTCCTCGATTTCCCGGTAAGATTTCAGCCAATCTGCATTATCCATTTTTTCTCCTCGCCAATCCATGAATGGGGAAATGATTAAGGATTCGGATATCTTATCCCTTATCCATCAAACCTAGAGATGAAATTAGTCCACGGAGCTCAAGCCATTAAGATAAATCGGTAGGAAGATTCAAAACCTTGACAAAAAGAATCGGAAAACGAACGAGGAGATCATCTTTATGAGATCCGTAGGTGGTCTGGTGTAAGAAAGCGATTGACACTCCCATCGGCGCGAAGATATGATCTTTTGGAATACTGGAATAATGGAATGATGGAATAATGGGTTTAGGCATTTTATTCTTTGGCCATCATTCCAATATTCCATTGTTCCATTATTCCTGTGTTTTCGTGGAGGTCGGTTATGCGCAGTGATCTGATGAAGACGGGATTGGAGAGGGCGCCCCACCGGTCGCTCTTCAAGGCCATGGGGCTCACCGACGAGGAAATCCGCCGGCCTATGGTGGGCATCGCCAATTCGGCCAATGAACTCATTCCCGGGCATATTCATCTTGACCGGATCGTCGAGGCGGTGAAGGCCGGGGTCCGCCTGGCCGGAGGGACTCCTCTGGAATTCTGTACCATCGGCGTTTGCGACGGGATCGCCATGAACCACGAGGGGATGAAGTATTCCCTTTCCAGCCGGGAACTGATCGCCGATTCCGTGGAGATCATGGCCATGGCCCATCCTTTCGACGCCATGGTAATGGTTCCCAACTGCGACAAGATCGTTCCCGGAATGCTCATGGCGGCTCTGCGGGTGAATATCCCCTCCATCGTGATCAGCGGCGGCCCCATGATGACCGGCAAGGTCGCTGACAAGGAAGTGGATCTGATCAACGTCTTTGAAGGGGTCGGAAGGGTGGCGCGCGGCGAGTGGACTAACGCACAGCTCGATGAACTGGAAGACTGCGCCTGCCCCGGGTGCGGCTCCTGCGCCGGGATGTTCACCGCCAATTCCATGAACTGCATGTCCGAAGCTGTGGGCCTGGCCCTACCAGGAAATGGGACCATCCCGGCGGTGAACGCGGCCCGGATCCGTCTGGCCAAAATCGCGGGGATGAAGGTCATGGAGCTCTGGAAGAAAAACATCAAGCCCCGGGACATTGCCACCCCTGCCGCCTTCAAGAATGCCATGGCGGCGGATATGGCCCTGGGATGTTCCACGAACACCGTCTTGCACCTTCCAGCGATCGCCCACGAGGCCAAGATCAATTTGAACCTCGACCTCTTCAACCAGGTCAGCGACCGGACTCCTCACCTCTGTTTCTTGAGCCCTGCCGGCCCTCATCATCTGCACGACCTGGATGCCGCCGGGGGGGTCCAAGCGGTCCTGGCGGAATTGGCCCAATTGGGAGTGATTGATAAGAAAGTGATGACCGCCACGGGAAAAACCCTTGCTGTCAATTTAAAAGGTGTCAAGGTCAAGGACTATAACGTGATCCGCCCGATCTCCGACCCCTACCATAAAGAAGGGGGACTGGCCATTCTGCGGGGAAACCTGGCTCCCGGCGGGGCGGTGGTGAAGCAGTCCGCAGTGGCCCCGGAGATGATGGTCAATGAAGGAAACGCCATCGTTTTTGAATCCGAACCGGACGCCATGACCGCCATCCTTCGGGGAAAGGTCAAGCCGGGTCATATCGTGATCGTGCGGTACGAGGGACCGAAAGGCGGACCGGGGATGCAGGAAATGCTGTCTCCCACTTCCGCCATTGCGGGCATGGGGTTGGACAAGGATGTAGCTCTGATCACCGATGGCCGGTTCAGCGGGGGCTCCCGCGGTGCGGCCATCGGCCACGTTTCCCCGGAAGCCGCCGAGGGGGGACCGATCGCCCTGGTCCGGAACGGCGACCGGATCCGGATCGATATTCCCAGGAAGAAGCTCACTCTCCTGGTTAGTGAAGAAGAGCTGCGAAGAAGAAAGAAAGCCTGGAAGCCGCGCAGGCCGAAGATCACCTCGGGGTACGCCGCCCGGTATGCCCAGATGGTCACATCGGCGGGAACGGGAGCAGTGTTCAAGGATCGGTTTTAGCGATATTTCCCGCCCACCGCAAATTAGGGGCGATTCAGCCCTCGACCTGAGCTCGGGCCGAAGGTGAATCGCCCCTACGTGGCTACCTGCAATCACCCCCTCAAGATTCCCCGTTGACCATCCATCTTAATGAACTCGGATAAATTCGAAGAGCAACAGAATCAGTCATTCCGGGGAACCCCGGATCAGGTCCGGGGCAGGCGCCGGAATCCAGGGTTCCCGGTGAAAACTGGAATCGAGTTATTAAGATGCTTCTCGAATTTCGTGGGGACCACATCTGGACTCCGGTTTTCACCGGAGTGACGACTTTGGCACGTTCATCAATATTAACCGGGGAAATTTTTTTTTGCAGGACATCATTTTTTTCTTGACAGGCTTTTTTTATTTTTTTAAACTGTAGAAAAAGAGATTCAAATCTATTTATAGATCCGGATTTATTTTTCTTGTCTATTGAAATTATAAGTTCCTCTTGGAGTTTTACCATGAGGACGTCCGATATTCTTAAAAAGCTAAATATTCCAAGGCACAAACTTTATTATTTGGAGCAGAAGGGTTACATCAAGCCGAAGCGGATCCCCATGGGAGAGCTGGAATCAAGGGAATACAGCGAAGAAGAATTCCGAAAGCTTGAACTGATCTGGAAATACCTGCAGAGCGGGTTCAAGCACAAGATCGCCTACGAAAAAGCCATGGAGGAATTGCGGAGCCCCGGGCTCAAACTAGATGCGCAAGATCAAAAATCTGGACCTCCGCAGTCCAAAACCTGAGAGGTGAACATGGGCGTTCCTGGCAGTACCGTGCTCCCTCGGGAGCCAAGCCGAACCACCCGAATGGCTGAGGCCAAAGCCGCTGCCGAAGAAGAATGTCAGCTGAATCCGTGGAAGGACGCCACGGATGAGGAGTGGGACGACTGGCGGTGGCAATTAAGGAACCGGATCACCAAGGCCGAGCAGCTCAAACTTCTCTTGAACTTGAATGACGAAGAGGTCGCCGCCATAGATGTTTCCAAGGGCCGGCTGCCCACCGCCATTACCCCCTATTTCGCCACCCTGATGAGCCGGACGGACCCCAATTGTCCCATACGCCGGCAGGCGCTGCCGACCCTTGAGGAATTTCATTTTTCTCCCCATGACCTTAACGACCCCTGCGCGGAGGATGAGAATTCACCCGTCCGGGGCCTCGTTCACCGCTACCCGGACAGGGTTCTCCTCCTGGTCACCGACAAGTGCGCCGTGTACTGCCGCTACTGCACCCGCAGAAGAATGGTGGGCTCGAGTGAAAACTGCATCAAAGACGATGAACTGGAGGAGGCCATCGGCTACATTCAGGCGACCAAAAAAGTCCGCGACGTCCTGATTTCCGGGGGCGATCCCCTTCTTCTGGAAGACGACCACCTGGAAAGAATCCTGGCCAAAGTTAGCAAGGTTCCTCATGTGGAGATGGTCCGGATCGGAACCCGGGTGCCAGCGACTCTTCCTCAGCGCATCACCCCCGCCCTGGTCAACATGCTGCGGAAGTACCATCCGCTGTGGATGAGCATCCACTTCAGCCACCCCAAGGAAATCACCAAAGAGGTGCGCCGATCCTGCGGTCTTCTGGCGGATGCCGGGATTCCCCTGGGAAGTCAGACCGTTCTTTTGCGGGGAATCAACGACAAGCCTTCCATCATGAAGCGCCTGATGCACGAGCTCCTGAAGATCCGGGTTCGCCCCTACTACATCTATCAGTGTGACCTGGCCATGGGAACCGAGCATTTCCGGACTCCCATTGCCGTGGGCATTAACATCATCGAGAAACTGCGCGGCCACACGACTGGGTATGCCGTTCCCAGTTTTGTGATCGACGCCCCCGGCGGCGGGGGCAAAATCCCCGTAGGACCGACCTACCTGATTTCCCAGGACAGAGGAAAGATGGTCCTGCGGAACTATCAAGGGAAGGTCTTTGAGTATCAGGAGCCCGGGGAAGTGGACTCCTGATAACCGAAAGGAGGTGGTCGCCCTTAGACTGAGGACAGGCAAGGGGAGTCGTTCATCGCCAAGAGCCAATATGACCCCACACACATCTAAGCCCGCCTTTCTCGCGATGGCTCCTCTTGCGTAAGAAAATCGCTTATCACCCAGCCTGAAGCCTTCTTTCTTCCTCAAGAAAGAAGGCTTTTTTTTGAAGGTGTAAAAAAATTCAGGTGAGGGGAAGTCTGAGGGCGTTAACCATGTCCAGGGGTCGGAAAATTTCCCTTGCCAAAATGAGGCCCTGATTTCTTCGTAGGACGGCGTCCATTAAACTTGGGTTGTTCCCATGGAAAATCTTTTTGAATTTACCGGGGCTTGTATCAGGGAGGTCAGCGTTCCTCTGCGGAAGCCAGGGGGATCCCTCTAAGAGAGGAAATGTCCCGCCGATTTTGGCGGCGCGAAATTTTCCGACCCCTGGCCAACAAAAAGGGGTTCCTCCATCCAGATTTAAATTTTCTCACGGCGTCCTACTTTGCAAGCGCTAAAGCCGGATTTATTTTTCTTTTTTTCCCTCGAACCCTTGAATCCTTTGCCCTTCGAACCCGTTTCTTTGTATCCGGCTTCAGGGCGATTTGGATGACTTCGTCCATCTTCTGGACGAAGTGGAATTTCATGCCCTTCTTCACCTGCTCCGGAACCTCTTCCAGGTCTTTCTCATTTTTCTTCGGCAGGATGACGGTGGTGATGCCCGATCTCCGGGCGGCCAGGACCTTTTCTTTGATTCCTCCCACCGGAAGGACCAGGCCCCGCAGGGTGATCTCTCCGGTCATGGCCACATCGCTGCGCACCGGTCTTCCGGTCAGGAGAGAGGTGATGGCGGTAAACATGGTGACCCCGGCGGACGGGCCGTCTTTGGGAATGGCCCCGGCGGGGACATGGATGTGGATGTCGCTCCCGTCGAAGAAATTCTCGGGAATCCGGAGCGCCCTGGCTCTGGCGCGCACATAACTCAGGGCGGCCTGGGCGGACTCCTTCATGACCTCCCCCAGCTGGCCGGTCAGGCTGAAACCTTTCCGTCCCTTCATGCGCGTGGCTTCAACAAAGAGGATGTCCCCCCCGGTCGGGGTCCAGGCCAGGCCCGTAGCCACTCCGGGCTCAGAGGTGCGCTCCGCCACCTCGGAGAAGAACTTGACCGGCCCCAGGTAGGAGGAAATGCTCTCCCCATCCACGACCGTAAGTCCAGCGGCCCCCTCGGCCACCTTGCGGGCCACTCCGCGGCAGACATTGGCAATCTCCCGCTCCAGGTTGCGCACTCCTGCTTCGCGGGTGTATTCCAGGGCCAGCCTTCGCAGGGCCTCGTCTTCGAACTGGATGTTCTGGCTGGTAAGGCCATGAGCGGCGATCTGCTTGGGAACCAGGTAGTCCTTGGCGATCCTCAGCTTCTCTTCCTCGGTGTATCCGGGAAGGTCCAGGACCTCCATGCGGTCCCGCAGGGGCGGAGGGATGGGATCGAGAATGTTGGCCGTGGTAATGAACATCACCCTGCTTAGGTCGAAGGGCACCTCCAGGTAATGGTCGGAGAAGCTGTAATTCTGCTCCGGGTCCAGGACTTCCAGCAGGGCGGAAGAGGGATCTCCCCGGAAATCCATCCCCAGCTTGTCGATTTCGTCCAGCATGAAGACGGGGTTGTTCGATCCGGCCTTGCGGATTCCCTGGAGGATCCGGCCGGGCAAGGCTCCCACGTAGGTGCGCCGGTGACCGCGGATTTCGGCTTCATCCCGCACTCCGCCCAGGGACATGCGGATGAATTTTCTCCCCAGCGCTTTGGCGATCGATTTTCCCACCGAAGTTTTCCCCGTTCCCGGGGGACCCACGAAGCACAGGATCGGCCCTTTCATGTCGGCCTTGAGCTTGCGCACGGAGAGATATTCCAGGATGCGCTTCTTCACTTTTTCCAAGTCATAATGATCTTCATCCAGGACCTTCTGCGCCTGCTGGATGTCCAGATTATCTTCTGTGGCCGCCGCCCAGGGGAGCTCGATGAGCCAGTCCAGGTAGGTCCGCGCCACGGAATACTCGGCGGCCGAAGGGGGCATCTTGGCCAGGCGGTCCAGTTCCCGCTCCGCTTCCTTCATGACCTCCGGGGGAAGCTGGGCCTTGGCGATCCGCTGGCGAAGCTCCTCGATCTCCACGGTCCGCTCGTCCCTATCCCCCAGTTCCTTCTGGATCGCCTTGAGCTGTTCACGAAGAAAATATTCCCTCTGGGACTTGTCGATCCCCTCGCGGACCTGGCTCTGGATCTTGGACCCCAGTTCCAGGACGCTGAGTTCCTTGTTCAGCAGAAGATTTACCTTTTCCAGCCGGGCCTTCACATCCAGCGTCTCCAGGATGGCCTGCTTGTCTTCCAGGGCCAGGTTCAGGACGGAGGCGATCAGGTCAGCCAGGATCCCGGGTTCTTCCACGTTCAAGGCCATGATGGCCAGGTCGGCGGGAAGGTTGGGGGCCATCTCGACGAACTTCTGGAAGATCCCCTTGACCCCGGACATCAAGGCCTGCGTTTCGGTGTTCTTCTCCCCCTGATCGTCCAGGATCTTCACCCTGGCCCGCAGGAAGGGTTCCTGCTGGGTAAACTCCGTCAGCCGGATCCGGGAAATTCCCTGGATCAGGAGACGGATGCTGTTGTTGGGCATCTTGAGCATCTTCAGGATGTAGGCCGCGGTGCCCACTTCAAACAGGTCTTCCGGTTTGACCTCGGTGACCTCCTTGTTCTTGAGGGGGACGATCCCGATCATTTTGTTGGCCAACAGGACGGCATCGATCAGCTTGACCAGGCGGTCCTGGCTGACCATGAACGGCAGGAGCATCTTGGGATAAAGAACGGACTCGCGGATGGGAAGGATCGGAAGCTCATCGGGAGTCTCCACCCCCTTGGCCTCCTCGGCCTTCTCCGCCACCTCCTGGGGGGACAGGTCCCCCAGGATCGTTTCGACGGGTTCCTCTTTCATCGGATCTTCACCTCCACATTGAGGGAGACCGGTTCTTTAATTTTAGGCACGGTGATCACGAGGAATCCCTGGCGGTAAGAAGCCTTGAAATCATCGGACCTCAGCGGGAAAGGAATCCGGATGGTGCGCTGAAACCTGCCGTAATCGATCTCCATCTGATGGAGCCGGGTCTTCGGGGGGGAAGACGGCTCTTTGCGGAACCCGCTGATGGAAAGGACATCTTTGTCAAAGGTGACGTGGATGTCTTCGGTTTTCATCCCGGCGATCTCCAGGAGCACGACCAGGTGGTCCTCGGTTTCATAGATATCCATCGGCGGGGAGAAAGACTGATCCGGCTGATACCCCAGGGGCTTGGCGTCCTTGAACATATCGCTCATCATCCGGTACACCCGATCTCGGAACTGGTCAAGGTCTCTCGGTGGCATGGTCTCCTCCCCCTCCCGACTGCAAATATATAAGAACAGTAAGCATTATTGGGGGAGGAGTCAAGGGCGGAGGCGAATGAGGAAAGAACCCATGGCCGAGAAAAACTCGGAAAATGGAAGGCTAGCTCATGGGGTTCAGGCTGGAGGAATTCGGATCATCATTCTGAGGCGGTTATTCTTTCATCGGTTCGGGCCTGTCCCGGCGAGATTCGCCAGGGGAGATGGTTCTGCTCGGTCTTGCCTCTGGAGCTTATTCCCCGCAGGCCTCTCTTTGCGGAGGATAAGCGGAAAGGGCATTAGAAAACAATGATCCCGCCGAGCCTGATGATCCGAATTCCTCCAACCAGAACCCCAACGACCATGGAAAACTGGGGATGGGGAAGGGTCTGAGATGGGTTGAAGAGGAGGGGCTTTTTTGGTAGAATTTTTTTGTTTTTCCCCGCCGAAAAACAGGTTGGATTTTATTCCTCTGGAGGTTGCATCATGGCGGAGATCAAGAGTGCTGTTGAGCTGGCCATGGAAAGGACGAAGGGGCTTCGCCTTTCCCATGAAGAAATGGAAAAAATGAAGGAAGAGGAGATTCAAACCAAGGCGGTCAGCCTGGTGAACCGCTACCTGGAAGTGGACTTTCACCTCCGCGAAGTGGAGAAGGAACTCGCCAAATTCGATCCCCAGCAGCGAAAACACCTGGAACAACTCTTCCTCCAGAACCTAATCGAGGCGATCCACCTGGATCGGGACAACGCCCTGATCCTGCAGGGGCTGGAAGCTTTCCTTCCCAGGGCTGCCTGGCCGGTTAAAAAAATCAACGACCTGCTCCAGAAATACCAGGAAAGGAAAAAGGATGAATCCCGGAAAACGGAAACTGATTTGCTGGCCAAGCTGGAACGTCTGGGCATCAGCGGATCGGCGGTCCATCCCAAAGTGGAGGGAAGCCCGGAGTGGGAGCAGGCGATGGCGGGCTTTAAACCGCGATTTGAGGAAGAGTTGAATAGGCTGAAAAAGGGGATCCTCTGAGCCCGGAGGAAAAAAACTTAATGGGACACAGATAAACACAGAAGAACACAGATTTTGCTATTAGAAAAAGACCTAAGGACAAAAGATTGAATGGGACGCGGATGAACACGGATAAACACGGATTCATATTGGCAACGGACTTAAAGACAAAAAACTTAATGGGACACAGATGAACTCAGCGCGGCAGAGCCGCAACCAAAAGAAATCACCCCCTCCCTCCCCTCCCCCCTCGAGGGGGAGGGGAGGGGTGGGGGGGATGCTTTTTGCCTAACAAAATTATAAAACTTTGCAAAACAGTAGTACAGATTTTAGACTTGCAAAAGAGCTAAAGATAAAAGATCTATTTGGACACGGGTGAACACGGAGGAATAGGAAAATGGAGTGATGGAATATTGGAATGTTGGACCCCAAAAAATAGAATGCTAAAATCCATTATTCCATCATTCCATTATTCCAATATTCCAAATGTATGAGGTGAAAATATGGAACGGGTAGTCGTCCCCGATGATTTTCCTTCCATCCTTTCGGGAACAGCGGCCCTGAAACGGCTGGAACAGCAGGCTCAAGTGACGGTACACACAAACCGGGCCTCCACTGCGGAGGAGTTGATTCAAAGGCTCCAGGGGGCCAAGGTGGTGGTCAACATCCGGGCTTACTCCAAGTTCGATGAACGCCTGCTGAAAGCCTGCCCGGATTTGAAAATGATCGCCGTCCTGGGGGTCGGCACGGACAACGTGGACCTGGGCGCCGCTTCCCGTCTGGGCATCCGGGTGACCAACACGCCGGGCTTCTCCGCTGTTTCCGTGGCCGAGCACACCCTGGCGCTGATGCTGGCCGCAGCACGAAAGATCCCGGAACACGAAAAGGAGCTTCGTGCCGGGCGATGGACGCGCCTGCCCATGACCCAGCTGCACGGAAAGAGGGCGGGTATCATCGGCTTTGGAAATATCGGGCGGCAGTTTGCGGGCCTGGCCAGGGGAATCGGGATGAAGGTTTGGGCCTGGACTTTCCACCCCAGCCCCCGGAGGGCCGAGGAAGAGGGAATTCAGTTCGTGGAATTCGACCAGCTCCTTTCCCAATCCGACGTGATCGCCGTCACCATCAAGGCTTCGGAAAAGACCCGCGGTCTCATCTCCCGGCAGGCCCTGGAAAAGGTCAAGCCCTCCTGCATCCTGGTGAATACGGCCCGGGCCAGCATCGTGGACACCCCGGCCTTGATCGAGGCCCTGCGGAAGGGGAAAATGGCCGCCGCGGCGCTGGATGTGTTTGACCAGGAACCCCTGCCCGCCGGTGACCCTCTCCTCTCTCTGCCCAACGTGGTCATCTCCCCCCACAACGCCGGCATGACCCCGGAGGCCATCGAGCGGGGAAACGAGATGCTGGTGGAAAACATCATCTCCTTCCTGCAGGGCCGGCTGATCAACGCAGTCAACGGTTGATTTCACCCCCTCCCTACCCTCCCCCTCCCCGTCGAGAGCCTCCGGGTCGAACGAGAGGGGGAGGGAGAGGGTGGGAAGCCGGGAATAAATTCATATCTGGACGGGGACGGCTCTTATGGTTGTCCAGGGGGCGAAAAAATTCGCGCCGCCAAAATCGGCGGGACATTTCCCTTCTCCAAAGGGCCCCCTGGAATCCGCAGACAAACGCTCGCATGCCTGATATAAGCTTGGCTAAATACAAGAAGATTTTCCATGGGCACGACTCAAGTTCATTGGACGCCGGCCTACGAAGAAATCAGGGCCTCATTTTGGCAAGCGAATTTTTTTGACCACTGGACATGGCTCACACCCTCAGGTTTTCCCTCCCCCGAATTTTTTCACACTTTCAGGGGGGCGGAAGGGATTTCAGTTTCCGAGGGCAAGCCAAAGGACGATTCTTCGGAAAATCGCCGAGGGAAGGTTTTCAGTAAAAATTACCTTGGAGCAGAGGTCTGAGTGAATGGAACCGGGAGAGAAAGCATATTTTGAAAGCATGTTTCATCCAAAGAACATTGCCATCGTGGGAATCTCCAAAACTTACAGCGGGCTGGGGGGGCAATTTTTTCTCCGAAACCTTCAGCGGGCCGAGTTTCCCGGAAAGATTTATCTGATCAATCCCGCCGCGGGGGAGATCTCCGGGATGAAGGCCTATCCCAGCATCTCCGCCCTCCCGGAAGCGGTGGACCTGGCCATCGTCTGCGCCCCGGCCCAATTCGTGCCCCCCGTGCTGGAGGAATGCAATCGCAAGGGAGTGCGCAACATCCACATCCTGAGTTCCGGGTTCAAGGAGTTGGGAACGCCCGAGGGAGCCGCGTTGGAAGAAGAAGTCCGGCGGGTTTCGATTCAAGGGGGGTTGAAAGTCATCGGCCCCAATTGCATGGGCCCTTACGTGCCCAAGTCCCGGCTGATGCCTTGGGGACAGATCCCGGCGACCGCCGGTGCGCTGGCCTTTCTGTCCCAGAGCGGGACCCTAACCCAGCGTATCAGCGAGCACGGACATTTCACCGGCATGGGAATCAGCAAGGCGGTCAGCTTTGGAAACGCGGCCGTCCTGGACAGCCCGGATTACCTGGAATACCTGGCCGAGGACGGGGAAACGAAGGTGATCGGCCTCTACCTGGAAAGCGTGCAGGACGGGCATCGGTTCCTGGAGGTGGCCCGGCGGGTGAACCGGAAAAAACCCATGGTTCTCTGGAAAGGAGGAGAAACGTCCTCCGGAGCCGGAGCTGTGGCCTCTCACACCGGGACCTTGGCCGGCAAGGACCGGGTCTGGGAATACGGGCTGCGGCAGGCAGGAATCACCCGCGCCCGTTCTCTGCAGGAGGTCGCGGGAACGGCCATGGCTTTCCTGTATCTTCCTCCTCCCAAGGGCCGCCGTCTTTTCATCTTGGGGGGCGGCGGGGGCGTCAGTGTCTATTACGCGGATATCTGCATGCGCATGGGCCTCGAGGTCCCGCTTTTAACCGGGGATACCCGGGATCAGATTTCAGGAATGGTCCCTTCCGTCGGTTCTTTCGCCCGCAATCCCGTGGATGCCTGGAGGGCGTTTTACGATGCCGAATACATGAGCCGGATTTTGGAGATCGTGTTCGAAGATCCCTCCCTGGACATGATCATCCTGGACCGCCTGATACCCCGGATGACCTATGCTTCTCCGGAAGAAGAGGATACCTCGCAAATGGCCATCGATTACCTCCGGAGAAATCGCCACCGCAAACCCCTGGTCGTGGTGGTCGACGGCAGCGGAGAAGACCCTGATCTGGCCGGGGATGCAGCCCGGATGCGTCAGTGCTATTGCCGGGCCGGCATTCCCGCCTACCCTTCCCTCCCCCTGGCCGCCCAGGCCCTGGCCAGGGTTAGAGCCTACTACGAAAAAAAGCAGCTTTCAGCGATCAGCTGGTACCGCATCCGAAAAATAACGCAAATAAATTCTCTGGTGGAGCCGAGGCCCGGGCCGATGTGCGCCGCCAAAATCCGGCGGGTGAAAGCTTCCCATCTACCGCCTCCCTGGAGTTCCGCAGAGGAACGCGGGCCCAAAGGCTAAGCCTGGCTAGGTACCAAGGAAGTGGACCCTTTGGCAGCATCCGTCGTAAGATCTCCTTGGGCTCCGGAGGAACCACCGCCTATTTTGGCAAGCGCAGCGGTCCGGGCCTCGGCTCCTGGCACCGGCGTTCAGCTGTCAGCAACTGGCCATAAGCTATGAGCCAAATTGCTATTATTTCTTATCCGAGTGCAGAACCCCGGCCACAGACAGGTGGCTCTTGGGCATGTCGTGGAGAAGGATGCGGACCGTCTCCGGTTTGGCATCCAGGGACTTCACCACCGCGTCGGTCATGGCGGAAACGAGTTTCCTCTTCTGGTCCAGTGTTCTTCCTTCGAACATGTGCACGTGAATGATGGGCATACCTTCCTCCTTTTTCGATCTCAGGATTTGAACGACTGCGAGCCCCCAAGATTTTTCCGGGGCAAATTGATAGAATAAGAATACAGGAGTCAGAATCCAGAATCCAGAGAAAAGGGCGGCATGATCGACATCCGGGAAATGGACAAGCAATATGGAGAAAAGATCCTTTTCTCTTCCGCCTCCCTCCGGCTGGGGGTTAGAGACCGTCTGGGCCTGGTGGGACCCAACGGGTCGGGGAAGACTACTCTCTTCCTGATGATTTCCGGCGGGGAGCATCCCGACCGGGGAGAGATCCTTTTCCGCAAAGGGGTGCATATCGGCTTTCTCTCCCAGGAGCCGGCGCCGTTACAAGGGCTTTCCCTTCTGGAAGAGGTGCAGGGTGGGGTGAAGGACCTGGCCATCCTGGAAGACAAGATGCGCCTCCTTCAAGAAGAGATCGCCGAAGAGAAGGACCCGCAGGTGCTGGAGGCTCTGGCTTATGCTTATGGACAGCTGGAAGAAAGATACGCGCGACGGGGAGGGTACACCCTGGAATCTCAGGCCAAGGCCATCCTGTTGGGCCTGGGGTTCAAGGAGGGGGATTTTTTCCGTTCCTCGGAAGAACTCAGCGGAGGATGGCTGATGCGCCTTTCCCTGGCCAAGATCCTCCTGGCCAGCCCCGACCTCCTTCTCCTGGACGAACCCACCAACCATCTCGACCTGGAATCCCTCATCTGGCTGGAGGAGTTCCTGGCAGACTACCTGGGTTCGGTCATGATGGTCTCCCACGACCGGGATTTCCTGAACCGGGTCGCCAGGAAGATCGCGGCCATCGAAGAAAAAAAGATCATTCTCTATCCCGGCAACTACGACGAATACCTCCGGGTCAGGGAAGAAAGAGAAGCCCTCCGCGAGGCCGCCCTGGAAAACCAGCGGCGCAAGATCGAGCAGACCGAGAGGTTTATCGAGCGGTTCCGCTACAAGGCGACAAAGGCCCGGCAGGTGCAGAGCCGGGTCAAGAGCCTGGAAAAGCTGGAGCGAATCGAAGTCGGGGAAACCCAGAAGACCATCCGCTTTTCCTTTCCCCAGCCGGTCCGAAGCGGCCGGGTGGTGGCCTCTTTGACCGCGGTCCACAAGGCGTACGGGCCGGTGAAAGTCTATTCCGGCATCAACCTGACGATTGACCGGGGGGAGAAAATCGCCCTGGTGGGAGTGAACGGAGCGGGAAAATCAACCCTCCTGAAACTCCTGGCCGGCGTGCTTCTACCGGACGAAGGCAGCCTCGAATGGGGACACCAGGTCGCCACGGCATACTTTGCCCAGCACCAGCTGGAGCTCCTGGATCCCTCCAAGACGGTCTGGGAGGAGATCTTTTCCCTGGCCAAGGACGAGTCGGTCAGTTTTTTGCGCGGCCTGCTGGGGGCCTTCCTCTTCTCGGGAGAGGAGATCGAAAAAAAAGTTTCCGTCCTGAGCGGCGGGGAGAAGAGCCGGCTGGTCCTGGCCAAGATGCTCATGCGCCCGGCGAATTTTCTCCTCCTGGATGAGCCCACCAACCACCTGGACATGGCCGCCCGGGAGGTCCTGGAGAAGGCCCTCCGGGAATTCCAGGGAACGATCTGTTTCATCACCCACGACCGCCACCTCATCAACGCCATCGCCAACAAAATCATCGAAATTGACGCCGGGCGCCTGACCCCCTACTTGGGCAACTACGACGACTATCTCTACAAAAAGGGGTTGGAAAAGGCGGATGCCGGGAATGAAAGCGGGGAAAAATCCGCAGCCCCGGACACGGTCGAGAAGGAGCTCCCGGTCCGCAAG
>LJUR01000124.1 GCA_001304105.1 Deltaproteobacteria bacterium SM23_61
TCGTACAGCCGCTTGGCGATGCCGGCGTTGAAGGCGATCTGCCCCATGAAGATGAACAGGGGGATTACCGTAAACCCGTAGGAGGAGAGGACCTCGAAGAAATCTTTGGCCAGGAGGTTGAGCGCCGCCTTGAAGGAAACCACGTAGCTGAACCCCAGGAATCCCACCACGGCCATGGCGAACCCCAGCTCGATGCCGGTGAAGAAAAGAGCCAATACCAGCACCAGGCCGATGAGCCCGGCCATTACCTCATTCATACCGCTCCTTCGCCACTTTCACCGTGTCGGCGATTAACACCAGAGCCTGAATCAGGCAGACCACCCCGATTGCATAAACGACCGGATAAAAGGGGACATGGAGGGTGGGCGAGACCTCGCCCGAACGGTGCAGATCGCCGGCCATCTTAAACAAGTTCCACCCGATGAGGATAAAAAGCCCCATCCCGAGCAGCCGGGTGAACAGATGGATCCCCTTTCGCGCCCCTTTGGAAAATTTCATGATCAGAAAGTCGACGTAGATGTGCCCCCGCACCCAGGAAGTAAAGGGGATGGAGAACCCGATCACCACCGCGCCGAAAAAAGCCACCAGCTCAAAGACCCCTACCAGGGGCTTCCCCAGGACCCGCAGGAATACATCGACGACGGTCAGCCCCATGACCAGCGTCAGGGTGACTCCGGCAACCTGGTTCCCCCCCTGGCTCAAGCGGAATATGAATCGAAGCAAGCCATCCATGACCTATTCTTAATCTCCCCTTCCGGGAATTGCGGAATGCGGAAAATATTGTCCGCCCGGGGGGATGCGCCCCTTGGGCCGCTCCCACTCCCTCGCCTTGGCAGCGGGCCCTTTATTTTTTCTTCTTCAGCCCTTCCAGGCAGAATTTCAGGGCCTTTTCTCCGGGCAAACCTTTTTCTTTCATCCTCTTCACGTATTGATCCAGGACCGGGCTCGCCGCCGCAGTCCACCTTTGATTCTCTTCCTTCGAAAGGGGGATGATCTTGTTGCCCAGCTTCAGGGAGAACTCCCTGCCTAACTTGTCCACCTCATCCCATAATTTCCCCGTCTTCCCGATCCATTCGGCGCTGACCTTGTCGATGGTTTTCTGGATATCCGCGGGCAGGGCGTTCCATTTTTCCTTGTTCATGGCCACGAAAAAGGCCGTGCTGTAAGCGGACCCGAAGCTTTCGGTGGTGAATTTCACCACCTCGCCCCACTTCCACCCTTGCAGGGCTTCGATGGGGGCCATGGAGCCCTCCACCATTCCCCGGTTGAGGGCATCGTAGGTATCCCCCATGGGCATGGACATGGGAACGCCCCCCAGGGCCTTGACGATTTCGGTCACCGTTCCTGTGCAGCGAATCCGCATCCCCTTGAGTTCTTCCAGCCGGTTCACCGCCTTCTTGGTGTGCAGGATCCCGGGGCCGTGGGCATGGAGGTAGAGGATCTTTACTTCGCCGAATTCCTTCGGTTTGAACTTGGCAAAGTAACGGTTGACCAGCCTTGTGGCGGCCGCCCCGCTGGTGTAGCCCAGGGGAAGGTCGATGACCTCGGTCAAGGGGAATTTCCCCTTGGTGTAGGCCAGGACCGACATGCCGATCCCCGAGATCCCTTTCACCACGCCGTCGTAGCAGGTGGGGGCGGGGGTCAGCGTTCCCCCGGGGAAGATGGTGACCTTCACCCTTCCGTGGGTCCTCTTTTCCACCTCCTTCGCCCATTCAGCCGCCAGAAGCGTGTGCTTGTGCGTGGCCGGAAAGAAGATGGAATAGGAGAGTTCCACCGGTTTGGCCTGGGCAAAGACAAATGAGGCGGAAAACATCAGCCCCAGGAGGGCGGACAGGAAGAAAAACATCCTTTTCGTGTTCATGGCAACAACCTCCCTTGGGTTCATCAGCAGCCTGAAATCCGCACGACTGCGGCATTAAAACTTGATCCTTACTTCCACCCCCCCCATATGGTAATCTTCGCTTCCCCCGGCGATCTGGTCGCGGTCTTCGAATCTTTCGTAGATATACCGCCCGAATACGCTCACCCACCGGTTGATGTAGATATCCAGGTCCACCCCCGTCTGATAGCTCCTCGTCGTCTGAGCATCCCGCTTTCCCTGGGTTTCCAGGTCAAAATCCACCCCCAGGACGAGGTTCTTCAGGATGGAGAAAGTCAGGCGGCCAAAGATGTCTTCGGCGTTGCTCCCCACGTGGTGGCCGAAGATCCGCTCGTGGAAAAGTGGAGGATATTCCGGGTGGACGTACCAGGCAATTGGATTGGAGGTGGGAGAGGTGCAGGCATACTCTGCTTTAAAATCCATTCTCCCCAGCAGGAAAAGATCGTAAAAGCCCAGGCCCACGATATAAGCCCGCCGGTCGGGGAGCGCCCCGTGGTCCTCGGCGCCCACTTCTCCGTAAAGCTTGACCGACTTGGCCAGCGGCAGCACCCGGTCCATGTTGGGCCACCGCAGGGAAAGGTCGATGGAGATCTGCTTGTTGCTTTCGGCCTTGGTGCCCGACTTGTTGCTGGTTCCGAAGAGGGCGCTGAGATAATCCTCGAAATCCAGCGACTTTCTCCCTTCCCCGTCAAATATGGAGAGGTACGAGACCCCCAGTTCGATGACCGGATGGGGTTTGAGGTTAAACCGCATCCCGAACAGCGTCGGATCTTTGATCGAAGGTGCCTCGTTGTCCAGCTGGGAGACGAAGAGATTGAATTTCAGCGGCCCCAGTAGGGGGATGCGGTAAGGGTAGGAATTGGACAGCTTCACCAGGTCAAAAGAGCGGGCGTTGTTGCTCATCAGGAGGCTTCCGTGGCCCCCCGGCCCCCACCAGAGTTGATCCCGCCCCACCTCCAGTTCCAGGTTCCAGGCTTCCAGTTTCCCGTACCCCTGTCTCAAATCCACCTTGGTGTCCTCGTCCTCAAAGGCCTTGACGATCGGCCGGTAGAAAAGGGAGAGGTGATTCCAGAGCCGGATTTCCCCCTGGAGATCGGCGGTGAAGTTGTTGTATTTCCGGTACACGATTCCGTCGTTGTTGTAGATCGGGTAGACCCTGTGGGTGGAGGGGTTTCCTCCCTGTGGGCGGGTCACGGGATCATGGCTCTGGTACTGGTAACGGAGATTGATCCCCTCCACAAATTTCCAGTAGGTGCCGGGCTGGGTGCCGACCAGGTCGCCACGCTCGATGAGTTCTCCCTTGAATTCCTCCTCCAGCTCCTGAAGCAGGAAAGGAATCATCTCATACCGGGCAAAACGGGAGAATTTTCCCTGGTCGGCCACCTGCCTCCACCGGTTCATCGCTTCGCCCACCAGCCGGGCGGCTTCCAGCCGGGAGTAAGGCTTGGTCCCCGCCAGGGCGCTGTCGATCAAACCGTAGGATTCCAGTTTTTCCAGCGCGGCGTAAACCCGGCTGTCCAAGGGCACGTTGACCGATGAGCTGGGCCAGGCCGAAGGAACGAAATAGAAGCTGAGCAGAAAAACCAAGAAGAGCCCCCTTAAGATTGCCATCGCCTCTCCTTTCCGAATTTGAATTTTCCCCAACCTACCCGCGCTTTGTCAGCATTTTACTCTCTGCCCTATGCCCTAGGCTCCAGGCGTATTATTTTTTCCTCCGGTCGATTACCTTCACCGCCCTTCCGTCCACCGGCTGCAGGCTTTCGGGCGCCACCAGTTTGACCTTGCCGCTCACTCCCACACTCTCCCGCAGCTTCATCTCGATCTGGGTGGAAATGTTCTGCAGATTTTTGATTTCGTCGGAAAAAACCCTTTCATTCACCTCCACTTTCAGCTCCAGGGTATCCGCCCCCTCCACCCGGTCGGCGATCATCTGGTAGCGCGGCTCCACCCCTTCCACCTCCAGCAGAATGGATTCCACCTGGGAGGGGAATACGTTCACCCCTTTGATGATGATGATGTCGTCGCTCCGCCCCAGGACCTTCTTCATCCGGACCAGGGTCCGGCCGCAAGGACAGGGGGCGTAGTCGAGGGAAGTGATATCCCGGGTGCGGTACCGGACCAGAGGAAAGGCCTCCTTGGTAAGGGTGGTAAGAACCAGTTCTCCCTCGGCGCCCGGCGGAAGGACCTTCAGGGTCTGCGGGTCGATGATCTCCGGGATGAAATGGTCCTCGTACAGGTGCAGTCCGTTCTTGTGCTCGCATTCCGCCGAGACCCCCGGGCCCATCACTTCGCTGACTCCGTAATTGTCCGTGGCGCTGATAAAGAGGCGATCCTCGATCTCCTTCCTCATGGACTCGGACCAGGGCTCGGCCCCGAAGAGGCCCAGCTTGAGGGAGAGGGACTTGGGGTCGATTCCCTCCTTTTCCATGAAACGGGCCAGCAGCAGGGCGTAGGACGGGGTGCTCATCAGAGCGGTGGTTTTGTAATCCTGCATGATCATGACCTGCTTGCGGGTATTCCCGGTGGACATGGGGAGCACCGAGGCCCCGATGAGCTCGGCCCCGTGATGAAGGCCGAAGGCCCCGGTGAAGAGGCCGTATTTGAAGGCGATCTGGACCACGTCGTCTTTGGTCACCCCTCCCGCGGACAGCACCCGCGCGGTGAGCTGGCTCCAGTGCTGCAGGTCATTCCTGGTGTAACCGGTGACCGTAGGCTTGCCGGTGACTCCGGAGGAGGAATGGATGCGGACCACCTCCCGCAGGGGAAGGGCGAACATGCCGTAGGGGTAACTTTCGCGCAGGTCTTCCTTGGCCGTGAGGGGGAATTGGGCCAGGTCGCCCAGGCTTTGGATCTCGTCGGGAGTGATCCCCAGTCGATCAAACCGTTTCTTGTAAAAGGACACATTCCGGTATACCCGGTTCAGGGTGGATTGCAGCCTCTCCAGCTGGAGCTGCTCGACCTCTTCCCGGGCCCTGCATTCATTGCGGCGGTCCCAGATCATTTTCCCTCCCCTTTTACTCCCATACCTCCCGGTATTCTTTTCCCAGGTAGGCTCGCTGGACTTCCTTGTTGTTGAGCAGGTCCTCCGTCTCCCCTTCCAGGATGATCCGCCCCGTCTCCAGGACATACCCCCGGTTTGCCACCCGAAGGGCGGCTTTGGCGTTCTGTTCCACCAGCAGCAGGGTGGTTCCCCGGTCGCGAAGCAGGCGGATGGTCTGAAAGATCCCGTTCGCCACCATGGGGGCGAGCCCCAGGGAGGGCTCATCCAGGAGGAGAAGCTTGGGCCGGGCCATCATGCTCCGCCCGATGGCCAGCATCTGCTGCTCACCCCCGGAGAGGGTTCCCGCCCTCTGCTTCTGCCGCTCCCGCAGGATCGGAAACATTTCAAAGATGGAATCCAGGTCTTTGTGTATATCTGTCTTGTTCTCCCCTTTGAAGCGGACGTAAGCCCCCAGGATCAGGTTGTCGAGAACCGAAAGGGGGGCGAAGATCTGCCTTCCCTCGGGAACCTGCCCCACCCCCAGGCGCAGGACCCGCTCCGCCGGCAGCCCGGCGATATTCCGGCCGCTGAAGAAGAGCTTTCCTTTGGCCGGAGGATGAAGCCCGGAAACGACTTTCATCAGGGTGGTCTTCCCCGCCCCGTTGGCCCCCAGAAGGGCGACCATCTCTCCAGGGTTCACGTGAAGGGAAACGTTGCGCAGGGCCTGAATGGCGCCGTAGAAGGCGCTGATGCTCTCCACCCTAAGCATTCCCCGCCTCCTCGCCCAGGTAGGCGCCGATCACCTCGGGGTTCCGCTGGACCTCCCGGGGTCTTCCCTCGGCAATCATCCTTCCGTAATTGAGGACCAGGATTTCATCGGAGATTCCCATGACCAGGCTCATGTCGTGCTCCACCAGCAGGACCGTGACTCCCCGGTCCCGAATCTTGAGGATCGTCTGGGAAAGCTTTTCCGTTTCCCGGATGTTCAGGCCGGCCGCCGGTTCGTCCAAAAGGAGGAGTTTCGGGGAAGTGGCCAAGGCCCGGGCGATCTCGAGGCGCTTTTGTTCGCCAAGGGGCAAGGAAAGGGCCTCCAGTTCCGCCTTGGTTTCAAGGCCCATGAAGGAAAGCTCTTCCAGGGCCTTTTCGCGAATATACTTTTCCTCCTTGCGCATCCGGGTAAGTCGAAGCCCGGTGCTCAGAAGACCTGCGGAAGTGAGAGGATGCTTTCCCACCATGACATTTTCTAATGCCGTCATATTGCTGAATAGCTGAAGGTTTTGAAAAGTCCGGGAGATTCCCAGCCGGGCGATGCGATAGGGTTTCAGGCCGTTCAGAATCTGACCGCTGAAGCGGATGGTCCCTTGGGAGGGGAGGAAAACCCCGGTAATCAAATTGAAAAGGGTGGTCTTCCCGGCCCCATTGGGGCCGATAACGGATTTGACTTGCCCCTGGGGAATACAAAAGTTCAACGAGTCGATCGCCCGGATTCCCCCGAAGGATTTCTGCAAATTTTCGACGCTGAGAATCTCCTCGCTCATGGACTCTTTTCCACTCTTTGTTTCATCTGGTTGAGGAGATTTTGCATTCTTTGCAGAATTCCCTGGGGCATAAAGAGAAGGATAAACATGAGAATTCCCCCATAGGCCAAGACTTCATAGTCCTCCAACCCGCGAAGATATTCCGGCAGGGAAGTGAAAACGGCCGTGCCGAGCAAAGCACCCCAAATCGTGCCTGCACCTCCGACCACGACCATCATGAGAAACATGATGGAAGGCATCAAACCGAAGGAACTAGGGCTGATAAACGTTACAAAGTGCGCATAAAGGCTCCCCGCCATCGAGGCATATACGGCACTGAGCACAAATACCTGGACTTTGTAACGGGCAGCATCGACGCCCATGGCGTTCGCTGCCAGTTCGCTGCCATGAACGGCGCGAAGCGCTCGTCCGACCCGAGAATTGACCATGTTGAGGGAAAAGATCAAGAGGAGGATGACAAAGCCCCACACCAAGTATAAATAAGCGGTCTCTTCGAGGGTTTTACCAAAAAAGCGAAGGGCGGGGATTCCCGAAAGTCCGGAAGGGCCCCCGGTCCATGGGGTGAGTTCGTTAAAGGCAATGAAAAAAATTTCTCCAAAACCCAATGTGGCCACGGCCATGTAATGTCCTTTGAGTCGCAGGGTGGGTTTTCCCACCAGATAGGCCACAAGGGCAGAAAAGAAAATTCCAAGGAAAAACGCCATGACCGGGGAAAACGAATAATGGGTCGTCAATATACCCGATGAATACGCTCCAATCCCATAAAAAGCCGCATGACCCAGGGATATCTGGCCCGCATATCCCATGAGCAAACATAAACCCATGGTAATGATGCTGTTAATTCCCAAAAAAACTACAATACTGATGAAATATTCGTTTCCGGCCACGATCCAGGGGAAAATCGCGATCAAGACGGCCATAACCAGGAGGGCGTAAGAATCTTTCCTTTTCATCGCACCCTTTTTAAAATTTCTTGAGTTCGCTTTCTTCCGCGCTGCCGAAGAGGCCGCTGGGTTTCACCCACAGGACGATCAGCATGACCAGGAGGGCGATCGCATCCTTGTACCCCGAAGAAACCAAGCCGGCCCCCAGCGATTCCAAAATTCCGATGAGAAACCCGGCGACAATGGCACCTCCCCCGCTTCCCAATCCTCCCAAAACGGCGGCGGCAAAGCCTTTCAACGCCAAGAGTGGACCCCGGTCGTATTCCATCAGGGTGATCGGGGTGATGATGATTCCGGCAATGGCCCCCACCGCCGCACTCAAACTGAAGGAAAATAGAACCATTTTCCGCACGTTGATTCCGACTAGGCGTGCCGCCGTGGAGTTAAAGGAACAGGCGGTCATGGCTTTCCCAATCAGGGTTCGATTGAAAAAAAACCAAACTCCGAGAAGGACTAACCCCGTAATTCCGAGGACCCAAAAGAACTGGGGCTGAAGGGTCGCCCCCCAAAGATGAAGGGGTTTGCTGCTGCTGAAGGGGGGCAGGGCATATGGATCCTTGCCCCAAAGAAACATGGCGATTCCGCGGAAAAGGATGGATCCGGCCAGGGTCACGATGATCAACGTGAGAAGCGAAGCATTGCGGAGCGGATGGATCGCCAGTCGTTCGAAAAAAGCCCCCAGCAAGGTCACCGCAGCCACAGTGAGAATCAGTCCCAGGTACATGGGAATTTGGAGGAATACGGTTAAAAAAACCATGATTAGGCCTCCGAGCATGACAAATTCCCCCTGGGCGAGGTTGATGATGGACGTGGCGTTGTAAATCATCGTAAACCCCAGGGCAACGAGGGCATAGATGCTTCCCACATTCAGGCCGGAAAATAAAAATTGGATAATCTGACTGGTAAGGCTCATTTTCAGGGAGTTTTCACGCACGTGGACAAAAGAGCGCGGAGGCTTCATCAGGAAATTGTTCGGGAGCCCCCGCGCTCTTTACGATTATTCGACTTGACAACGATGTTAATCGGCGAAGGCCCAGTCTCCGTTTTTAACTTCAATCATCACAAAGGCAGCCTTGGTAAGACCGGTGTGGTCCTGGGGTGACATATTAAAGACCCCGCCGGTTCCGGGCCAGCTTTTAATTTTCGTTTCCAGATAGTCGCGGATCTTTGCCTTATTCGGGCCGGCTGCTTTCAGGGCATCGGCGAGCATGTGGATGGCGTCATAGGCATGCCCGCCAAAGGTACTGACTCCGGCTTTGAATCTCTTCTCGTATTCGGTTTTGTATTTCATGATGACCGCTTTTTGCGGGTCGCTTTCCTTCACTTTTTCCGCCACCACCAGGCGGCTCAACGGGCAGATAACCCCTTCGGCTGCTCCTCCTGCCAGCTCGATATTCCTTTTCGACCCGAACCCGTGACTCTGGTACAAGGGAATTTTCATCCCCAATTGCTTCCAGTTTTTGGTCACAATCACCTGAGGGGGACCCACCGACCAATTGATCACCGCTTGAGCATCTGTTCCCCGAATCTTGGTGAGTTGCGCGGTCATATCCGAATCCTTGGGGCCGTATCGCTCATCCGCTACAATCTGAATATCATAAACCGGTGCCACCCGCTTCATTTGCTGCCGGCCCCCATCCCCAAAGGCATTGGATACGGTGATGATCGCTACTTTGGTGATTCCCTTTTTCTTCATGTAATCAAAAATGGCTTCCGCCGCTGAGGTGTCGGTTTGAGGAGTCTTGAAGATCCATTTTCTTTGAATCTTCGGCATCTCAAAGCTCTTGGCCTTCACGATTCGTTCCATTTCGCTTTTGGGAGTGACAATGGACAGAGCGGCGGCACAAGAAATAAGCGGAGTTTTCTCCTTTTCCATGACGGGCACCACCGCCATGCTCTCTCCACTGGTGGAGGGACCCACGACCGCAATCACCTTATCCTTCTGCAGGAGTTTGCGCACCGCTAGAACAGCCTGGCTCGCATCTGTTTTGGTATCTTCGATGATCACCTCCAGCGGATGACCTTGAATTCCACCGGCCGCGTTGATCCATTCTTCAACCATTTTAGCGGTGTTTTTTTCCGGTTCCCCCAGGAAAGAGGCCCCTCCGGTCACGGCGAAAACCGCTCCCACCCGGTAAGGCTTTTTGTCCGCCGGGAACGCCTGCCAGGACAGCCCCAGCACCAAAAGACAACTGACTAAAATCGTTACCAAATTTCTCTTTGCCATAGTTCGTCCCCCCTCTCTTTTTTCTTTTCTTTGCAAAAAAGAAATATAACCCCTTCTCCCCGATTCCAAGGGCTCTTTCTTACAAGGTGTATACTTTCTTTCCCTCCAAGATGGGCACGTTTCTTTCAGAAAGGACCGCGATGGCCCGGTCGGTTTCATCAAAGCGGAAGATGATGATCGCGTTCTGGCCGCTTTGCTGCACGAAGGCGTATAAATATTCGACGTTTCCGGGCGATCGTGAACTTCCACCGCCACCACCTCGGTCTTCCGGACGGTGAAGCCCCGGGCTCCTAAAACCGTCTTGGCCTTTTCGTTGTCGTTCACAATCAGGCGCAGGATGCCGAAATCCTTCGTGTCCGCCAGGGACAGGGCGCGGATGTTGACCCCCGCCTCCCCCAGAATGCGGGTCACATCGGCCAGGGCCCCGGGCTTGTTCTCCAGAAAAACGGATATTTGCTCGACTTTCATGAGGACCTCCTGGGTTTAAAACAACAAGAAACTGGATGCCGGATAAATACCCGATGCTGGATACTGGATGCTGGATAAACGCAAATGCCTCGGCAATCTGCAATCCAGTATCTAGGATCCAGTATCTATATTTTTCTTTTATCGATGACCCTCTGCGCCTTCCCTTCGCTTCGCTGGATGGTCTTGGGTCCCACCAATTTCACCCCCGCGTTAACTCCCAGGAGGTCCTTGATATCCTTCTCGATCCTCCCGCCCAGGCTCTGGAGGTTTTTAACCTCGTCGGAGAACACTTCTTCTCTCACCTCCACGTGAACCTCCAGGGTGTCCAGGGCCCCCTGCCGGTCCACGATCAAGAGATAATGGGGCTCCACCCCTTCGATGTTCATGAGCACAGATTCGATCTGGGAGGGGAAAACGTTGACCCCCCGGATGATGAGCATGTCGTCGCTGCGCCCGCTCACCCTCTCCATGCGCACATGGGTCCGCCCGCACTTGCAGGGTTCGGCATAGAGAACGGAGATGTCCCGCGTCCGGTACCGGATGAGGGGGAAGGCTTCCTTGGTGATGGTGGTGAAGACCAGCTCCCCCTTCTGCCCGTAGGGAAGAACTTCGCCGTTCTTGGGGTCGATGATCTCGGGGATGAAATGGTCTTCGAAGATGTGGAGGCCCCGCTTGGCCTCCAGGCACTCGATGCTCACTCCCGGGCCGATGACCTCGCTCAGCCCGTAGATGTCGATGGCCTGGATGTTAAGCTTGCGCTCGATGTCGTCCCGCATCTTTTCCGACCAGGGCTCGGCCCCGAAGATACCCACTTTCAGCTTCAGTTGCTTGAAATCCACCCCCATCTCCTCCGCCGTCTCCGCCAGCGAAAGGGCATAGGAAGGGGTGCAGGTCAGGACCGTGGACCCGAAATCCTGCATGATGACGATCTGGCGCTTGCTGTTCCCCCCGGATATGGGGATCACCGATGCTCCCAGTTTTTCCGCCCCGTAGTGGATGCCCAGGCCCCCGGTGAAGAGCCCGTACCCGTAGGCGTTGTGGATAATATCGTTCTTGTGGGCGCCGGCCGCGGCCAGGGAACGGGCCATCAGCTCCGCCCAGGTATTGATGTCCCGCCGGGTGTACCCTACCACCGTGGGCTTTCCGGTGGTCCCGGAAGAAGCGTGGATCCGAACCACCTGTTCCATGGGTACGGCGAAAAGGTTGAAGGGATAGTTGTCCCGCAGGTCGACCTTGTTGGTAAAAGGAAGGCGCCGCAGGTCCTTCAGAGATTTGATGTCCGAAGGTTTGATTCCGGCTTCGTCGAAGGTCTTCTTGTAAAAGGGAACCTTGGTGTACACCCTCTTCGCCGTGGCGACCAGACGTTTGAGCTGCAGGGCCTCCAGCGCTTCCCGGGGAAGGGTTTCAAATTCTTCGTCAAAGAGCATCGACCAATCCTCCGAAGATTATTCAATTTAAAGAAAAAATATCACCGCAGAGCACGCGGAGACCGCAGAGGTTTTTCCAAATCAAAGGCATGGACACTAAAAAATATTTTTGATATTTCGTGATCTCTGCGCCCTCTGCGATCTCTGCGGTTAATCGTTCTTCTTTTTATTCCACCAAAAATCGTTGTTTTCAACCGGATCATAATACCGGTAAGAGTTATAAATCTTGACCAGGGGCGCTCGGTGGATCTCGTCGGATTCGTGAATCAGCCGGTCGAAGGTCATAACCAGGCCGATCCATAGGCCATGTTTGCGGATGGCTTCCGCGCTGTACTGAGCGCAGGTCGGATAGCAGGGACACCGGTCCCCGTCCACGGGGCTGATGTAGCTCTGGAAAAACCGGACCGCTCCCAGGGCCGCCCTCTGCCCCGGGGAAAAGTGAGAAGCCGGGCTGCCCTTCAGGGCCGAAGGAGCCTTGCCCTGCTTCGGCCAGGGTTCCTCCCAGCGGCCCTCACCCGCCTGCGCCCCCAGGGGGGCCAGGAAACCCCAGACAAGAAACAGGATGACCCCTTTCTTAATAAACATAGCGGAAAGAGAGGAACGGTTGCTTTCCCTGTATGGTAATTCCCACCGCAAAGCGGTCTTCCTTTTCCAGAAGGTCAAGATATTCCTTCTTTTTTTTGCGGTTGTATTTGTGGGCCCCGGATACGGCGCTGTAAATGTTGCCACTATACCACCCCAGCTCAAAAAAGGTCAAGATTCCGCCTACCACGTAGTTTTCATGCTCAAATGATTCCACCATGCCCCAGATAAAAGCCGCGTTCAGGAGGAAGGCAATCCCCGCATCCCGGTACCTTTCGTCGTAGAGATGTCCGGCGCCGGGGAGGACGGCCGCCAGGACACCGGCGGTGGCGGGCGATTTCTGGGGAATCTCCTCGATCCGGTCCATTCCCCGGGCCCAGTGCTCCGCCCGGGGGTAAAGCCTGCTCTCCGGGCCCACTTTCCGGAACTCCGCAGCCGCCTCTTTCCATCGCTCCTCCTGGAGGTAGCTGACCGCGGATTGCCACTGGGCCTCTTGGGCGGCGGGGAATCCGGGAGCCATTTCCTTCGCCCGGGAAAAATGGTGACGGGCCTGGGAGAATTCTTTCTTCTCCAGCCAGCAGCGGCCCTTGAGGAGCATGGCTTCCGCGGCCCAGGGCGAAGAAGGATGCCATTTCAGCAGCTCATCGGCGGCCGAGAGGGCTTGGTCCCATTTCTTTCCCTGAAAATAAGAGCTGGCGATTTTCCACCGGGCTTCTTCAGCCCTCAGGCTCGCGGGGAAAAAAAAGAGGAAACGTTTATATTCGGTAATGGCCCGGTAGTAGTCCCCGTCCTCGAAAAAATAGTCCCCCAGGCCCATCTGGGTTTTTTCGTCGATGATTCTTTTCCCTTCTTCCTCCGCCCGCGCCCCGCCGGCGAGAAGCAGCAAAAGAGAGGCCAAAAGAATCGTTCGGGCCATGGACGGGTCTCCTTATGGGGGCGGTCTCAGGACCCTTTGCCCAAGCGGAAGGCTTCCAGGTTCACCGGTCCTGCTTTGGGGGGAAATCTCTTCAGAATGTGTTCCGTCCAGACCTTTTCCGGGATGGAGAGAATCGAGTGGAGCGCCCCCAGGAGGACCACGTTAACGGCCCGCACATCCCCGGCCCGAAGGGCCAGGTCCCGGGCCGGTATGGCTTTGAAAGTTGTCGCCCGCTGCGAAAGGACCTCCTTTACATCAGCCGGGTAATCTTCGTTTCCCAGGGAGACCCCGGGCGGGTTCAGCCGCTGTTCATTGAGCAGGATGGACGGGTGGGGGCTCAGAAAAGATAGATAACGGAGGGCCTCCAGTTCCTCGAAGGCGATAAAAATGTCCGCCTCCCCTTCCTTGATCAGGGGAGAATACACCTTGGGTCCGAACCGAACGTGGGTGGAAACGCTTCCCCCCCTCTGGGCCATCCCGTGGACTTCACTTTTTTTCACGTCATAGCCCGCTTCCATGAAGACGTCGGCCATGATCTCGGAAGCCAGGATGATCCCCTGGCCGCCCACTCCCACCAGCAGAATATTGGTGACTCTATTTTCCATCGTTTCCCTTGATCGCCCCGAATTTGCACACCTGAGCACACAGGGTACATCCGTTGCAGAGAAATTCGTCGATGACCGCCCTTCCCTTCCGCTTTTTCCCCATGGCGTTGATACCCTCTTCCTTGACCCAGGCCACGGCCGGACAGCCCAGGCGGAGGCAGGACCGGCAGCCCGCGCAGAGGTCCGGGTCCACGGCCAGGGGCTTTCCGCTGACCTTCCTCTCCCGGCGGGAAAGGACGCAGGGAGCCCGGGAGATGATGACCGAGGGTTCCGGGCGCCGCGCTTCTCTCCTGATCACCCGTTCCACGGCGGCCAGGTCATAGGGGTTTATCGTCTTGACATGCTTCACCCCCAGGGCTTTGGCCAGTTTGGTCAGGTCCACTTCAAAAGTCTCCTCCCCCCGCAGGGTGCAGCCGGTTCCCGGGTGATCCTGGCGGCCGGTCATGGCGGTGGTGTGATTGTCCAGGATGATCACCGTCACCGCCCCCCGGTTATAGACCACATTGAGCAGGCCGGTGATGCCGGAATGGAGGAAGGTGGAATCCCCGATGACGGCCACCACTTTTCCCAGCGCTTCTTCTCCGAGGGCTTTATCCAGGCCCATGGCATGACCGATGGAGGCCCCCATGCAGACGCAGGTGTCGATGGCGCTCAGGGGAGGCAGGAAACCGAGGGTATAGCATCCGATATCCCCGGTCACGAAAAGCTTCATTTTGTTCAGGATGGAAAAAATTCCCCGGTGGGGACATCCCGGACACATGATGGGGGGCCGGGCCGGAAGTTTGGCCGCTGCCTCCCGGGCCGCGGGAGGAAGGTTTTTCAACCCCTTCTCCACCAGGAGGGGGTTCAGTTCTCCCATGAGGGGGAAAGCCGACTTGCCCTCCACGGCCAGTCCCATGGCCCGAACCTGCTCTTCGATGAAGGGATCCAGCTCTTCTACCACGTACAGTTTTTCCACCTGGGAGGCAAAAGATCGGATCATCTCCCGCGGCAGGGGATAAACCATTCCCAGCTTCAGGAAGGAGGCTTCGGGCATGACTTCCTTGGCATAGGCATAAGAAATTCCGCTGGTGATGATCCCCGCCTTTTTATCGCCCCACTCGGCCCGGTTTTCGGGAAAAGTCTCCGCGAAACGGGCCAGGTCTTCCATCCGCTTCTCCACCACCGGATGGCGCTTGCGGGCATTGGCCGGGAGCATGACCAGTTTGACCGGATCCTTCACCAGCCCGGGCTTCACCGGGGGAACCGCCGGCTCCGCCTCGCCCACGATCGACTTGGAGTGGGAGACCCGGGTGGTGGTGCGGAGCATGACCGGGGTGTCGAATCTCTCGCTCAGTTCGAAGGCCATTTGGGTGTAATCCTTGGCTTCCTGGCTGTCGCTGGGCTCCAGCATGGGCACCTTGGCGAACCGGGCGTAATGGCGGTTGTCCTGCTCGTTCTGGGAGCTGTGCATCTCCGGGTCGTCCGCGGTCACCAGGACCAGCCCGCCCCGAAGCCCGGTGTAGGAAAGGGTGAAAAGGGGGTCCGCGGCCACGTTCACCCCCACGTGCTTCATCACCGCCAGGGCCCGGGCTCCGCCAAAAGCAGCTCCCATGGCGGTTTCCAGGGCCACCTTCTCGTTGGGGGACCATTCCACGTGGGGACCGGAATAGGCCCCCAGGCTCTCCAGGATCTCCGTGCTGGGTGTCCCGGGGTAGGCCGCCGCTACTTTTACCCCGCTTTCATAAGCCCCTCTGGCGATGGCTTCATTCCCCGACAGGACGGTTCTTCGATCGTTCATTCATTCACCCCTTGAGCTCGCTCACCTTCCACCGGATGAAATCGGCCATGGCCGACTGGGGATCCTGGGCCAGGGCTTTCTGGTATATCTCCAGGGCTTTGGGCTTTTCTTTCAGCGCTTCATAGCAGCGGGCCGCTCCCAGCATGGATTCGATCCGGTAGGGCTGGTGGGGGTCTTTCATATTCGTTTGATAATATTCCAGGGCCTTCTGGAAATCTCCCTGGGCCTCCGAAATATAGGCGAGGCCGTTCATGGCCAGATGGCGGAAAGGCCCCTCCAGGCTCTTGGAGTAAGCCGCCCGGGCCTGGTCGTATTCTTTCAGGGCGTAATAACAGTTTCCGATGAATACCCGTGAAACCTGAGCCGTTCTCCCCCAGGAATAGGCGGCAAGGGATCCTTTGAATTTCTCCAGGGCCTTCTGGAAATCGCTCTTTTTATCCGCCGCCGGATTCTCCAGGGATCCCTGGTAGGCCTGCTGGTAGAGCTGCAAACCCTGTTGCTGCATCACCAGCGCCTTTCCTTCCTGGGACCGCAGGTAGTAAAACGTCCCCGCGCCCGCGGCGATAACGATCAGGACGATGACCGCCGCCCGGGTCACCTGCCGCTGGTGGGTTCTTAAAAATTCGATGACTTGCCCGGTGGTGGAGATAAATTCATCCGGCTCTTTCAGCAATTTTTTCCGGGATACTTTCTTACTGGGCATCCGTTCCTTCTCCTTATAGGTTCCCCCCAACGGGTAAAAAAATCCGCCCTTGGCCTTTCCTGCAAAAAGGCCTTTCCGGGAAAGGATTGGCCGGGCTGCGGCTAGGGGGTGAAGCTGACCGCCTTCAGGTCTTTGGCGTCAATTTGAAAGGTTCCAAAATCCGCTTTTCCGTAAAACTTCGACCTTTTATCCACCCTCATCTCCAGGCCTTCCCGGGTTTTCAGGGTCAGCTTGGCCGGAATTTCATTTCCCTCGGCGGCCTGGAATTGAATCTGCGATATCTTCTCGAAGGGTACGGTGACCGTGGCGCTCCCCCGCTTCCCCGCAAGAAAGATCTTTCCTCCCTGGCTGAACTGGGAGAGGGAAGTCTGGATTCCCTCCCGGTCGGTCACCTTCACGGAAAAATTCTTTTCCGGAGAGGGGACTTTGTTGGGCGGGGCCGTACCGCCCAGTTCTCCCATTCCCATGAGGAACAGAAAGGAGCTAAGGATCGCCATCGGAGCCAGGAATCTCTTCATCTTGCGCCTCCCGGAATAAACTGTGCCGGTTGCCGGCTGATTCCAATGTTTTATTTTAGATAGCATTTTTGGCCGAAAATGACAACTCTAAATCGAAAGGAACCTTTCCTCGAAAAGGCCCCGGATAAGTGAGGGGGAGGCGCTTATGAGAAAACGGGGGGCGCGCAATCAAAAGGCGGAATGTTGATTGCGCAATGCGGAATGAAAAAGAAAACTCAAAAATTCAAAATTCTATGGACCAGGCTTTTTTGCTTGTTGGGGTTTGGGCTGGAGGGATTCGGATCATCAGGCTCGGCGGGATCTTATTTTTCGAATTGCCTTCCCATCTGTCCTCCGCAAAGAGAGGCCTGCGAGAAAATAGCGCCAGGGGTAAGACTGATCCAAAACATCTCCCCTTTCGAATCTCCCCGGACAGGCCCGACCCATGAAAGGACAACCGCCTCTGGATGATGATTCGAATCCCTCCAGCCCAACCCCCATGCGCCGGCCCTTCCCTCTTCCGGGTTTTTCTCGGCCATGGGTCCTTTCTTTCAGAAACTGGGGGTGGACAGGTTCAAATATGTTCAAATATGTGATTGACAGGGATCATTCTCCTTCGCTATTTTGATTGAAGAATCGGATTCGACGGAAATGAAGAATGCATCCGCCAAAAATACAGGAAATGTCTCCGGGCTGAGAATGAAATGGCGGTTCCATCCGCCCCCCGCGGAAGATGACCGACTGCCCCTGAACGAACTGGGAATCTCCCCTCTGACCGGCCAGATTCTTCGGAACCGCGGAATATCGGGGGCGGACGAAGCCCGGAAGTTTCTGAACCCCGCCCTGTCGGACCTTCCCGATCCTTTCACCATGAAAGATCTGGAAAAGGCGGTCCGGCGGATTACCCAGGCTATCGGAAAAGGGGAAAAGATCACCCTCTATGGGGATTATGACGTGGACGGGACAACGGCCACCGCCATCCTCTCCCTCTTCCTGAAAAAAGCCGGAGCGCGGGTTGATTTCCACCTCCCCCACCGGGTCCGGGAGGGATACGGACTCAACCTGGAGGCCATAAAAAAGATCCATGCGTCGGGAACCCGCCTGCTCATAACCGCCGATTGCGGGGTCAGTGACCACGGAGAGATCGAGTGGGCGCGGGCGAACGGCCTGGAGGTGATCGTGACCGACCATCATGAGGTCCCCGAAAATCTCCCCCCGGCCCTGGCCATTCTCAATCCCAAGCAGAAAGACTGCCCCTATCCCTTTAAAGATTTGGCGGGGGTGGGAGTGGCTTTCAACCTGCTCATCGGCCTGCGAACCTCTCTGCGGCGGGAGGGTTTTTTCCAGGACGGAAACGGCCCGAATCTGAAAGAGTACCTGGACCTGGTGGCCCTGGGAACAGTGAGCGACGTGGTTCCTCTCGTCGGAGCAAACCGCATTCTGGTTAAATTCGGCCTGGGAGAGCTCAGTCATTCCAGCCGACCCGGTATCGCCGCCCTCAAAGGGGTCTCGGGCCTGGAGGCCGGGCCGGTGGATACCACAGGGATCCATTTCCGGCTGGCCCCGAGGATCAACGCCGCCGGCCGCCTGGAGGATGCCCGGGAGGTCATCCATCTCCTGACTTCGAATGATCCCGAGCAGTCTCGGAGCGTCGCCGTCCGCTTGAACGAGTTGAATTCCTTCCGCCAGCGCATCGAAGAAAAGATCCTTTCCCAGGCCAGGGAGATGATCGAATCCCGGCGCCCGGAGGGAAGGAGAAGGTCCATTGTCCTGGCCTCCCAGGACTGGCACCCGGGGGTCATCGGCATCGTGGCTTCCCGCCTGACGGAGGAATTCAACTGCCCTACCATTCTCATCGCCCTGAAGGAGAACCTGGGGAAAGGCTCGGGCCGCTCCATCGACGCCTTCCCGCTCTTTGAAGGGCTGAAGGCCTGCCAGGACTGGATGGAAACTTTCGGGGGACACGCCCAGGCTGCCGGCCTGGTGATCCGGGCGGACCGGATTTCCGATTTTGCCCGGGCCTTTGAAGAGGTTGTAGGGGCCAGGCTTTCCGAGGAAGATGCGCTTCCGTACCTCACCCTGGATGCCTTGACCAGCCTGGAGCAACTCAACGAGCCTTTTCTGGCAGAGCTGGAAATGCTGGCCCCCTTCGGGACGGGGAATCCCGAGCCGGTCCTGGGGGTGGAAAACCTGAAGGTAGTCGGTTCCCGCCTGGTGGGCAAGGGCCATCTGCGGATTCGCATCCAGGAAGGACGGCGGACCCGGGAGGCCATCGGGTTCGGCATGGGCTCGTGGCATCCCCTGTCCGGAGAGGGAATGAGGATGGCTTTTTCTCCCCAGGTCAACCAGTACCAGGGAAGCCGCAGCCTCCAGCTGCGGATCATCGACCTGCAGCCGGGTTCAAAGCCCTGAAAAAGAAAATATCATTGCTTTTTGCTGAGTGGCAAATGGCCGATGGCTGATGTTGATGCATGGCGGATGGGGGAAAACCTTTTAGCCCGAGGTCACCATGGATAAGCAGAAAAAGACCCCGAAAAAGGAGGAAAAAGGCGCTTCCCACGAAGCGGAGGCTTTTCTAAAAGAGGTTGAGGACAACTTCGAGGCCTGGTCCGAGGATGCGACTCCGGCTCTCGCCAGGATGCGGTCCCTGTCTCCCGAAGGATTGGAACGGGTATTCTCATCCCTGGTGAAGAATAAAGGGGAAGAGATCTACCCTTTCTTCCAAGCGATCCTGGGAAGGGAGGAAAAAATCGACCTTCCCCTGGCTGAAAGCCTGGGACGGTGGAATTCTCCCGAGGCCGGGATCCTCCTCCAACGGCTCGCCGAAAAGTCTTCTTCCCGGGCGGTTCTCAAGAACGTCCGCAAGTCTATTTTCCGACTGAAAAGCCAGGGGTTGAAGGTCGATGAAATCAGAGATGTCGGGAACGCGGATGGTCTGGCTGGTCCGGCCCCAGCCTCCCCGGGGAGTCGCTGCCTTCCATGCCTTGATCACCGACTCCCAGGGGATCATGGACTTTCAGGCTTTTGAGACTTCCCGGAAGAAATTCCACGAATACGTGGAGGAGTTCCGCAAGCAGGCCCCCTGGGAAATCGTGGAGGCCGACCCGGAATACTGCCTCGGCCTCATGATCGAGGCTTCGGAACTCCAGGCGAAGAAGGGAGAGAGTCCACCGGGGGATTTTCTGAAGTGGAAGACGGTCATGGGGTCCCCTCCGGGCAAGCCCCTCCGGCCGCTCATCCATCTGTACCTGAAAGAGGAGGAATGGAAGAACCGCTCCGACCTTTTGGACCGGAGCGGCTCTCTCTTCCAAAACCCGTCTTTCCAGTCCTGGTACCTGGAAGAAGAGGAGGCCAGGAAGTACCTTGCTCTTCTGAAAGAAGCCTCCGAAAGCCGGCTGGTCCTCACCCCCTACCAGAAAGAAGGCCGGGTCATGGAGATCTACCGCCAGGCTGTGGAAGAGCTTTTCACCGGGGAACGGCGGGTTCTTTTCCGTCGGAGGCTGGAAGAGATGGCTTACGTCCTCTGGAAGACAGGAAAGGAAAACGAGGCGCAGATGAGCTTCGTGGCCGCGCTGGGAATGGAAAGCGAAGGAGGAATTTTATCCATCCATCCTTTCCTTCTCGAACTGGTGAAGAGGAGTCTGACGGCTCTTCTGGAAGAGGAGGCCAAGAAGCAGAGCAAAGAAAGCGATTTATTGATCAAACCTTGAATCATCCAGGGTTGAGTCCCGGAAACAAGCCACTTAATTCGTTCCCTCGCCCGGCGTGATCGTTGCCAAGGCAAGGGGGGATTCGGGAGGGGCCCAGGGGGCGCATCCCGCCCCTGGGCGGAGAGTAGTTGGGTATCCTTTTAAACCACTCGATGGAGGGAAGAGCCGTTTTTTTATTTCCAAATCGAATCAGGAAAAAGGTGGGGGGATGGCCATGAAACATAAAGTCATGATCATGCGCTGCGAGAATTATGACTCGGAAAAGATTTCCGGGATTATTCAAGAAGGCATGGAAAAGCTCGGTGTCCGGCCTGCCGGGAGGATTCTTTTGAAGCCCAATGTGGTCATCGCCCACCCGGAGGTGTTTCCCCATGCTTTTACCAGAAAGGAGTTTCTTGACGGGGTGATATCCGCCACCAAGGCGAAGGCCACGGATGTCCGTGAAATCGCCGTAGGGGAACGGTGCGGAATCACCTTAGCCACCCGATGGGCCTTCGAAAATGCGGGGTACCGCGAAGTCATAAAAAAACACAAAGTGAAAGCCTATTACTTCGACGAAGTAAGACAGGTTCCCAGGGAACTTAAGGAAAAAAACGCTCTCCGGAAAAATATTTTTATTCCCGAGCCGATTGCCAAGGCTGATTTCCTAATCAACCTGCCGAAATTCAAAGCTCATCCCTGGTGCAGGCTCACTTTGAGTCTCAAGAATTTTATCGGCATTCAAGACGACCGCCACAGGCTGGTGGATCATAATATCTTTCTGGAGCACAAAATAGCCGATCTGCAGGAGGTCATCCAGCCTAAATTTATCGCCGTTGACGCGATTATCGCCGGGCAAAAAATGATGCTCACCCCAACTCCATTCCCGATGGGGGCCATCGTCATGGGGACGAATTCCTGCGCCGTAGACACGGTTGGTTGTCACATGGTTCATGTGAACCCCAAGGATCTCATTCATCTCCGCTATGCCTCCGAGAGAGGTTTCGGCCCCATGAACCTGGAAGAAATCGATGTCCTGGGTAATTTCCCGCTGAGAGAAGTCCAGGAAAAAACACGAAACTTTGAGTTCTGCATGGAACATATTGACAGCTATTTTGGGGCCGAAAGCAATCTCCGCTGTACGGTGGGAACCTTCCCCGAAAAACATTCACCCGACTACTGCTGGGGGGGATGTCCGGGCGCCCTTCAGGAGGCCATGCACATATTCAAAGCCCATTATCCGAACGTAAACCGGGAAATGAAAAAGGTCCGTTACGTAGTGGGTCGGGTGGATGGACCGATTGAACTGGAGGAGGACGAAAGGGTGATCTTTGCCGGGGATTGCACCTCTTGGGAGGGAAGAATCAACGGCGATCCGGTCAAGATCGAAAGCCGTTACCGGGCTCCCCAAGAGGTAGATGAAGGCAAAACGAAATCGAATGACATGCTGTTAAAAACCTGGAAAACCCTCTGGAATTGTCTCCGCCATAAAAATTTCAGGTATATCCATGCCCGAGGATGTCCCGTTTCGGTCGGAGACCATGTCCATTATCTGTCGGCCATCGGTAAGATTCCGAATGTGAATTTCGACCCGAGAATGCTGGTCCCGGTCAATATTGCCTACTGGAAGATGCGGACCCTGCGGGCCCTGCATCGACTGATCAAATAGTCTGGTTATATCTAACCGGGAATCTATGTATCCTCTGGCGGCAAAGCCGCAACCAAAAGCAATCACCCCCTCCCTCCCCTCCCCCCTCGAGGGGGAGGGCTTGCCCTGTGGAGTATTGAAGCTTACTCCACAGGGTAAAGGTGGGGGGGATGCTTTTTTCTTAATAAAAATTTAAGGTCGGGAATCGTATAGGGGATATTCCTAATGCGCGCAGCGGAGGTCAATCATGCCATTCGGGTACATGGGAAAAATATTACGAATCAATTTGGCGGATAAAGACATCCGGGTGGAAGATATCCGGCAAGACTGGGCGGAGCAGTTCATCGGCGGTCCCGGTCTGGCCACCCGGTACCTTTATGATGAAGTCCCGAAAGGGGGCGATCCTTTGGGGCCCGAGAATAAATTGATTTTCATGACCGGTCCGCTCACCGGGACGGCATCGGCCAGCGCCGGCCGCTATTCGGTGGTGGCCAAGTCCCCGCTGACCGGGATCTGGGGGCACGCCAATTCCGGCGGCAGCTTCGGACCGGCCCTCAAACGAAGCGGCTTTGACGGTATTATTTTGGAAGGTGTTGCTTCCAGGCCCTTGTACCTCACCATCGTCGATGGTCAAGCTGAACTGCATGACGCCGGCGGTCTGTGGGGACGGACGGTAGCCGAGACCGAGGATATGATTCAGCAACAAACGGGTGAAAAGAAACTGACCATGGCCTCCATCGGGCCAGGCGGGGAGAACCGGGTACGTTATGCGGCGATCATGAACAACAGCCACCGGGCCGCGGGCAGATGCGGCTTGGGTGCCGTCATGGGGGCGAAACGCTTGAAAGCGATTGCCTGCGGGGGCAACGCTTCCGTAGCTCTTGCCGAAAAAGATACTTTTAATGAAGTCGCGCGCAAACAGTATGAGCTTCTGGATGAGTCCATGCTGAAAGTGGGGTTTGAGACCTTTGGAACCAACATGGTCTCGGACATGGTCAACGCCCGCGGAGGCTATCCGACCCGCAACTGGCAACAGGGGGTTTTTGATCAGATCGAGAACGTCAACAGCCAGGCGCTGACCGACAAGGTGTTTGTCAGGGGGGTCAAATGTTTTGCCTGCCCCATTGCCTGCGGGCGGGGATCTGAGATCAAGGAGGGCAAGTGGGCCGGTCGCAAGGGAGAAGGGCCAGAGTATGAGTCCGCCGTCACCCTGGGCGCCATGTGCGGGGTATCCGACATGAACGCCATC
>LJUR01000125.1 GCA_001304105.1 Deltaproteobacteria bacterium SM23_61
CGAAAAAGATACTTTTAATGAAGTCGCGCGCAAACAGTATGAGCTTCTGGATGAGTCCATGCTGAAAGTGGGCTTTGAGACCTTTGGAACCAACATGGTCTCGGACATGGTCAACGCCCGGGGAGGCTATCCGACCCGCAACTGGCAGCAGGGGGTTTTTGACCAGATCGAGAGCGTCAACAGCCAGGCGCTGACCGACAAGGTGTTTGTCAGGGGGGTCAAATGTTTTGCCTGCCCCATTGCCTGCGGGCGGGGGTCCGAGATCAAGGAGGGCAAGTGGGCGGGCCTCAAGGGAGAAGGGCCGGAGTATGAATCCGCCGTCACCCTGGGCGCCATGTGCGGGGTATCCGACATGAACGCCATCACCATGGCCAATTACCTGTGCAACGAATACGGCCTGGACACCATTTCGGCGGGCTCAACGATCGCCTTTGCCATGGAATGCTATGAAAAAGGCATCCTCACGGCCGAGCACACCGGCGGAGTGGCGCTTCACTTCGGGGATGCCGATCAGGTCGTGGATCTGATCGGAAAGATTGCCTTTCGCAAGGGTATCGGAGATCTGCTGGCCGAGGGCAGCAGGGTCCTGTCGCAGAAATTGGGCCAAGGGTCAACGCATTTTGCCATGCACGTCAAGGGGCTCGAGCTGCCGGCCTACGATCCGCGCGCCGCCAAGATCACCGGGTTGGGCTATGTCACCGCCAACCGCGGCGGCGACCATATCACCGCCTATGTGCAAGGTCCGACCTTCTTCGATGCGCCCTTTTTGCTGGTGGAAGACAGCCGGATTGAGGACCCTTTTGTGGCCAATCCCAAGGAAGCCAAAGTGGTGGTCGACCTGGAGGATGCCCTGACCATGTTCGACTGCATCGGGGCCTGCAAATTCATGGGTATTTTGTTGCCGGCCGAAGACTATGTTCAGCTCATCTCCCATGCGACCGGCTGGCCCTTCACGGTGGCGGATTTCCGGACCAGCGGCAAGAGGATTTACAGCCTGATGCGCATGTACTGTGTGCGGGAAGGGATAAGCCGGGAACAGGATACTCTGCCCGGACGATTGATGGAAGACCCCTTGCCGGAGGGCCCGGCCCAGGGCATGGTGATCGACAGAGATACCCTGGAGAGGCTTAAAGATGCCTATTACGAACTGCGCGGCTGGGATCTGAAAACCGGTATACCAACCATCGAGACCCTGAAGGCCCTGGGTCTGGCAGACCTCGCTTCCGACATCGAAACCGGGAAGACGCTGCAAGCGTAAAAAAAACAGGAGTCAGTCCATGACCTACGCTGACAAACCCTGGTTGAAAAGCTACAGACTGGGTCCTTACCCGCTGGACCCCAGTCAGGCCCCCTACCCTGAAGTGCCCGTATACAAGGCCCTCGAGGATGCCGCCACGAAGTACCCGGGCCAAACGGCCATTTTGTACCAGGAAAGAAAAATCAGCTATCAGGAGCTGAAAGAGTTGTCGGATCGGATGGCGGCCGCCTTGGTTGCTCTCGGGGTCAGGCGGGGCGAGCGGGTGTGCGTGTTCATGCCCAACTGTCCGGAGTTTATGATCAGCGATTGGGCAATCATGAAAGCCGGCGCGGCGATTGTTCCCACGAGCACCCTGCGAACCGACGAAGGCCTGGTGCATGAAGCCGGCAGTTCCAGAAGCCGGGTGATCCTCTGCCGGGAGGAGCATCTGGAGCGGGTTATGGGAATGAAAGCGCGCTGCGATGTGGAACACATCGTGGTCACGTCCACCCAAGGGTTCGACCTGCAGCCGGTGGCGGGGCCCTTGCCTGCGGGGGTTTTCGATTTCCGCAAACTACTCGAGACCCATACCCCGATTTCAGAGCCGGTGGCCATTGACGCCCGGGAGGACCTGTGCGAATTGGCTTTCACCGGGGGGGCCACAGGAGTTCCCAAAGGGGTCATGGTCACCCACTTTAACCGCTACAGCTGTATCCTGCAGGGCTTTCCCTGGATGCTCAAGCCCATACTGCGCGGGGTCGCCGGCAAAGCCTCCGTTTTCTTGCCCGTTCCCCTGTTTCATTCTTACGGTCATTACACCCACCAGGCCGCCGCCGCCCTTGGATTGCGGGTGATTCTGATGCCCGATCCCCGGGATATCCAGGCCCTGGTCGAAACCATCAAGAAGTATCGGCCTTTTATGATCCCCACCGTGCCGACCCAGTTGATGCGGATCGCCCAGGCCAAGGTGGGTAAGATGAACGTGATCCCCATCTGCGCGGCGGCGCCGCTTCCTCGGGAAATATCCGAGGCCGTTCAAAAGGAGATCGGGACCCCGGTTTCCGAAGGTTACGGACTGACCGAGACCTCCCCCCTGACCCATTTCAACATATCCGCCTTTTCCAAGGTCACCGGGTTCATGCCCCAAGCCAAGACCGGCATGGGGGTTCCGTCCCCGGACACGGAGTGTCGCCTGGTCGATTCGGTGACCGGAGAAGACGTCCCCTTTGGCCAGCCCGGCGAGGTGGTGGTACGGGGCCCGCAGATCATGAAAGGGTACTGGCCGCAACCCGGTTCCGGCCTTTCGGAAGACGGCTGGCTCCACACCGGCGACATTGCCTACATGGATGAAGACGGATATTTCCACATGAGCGACCGGGTCAAGGATATGGTCAACGTTTCCGGAATGAAGGTCTATACGACCACCGTGGATGAAGTCCTCTACCGGCATCCGGGAGTGGAAATGGCGGCGGCCATCGGGGTGCCGGACCCTGAAAATCCCGGGAGTGAACGGGTCATGGCATTTGTCCAACTAAGGGCGGATTACCGGAACCGGGTAACCGCGGACGAAATCCGCGCATTCTGCCGGGATCACCTGGCGCCCTATGCGGTCCCGAAGTTCGTCGAATTCCGGGACACGCTGCCCATGACGGTCACCGAAAAATTGTCTAAAAAGGCTCTCCGGGACGAGGTCCTAACCAGGCTCAAGCAAACCGGCCGTATCGCCTGATGGCGGCCATCGCCGAATCGTTTAGGTTCCGGTGAAAACAAATACCCCATGGAGGTGAAATCATGGCCAAAGTCCAATACTGTACACCGGAGTGGCTTGAGGAAACCGCTCGGATTTATGCATCCAGGCCGGAATACAAGGAAAAATTCAAAAAACTGTCCGCCAAAGTGTGCTACCGGGTGAAAGCGGAGCCGGAATGGGGTATCGATGAGGATATCATTTTCGGAACGTTTATCGATCAGGGTGAGCTCAAAAAGCTGGCATTTTTCAACGAAAAAGATGCTCAAAAAGAGTCGGATTATATTCTGGCAGCCACCCCCCAGGAATGGAAACGGATTTTGCGCAAAGAAGGCAAATTCGTCGGGGATTTCTTGCTCGGCAAAATCAAGCTGGAACTCGGCAGCAAGGTCGGGGTTTTGGGGATCGCTCCCCATTCCGGCAACATCGTGGACTGGCTGACCCAGGTAGATCTTCAGTTCCCCGATGAAATGTCCGCCGAAGAACGGGCGCAATACCGTCAGAGGCTGGCTGCCTTCAGGCGGCAAGCCGGCGTATGAGAAGCCCATCCCATGGCTGAGAGGCCGCCTTCGATGGGGTAAAAAGTTCGGCGCAATGAAGCGCGGAATAAATTGAGAAATTGATCATGGCCGTAAGAATCAAGCCCTATTTTACCCTGCGCCGCATCATGGGGAATCAGCAGTTCATGGAAATCGATTCCGATTCGAAAACCCTTGAAGACCTGCTAGAAAACCTAATTACGATGTACGGGCCTGAGTTCAGAGCCGTGGTTCTCGACGCTGAAACCGGAGGGATGAACCCCAACATCCAGATCCTGGTTAACGGCAGGAGCTATCGAAACTTGCCCCATAAGTTGAAGACCCTTTTGAAATCTGGTGATGAAATTTCACTATTCCCCCCGATTGCCGGCGGTTAACCCTAGCCAACCATCCATCCTTTCTTTGTTACCCAAACGATTCATCGAAAAAATGCGGCCGATTTGGGGAGTTTCCAAACCGGCACGTTCCATGGCATTTCTTATGGACGCGGCTTCCTCTTTAAACTCCAGCCGATTTCCCAAGCCTCTTTTTGATAAACGGTCCCTGCCCAATGTAGAAAATGAATTTATAGCTTTCCCAATTCATCCAACAGCTGGACAACTCTCAAGGACTCCGCAACGCCATTGCTTCCTCGCATGCTGGCCACCACAGAGAGGGTTTCCAAGATCTCTTGTTTTGTGGCTCCATTGTCGAGGGAATATTTGGTTTGAGCGAGGGTACAGTTGTGACACCCCGCCCCCAGGGCAAGAGCCAGGGCAATGAGCCGTTTGACCTTGCAACTCAGAGCCCCATCTTTATATACCTCAGCGGATAGCGTTCGAACCGCTCCCATCACATTGGGGAGCAATTGGGCAAACTTTTCCAATTGCTGTACCCGATTCTTGTCGAGTGCCAATTGACTTTCCGCCATGATAGCCTCCTTTCTTTGTGATCATTCCTTTTGATACGGGCTTTTCCAAATTCGGGTTTAAAAAATGGGACCTCAAACCGATTTTAAAATTTTTCTTGCCTTTGGGGTATTCGCTGGTTCCGGGAATTTCTGGGGGCATGGATTAGCGGCGGCGCAGGCCGGCGTGGTAGCAGCAGGTTACGTTTTTGAAGTTGTTGTCGAAGACCCGGGTCTGGCCGTCGACGAAAGCGATTTTCACGAGCGAGAGGCCCCCCACCACGGAGGAATTCTGTTCCTCCACCACCCGCCCAGCACCCCACTCCGGGTACTTGTGGTGAACGACCCAATCCCCCACTTTCAGGTATAGACAGCGCCTCTCTTCCATAAGTGGCTTATACCAGAATTAACTCATTTGGGCAAGTCCAAAGATCAAGGGAGGAGGAAACCTAGAAAGGAGCGCCCTCTCTTTCACCTTCAACCAAAGCTTGAAGCTTTTGTCTTCAGAAAAGTACAATGAATTATTAAATCATTTCTTTTTAAATATTAAAGTGTTTTTTTATTTCCATCAGAAATCAGTTTAGGTTTTTTGATTCTTTCCCCGCATTTCCAACAGGTAAGGGGAACTGTTTTGGCACGGCGAAGGCGGGCCTGGGTGGCAAAGTTCTGGGTCTGGCAGTGGGGGCAAATAAAGACCTTACTCATCGTTCGTTAATCGTTATACGTTATTCGTTACTTCATCCAATGTTGTTTCCCAAAAATGCGAATGAATTGCCATGTGGAGCCGAGGGTCGGACCGATGGGCGACGCCAAAATCCGGCGGGCGAAACCCCTCTTTCTCCCCATTCGTGGGGTTCCGCAAGGGAACGCGGGCACGGAGGCTATGCCTTCATAAGATCCGTAGGGGCGATTCATGAATCGCCCCTACATTGGCAATATCCATCGTAAAATCTCCTTGGGCTCGGGAGGAATCAGCGCCTATTTTGGCAAGCGCAGCGGTCTGACTCTCGGCTCCTGGCAGCAGGGATCGAATTCAGTAGCTTATTTTCCAGACACGCCTCTAATAACGAGTACCCAGTAACGAATAACGTTTTTTTAGAAATCCATCTCCTGAAGCTTCTTCAGCCCGAGCCGCATCGGCAGGAATGTGGCCAGCCCGATCAAGAGGACCACGCCGGCAAAGGAGGCCAGGATTCCGGCCCATTGAAGGTCGGAAAGGCTCCGGTGGTGGAACTTGGCCATAAAGAGGGTGTACACCGGCCAGGCCTCCAGGAGGACCACCCCTCCGATAAAGATCATGCTGATGATCATGAAAATCGCCCCGCCCATTCCCCAGGCCATGCGCGCGGTGTTCTCCAGCCTGAACTGGGGGTAAAGGGCTCCAATTCCCACGGCCAAGCCCACGACGCCGCAGGTGATGAAAAGGATGGTGACGGAGGAGACGGCCATCATGAAAGGGGTCACTTTCAACAGCCAGTTGGAGAGAAAAATCAGGGTCCCGGCCAGAAGGAGGAGGGGAATCAGACCGGTCCAGAATTTACTCCACAGGAAGGTGCGCAAGGAGAGGGGGGAGGAGCGGATGATCCAGAAGGAGAACCCCTCCTGGCTTACCCCCGGGAACACAAACCGGCCGGCCACCGCGGAAAGTACAAACCCGGCCAGCCCCAGGTTCAAAAAGGAGAACAGATTCTGCAGGAAAAAACTGGGCATGGGCGTCTGATCCAGGGGAAGGACGCTGAAATTGTAAAGGTACACCACCACCAGGGCGGTGAGCAAAATGAGCTGCGACCACTGGGTTGTGTCCCGGAAAAAAGTTTTTCCGTCCTTGATGGCCAGGGCCCGGGCCTGCGGATGCAGGGGGCGGCTGGCCGCCCGCAAGAGCCGGTTGAAGAAGGGGACTCTTGCCAGGTAGGCCTTGCGCGCTTCCTGGGATTTGGTCCAGCCGGGGAAAAAGAGAGCCCGGGACACCCAGCTTCCTATGACCCCCAGGGCCCCCGCGGTGGACCAGAGGCAGGCCTGGTAGAAGCCCGCCTGGGAGTCGGTCGCCTGCAGGTACGGGGTCACCGATTCGGCAAACCAGAAACTGGGGAGAAAAGACCATGAGGGAGCGGCCAGGGCGGTCATGTATTCCACCAGCCCGGCAAAGGAATCGGGGTTGGTCAGCTTTTCCGGCTGGAGGAAGCGGAAGAGAAAATAAAGGCCCGCCACCAGGAGAATCGACAGAAGAAGCAGGATATCCTTGGTGCGGCGGGCCGGAAAGATATTCACCAGGAGCATGGCGAGCATGCTTCCCAGGGCCGCGGGGATGAAGAGAAAGGGGAGGATGGCCGCAAGGAGATTCGCGTAAAACTTCCAGGAGGCCCCGTAAACCCATCCGTACGCCAGGAAGACGGGGAAAGCAAAGAGGATCACCATCCAGGAGGTGTACCCCAGGGTCTCCGCCAGCCGGGCATAATAGACCTGCTCCTGCGGGACCGGGCGGCAGAGAATGAGGTTCAAATCATCGGAGAGAAAGAAGGTAGACAGGGAGGAGACCAAGTTGCTGAAGAGCAGAATAGAAAAAAAGGTCAGGAGCATCATGGAGAGCAGCCGGGAGTTCAGAAGGTCCCCGAAGAGCTCGATGGAGCGGAAATAAACCAGAACTTTCTGAAAGATGAAGAAGGTAAAGACCCAGAACCCCAGGGCCAGGGCAATCAGAAAGACCCATTTCAGCCCGGAGCCTTTCGAGCGATCGGCGAACCTGTGGCTCAGGGCCCGGGTCTTCGGATAGAGAAGAAGGGGCCAGCTTCCCATGGCTTTTCCTCAACCTTTCCGGGGGCTGGCGAAGCTGGGGGGTGGCTCTTCTTCGGTCAATTTCAGGAAGAGAGGCTCCAGCCGTTGGTCCCGGCTCCGGGCCTGCTCCCGGAGCTCCTCCATGGAACCCAGGGCGATCAATTGGCCCTCATGGATGATCCCGATTCGCTGGCACAATTCCTCGGCCATGGTCAGCGTATGGGTGGAAAAAAAGACGGTCATCCCGCTCTGGACGAGGTCCCGGAAGAGGTCCTTGACCAGGAGCACCCCCCGCGGGTCGAGCCCGACCATGGGCTCGTCCACCACGAGCACTTTCGGATGGTGGAGGAGGGCCGCGGTGATGATCAGGCGCTGGCGCATTCCGTGGGAGTAACTCTCGATGAGTTCCTGCCGCCAGTCCCGGAGGTCGAAAAATTCCAGGAGCCGCTCGGACCGCTTCTTCCAGCCGTCCTCCAGCTGGAGGTGATGGAGCCCGGCGATGAATTCCAGGAACTCCCCGCCGGTGAGTTTTTCGTAAAGGTAGGGCCGATCGGGAATATAGCCCAGAATGGCCTTGGCTTGGTCCGGCTCCCGGCACACATCTTTTCCGTCGAGGAGAATCCGGCCGGAAGTAGGTTTCATCAGCCCGACCATCATGCGGATGGTGGTGGTCTTTCCCGCCCCGTTCGGGCCCAGGAACCCGAAGATCTCCCCCGGGGGAACCCGGAGGGAAAGGTCCCGGACGGCATGGAAAGACCCGAATTTTTTGCTCACCTGATCCAGCTCGATCAATGAACCTCCCTCACTTCCACTTTCAGTCGTCCGATGACCCTCACCAGGTCCATCTGCCGGTCCAGGTCCCCCTCCACCAGGCCGATGTGGGTCGCATCGGCCGGAATCTGGTTAAGGGTTGAATCGGCGGTAATCCAGGAACCCAGGTAGACCTGGTTCCAGGCGTGGTAGAAAAATTTTCCTTCCTGGTAGACGAGCCCTGCCTGGATTCGGGCCGGGATCCCCGCAGCGCGGGCGAGGGCGGTGAAAAGGGTCGCGTGTTCGTTGCAGTCTCCCGCCCTCTGGCGGAGCACCTCCAGAGCGCTGGGAATGCTCACCACCGGCTGCTTGCGAATATTCCGGTACACCCATTCGTTGATCCGTCCGGCCTGTTCCCGGGGGTCCCGGGAATCGGCGATGATCTCCCCGGCCAGGCGCCGGATTGCGGGATCATCGCTTTGGATGAGGGCAGTGGCCCGCAGGTATTCCATCCTTTCCTCTTCGGTGAGCCCGGGCGAAACCGAAGCCCGGGGGGAAAGATCCTCCCGTTTCACCGTGATCTCATCCCCCGAGAGGGACTGGCGACCCCCCTCGATCTTGAACCCCCGGAGGCTGGAGGAGCGCAGTCGGACCCGCAGAAACCGCGTGGACCTGGGATCGGGGATTTCCCGGTCCGCTGGCACCGCGGTGAGAGAAATCAGGTCCACCACCTTCCCCGGGCTCCAGTTCTTATGCCGGGCCTCGTTTTTGCTTTCCCGGGTCAGGGTGAAGCCCACGGGGCTTTCTTCCTTCCAGATCGCACCATTCCGGTCGATCCAGGATTTTACCCCCATTCCCCTGAATTCCTGCCGCACCCGGTAGAGTTCCCGCTCCTCTCCCCCGATTTGGATTCGATCCAGACCTTCCACCTCGGCGATCATCTCCGCGGCGCTCATCGAGGCCGGGTCGAAGACCGGAATCCGGTATTTCTTCCCCTTCTCCAGCCCCTGGCTGAGCAGGTGCAGCTTGGTCTGACCCAGAATGAAGGGAGCCTCGGGAAGAGAGATCTCCTGCTTTTGCTCCCGGCCCCCCGATTGAATCTCCAAAACCATTCTTTTCCGGGAGGATCCCCCGGGGTCGCTCTGGAGCCGGCCGGCGATTTGAAAGGGAAAGAGTCCGGACTTCAGGGAGAAGCGGAAAGAGTCCAGGGCGAGCGCTTCGGTCATCGTGTATTCCAGCGTCTGCTGGATATTCTGGGGAATCGCCAGGACCGTGAGCTTCAACCACAGCTGCTCTTTGACGATGATGCGGTCACCCTGGGCCTCCTGATGGGTGACCCCAAACCCGATCTTTTCACCTTTCCAATAAACTCCCCACCAGTCCTCCCCTTCCTTCAAGCCTTCCCGGGCGATGGCCGGGGTTATCTTCAGGGCCTGCGGCTGGAGAAAAGTCCGGTCCACAAGGAGTCCCATCATCACCACCCAGACCAGCACAATCCCCGTTTTGACGAAAAAACGCGTACCCCCAAGCCCTTTCCCGGCGCTGAATGGTCCACTTTTCCCCATACCTATTCTCATCGGAAAAGAAGTCCCGGACTTGAGCGGGATGTCTTCGCCCATTTCGGATTGTGGATTGCGGATTGCGGATTTTTTCTTTTTCATTCCCCATTCCGAATTCCGCAATCCGAAATCGACGGGCCCAGGTGGGGAACAAGCAGAGGAATGGGGGGAGCGGGAGTTGAAGGCCACGGAGAAACCCGCCGTCTGAAAGAGGGTGATGTCCCCGTCGCTGTCGCCGACGGCCAGGACTTCTTCCTTCCTGGCTTTGAATCGTCTTCGCGCTTCCTGGACCCATTCCGCCTTCTGGTCGTAGTGGACATGAATCCGGATCGTGCCGTCCAGCACCCCGTCCGTCATCCCCAGTTCATTCGCCACGGCGTAGTCGAAACCATACCGGTCTCGTATCCAATCGGACAGCAGGGACAGGCCGGAAGAGATAATCCCAACTTTGACCCCCCGGGATTTGAGGTACCCCACCAGTCCCTCGATTCCCTCGTACAGGGGGATCTCCCGCAGAATGCGCTGAACGGCTTGGGCTTTCATCCCCTTCCAGACCGCGGCGTCCAGCTCGCAAAAACGCCGGTAATCGATCTCCCCGCGGAGGAAGGCCTCCTGGTATCTCTCCGCATTCCCCTCCCACACCCCCAGGCGTCGATGGATGTATTCCCAGGCGCTCTTCTCCCGGGTGAGGGTCCCGTCCAGGTCGAAGAGGGCCAGTTTGAATCGTCGGTGTCCTGGGGGTGAAAAGTTCAAGGGAAACTTGGATCTTCCCGGGGAAGATATCTTCTCAGGGGGAAAACATTCAGACTTTCTTGGGGCCGGATCAATACTTCGATCCTTACATTTCGCTCTTGAAGTCCTCGGGTTTGAGTTTGTCGAAGAGATCATCGATCCACTTATCGGACCCGTCCTTTTTCGTCGCCTTGGCGTCAAAGTGGCCCGCCGAGTCGAGGACCTTCTCTTCCACGAAGATGGGGGAACTTGTGCGCAGGGCCAGGGCGATGGCGTCGCTGGGCCGGGAATCGATCTGGACCGCTCGGTCCCCGACTTCCAGGTTGATGACCGCGTAGAAGGTGTTGGACTTCAGGTCGTTCACGGTGATGTCTCGAACCGTGGCGCTCATCCCCTCGATGAGATTCTTCAAGAGATCGTGGGTCATAGGGCGAGGGGTCCAGGTGTGTTCCATTCCCATGGTTATGGCGTTGGCCTCAAAGAGCCCCACCCAGATGGGCAGCGTTCTTCCCGTGGTCTCCTCCTTGAGGACGACGACAGATTGATTGGTCTCCGAGTCGAAAAACAACCCGTGAACTTTCATTTCCACCATGGTCTTACCCCCTCGAGGATTTCCCTGTCTTTCATTATAAAACCGGCGGCAACAAAAAGCTATACATCTTTTGGATTCAAGATCCCCGCAAGCCCGTCACCCGGTCCAAAACGGCCTGGAGGGTTCGGGCGGCGGATCCCTTAAGGATCCAATCGGAAACATAACGGGTGAGCTGGGTCTCTTCCCTGTTCACCTCCACGACAACGGCCCCGCCTCTTTTGGCCATCACCGGGATGTCGCAGGCTGGAGAGACGATGGCGGAGGTCCCCACCACCAGCATGACCTCGCAATCGCGGGCCTCTTCCATGGCCTGGAGATGGGCGCCCCAGGGGATGGGTTCGCCGAAGAAGACCACGGTAGGCTTCAGCACCCCGGTGCAGCGGCAAAGGGGCGGCAGGGTATCGAGGCTCACTTCTCCCTTTTCGTATTGCCTGCCGCAGCTCAGACAGATCAGCCGCTTGTGGCTGCCGTGGTATTCGATCACCCGGGTGTTTCCCGCATCCTGGTGCAGGTGGTCGATGTTCTGGGTGATGACCGACCGAATGTGCCCCATCTTCTCCAATTGCGCCAGGGCGGTGTGCGCCGGGTTGGGCCGGGAGCTCTCCAGCAAATTCCCCATTTCCCGCAGCATGGTCCACACTTTTTGGGGGTTGGCGTGAAAGGCCTCGATGGTGGCGTACTCCGCCGGATCGAACCTTTCCCAGAGCCCCCCCGCGCTCCGGAAGTCCGGAATCCCGCTCTCCACGGAAATGCCGGCTCCGGTAAAGGCCACCACCTTATTCGACCGCAAAACAGCTTCGGCCGTCTTCTGGATCAGGTCTTCTTTCAAAGTTCCCCCGAAAATGCGCCCTGCACTACGTTGCCTGCAGGACAGCCCGGCGGCACCCTGCCTGCCGGGCACGATTCGGAATGCGGAACAAAAAGCGGCTCATTTCCGGTATGGAAGGAAATCTGCAATCATTCTACCAAAGCAAGGATTTTTAGCAAGGCTTAAGAAGGGGGATGAAGAAATTTATTCTCTGAACTTTTTGGTGGAAGGGCTTCAGCTTTTTCTTCGAATGGGGTAAAATGGGTCTGTTGCCAGAATACCGGTTGCCATTTTAGGATACCCAATTTTTTTTATTCCCCACTCCGCCCGGCACCCAGGGTGCCGGGCTGCCCTGAACCTATCATCGTTCAGGGCGCATTTAAAAGGAGGGAAAAAATGGCCATTTCCGCTTACATCTTCATCGAGACCACGCAGGGCAAGGCCCGGGGGATCACCCGGGAGATTCTGCAGATCCCTGGAGTACAGAGCGCCCATTCGGTCATCCCCGGGGTCTTGCGAACCCTGACCAATGTGGTGATCGACGAAAAATAAATGCCGCGCCCGGTTTTATTGAATTTTTATGTGCGGTAGCAGGGCGGCCAGCTTCCGGGGCCCCATTCCGGGGACCTGGAGCAGGTCATCCGGGGAAGAAAATTTTCCGTTCTGCTCCCGGAACTCCACGATGGCCCGGGCTGTTTTCGGTCCGATTCCCGGCAGGATCTCCAACTCTTCTCCGGTGGCGGTGTTGATCGGTACGGGAACGGAGAGAACCTTCATCCTGGCGGGAGCCAAGGGCTCAATCACCACCCTCCCCTTCCCCTCTCCCTCCGCCGCGATGGAGATTCGACTGCTCCTCTCGATTTTCTGGGAAAGGATTTCGTCCGGGAAGGACAGCTTTTCGTGAACTCCTCCGGCTTTTCCCAACACCTCCCGGACTGTCATCCCCGATTCGACGCGCAGGACTCCTCTCGGGGCAATCTCCCCATCCATTTCCAGGACCACTCCCTGCCCCCCGGATGGTAAAGGGAGGATTTTCCCTTCGACCTGGGCCGGGTCCCCTTCCTTCAGGAAAGAAGCGGGATGGGTCAGAAAAAAGAGGAGGCCGAGGGAAAGGCTGATGAAAAGAACGACCCCCTGTTGCTCCCGGCTCATGGGTGGCCTTTTTCCTTCTGCCGGCCTTGGCGGCATATTTCCCTAAATTACGCTCTGGCAGGGAGGATCTCTTTTTCGGTCCTGCCTGGCTTCGCCCGAATCTTCGAGTCTTCAGGATTCTTTTTTCAGCCCACCCTTTTCCAGGCCAAAAACCTTATGGAGCACCCGGGCGGCCAGCTCGCCGTACTTGGCCTCCACCACGCAGGAAATCTTGATCTCCGAAGTGCTGATCATCAGGATGTTGATATTCTCCCCGGCCAGGGCGGTAAACATCTTGGAGGCCACGCCCGAATGGCTGACCATGCCGGCCCCGACGATGGACACCTTGGCGATATTCTCGTCGGCCAGGACTTCCCGGGCCTGGAGGGAATCGGCGGTCTTTTTCACCAGTCGGAGGGCTCTCTTGATGTCCGCCTTGGGAACGGTGAAGGTCATGTCGGCAAGCCCGTCGGCGCTGGAGTTCTGGGCATCGGAAATGGGAGTAAAAATCTTGGAGGCGATCCCCGGCTTGTCGGGAACCCCGGAGATCGTTACGCGGGCTTCGTTCTTGTTCAGCGTGACGCCGGAGACGAGCACTTTTTCCATTTTCTCATCCTCCTTGACGACCCATGTCCCGCTCCTGTCGTTAAAGGACGAACGAACGTGAATGGGAACGTTGTATTTTTTGGCAAACTCCACCGAACGGATTTGGAGGACCTTGGCGCCCAGGGAAGCCATCTCCATCATCTCATCATAGGAGATGCGGGAAAGCTTGCGCGCCTCGGGGCAGAGGTTCGGGTCGGTGGTGTAAACCCCGTCCACATCGGTGTAGATCTCGCACACATGGGCCTTCAGGGCGGCGGCCACGGCGACCCCGGTGGTGTCCGACCCCCCCCGCCCCAGGGTGGTGATGTTTCCCGCCCGATCCACCCCCTGGAAACCGGTCACCACGGGAATGACCCCGGCCTTGATCGCCCGGCGCAGATGTTTGGTTTCCACATCCTGGATACGGGCCAGGGAAAAGGCGCTGTCCGTGAGGATGCGGATCTGGCTACCCAAAAAAGATCTGGCCGGAATTCCCATGGACTGCAGGGTAATCGCCAGCAGGGCCGCACTTGCCTGTTCGCCGGTGGAAATCAGGCTGTCGTATTCCCGCAGATCCGGGGTCTCGTGCGCCTGCTGGGCCAGCCGGATGAGCCGGTCCGTCTCCCCGGACATGGCGGAGACGACCACCACCACGTCATTTCCCTCCTTCCGGGTTTTGGCCACCCGGTTGGCCACATTCCGGATCCGGTCGATATCGCCTACCGAGGTTCCGCCGTATTTCTGCACGATCAGGGCCACGTCACGCCTCCTTCTTCCACCTGTGTTCCAGCTCCGCGATGATTTTTTTCCCGGGAGTCCCTCTTGGGGAAAAAACGATTTTTCTTTCCTCCTCGCTCAGCCATTGGAGATGAACTTCGATCCTCTCTTCGGGCAGGTCTTCCTCGACCTTGTCGGCCCATTCCACCAGGGTGACTCCCGGTCCGCAGACGAATTCATCCCAGCCGATTTCCTCCACGGCGGCAAAGTTCTCGAGACGGTAAAGGTCCAGGTGAAAAACCGGAAAGCGGCCCCGGTACTCGTTGACCAGCACAAAGGAAGGGCTGGTCACCTCCCGTTCATTTCCCACCCCCAGCCCGCCGGCGATCCCCTTGGCCAGAAGGGTCTTCCCAGCCCCCAGGATGCCCACCAGGGCTACGAATGATCCCGGGGGGAGGATTTCACCCAGAAGCCGGCCGAGACGAAGGGTCTCTTCAGGACTCTCTGTGGTGGTCTCGAATGTCCCCTTGCCTCGTTTTTCTCCATTCATCCTAGTTTCTGGTTTTGGGGATCGTCTCCAGATTCGTCGATCAAATATTTTTATGAGTACCTGTCAAGGTCCCGGAAGGAAAGTCAGATTGCGCCGCAAGCATCGGCGGGATATGGTTTTCCATAGCCTCTCGGTTTGACTTCCGCAAAGCGCAGCGGGGGTGGCAAAAGAAAACTTTGATGAACGGAATATGACTTTCCTTCCGGGACCCTGGAACCTTTTTGCATTTCGAATATACCCGCTCTTTCGTCCTCCACTAATTTGGGGATGATCCAGATTTTTTTAATAGCAGATTTCGGTCCGGAAGGGGAAGAAAAAATCTTCCACCCGGCCTTCTCCCGCTGCGAGGGCGCGGAGAAGCTGGGGAGCTTCCTCGGCAAGGTCCATGGCGGCGATTCCCCGCGACCCTTTCCGATGGGCGACAAAATCGCCGGCCAGCCCGTGCAGGAAAACCCCCAGCTTGGCCGCTTCCAGGGCGGGGAAGCCCTGGGCCAGGAATCCTCCGATCATCCCGGTGAGGATGTCGCCCGTTCCTCCGGAGGCCATCCCCGGATTCCCGGTGGGGTTGATGAAGACTTCTCCCTGGGGGCTGGCCACCACGGAGCGGGCTCCCTTGAGGACCAGGGTGACGCCATATTTGTGGGCAAAATCCCGTGATGCCGAGATCCGGTCCTTCTGGATTTCCCCGATGGACCTGTCTGTGAGGCGGGCCATTTCCCCGGGGTGGGGCGTGAGGATCAAATCCTTCTGCGGCTTGCGGAGCAAATCCAGCCTGCCGGCCAGCGCGCTCAGGCCGTCGGCATCGATGACCGCCGGGAGGGTGATCGAACGAACCAGCTTATGGACCAATTTTACCGTCTCCCCGTTCATGGAGAGGCCCGGACCGATGGCCAAGGCTGTCTTGCGGCCGCAGAGTTCCATGATTCGTCCCTGGGCGGCAAGTCCCAGGGTCTTTTCTTTGGTTTCGGGCAGGGGCTCGGTCATGGGTTCGGTGAGTTTTGCTTCCAGGATGGGATTGAGGCTTTCGGGAA
>LJUR01000126.1 GCA_001304105.1 Deltaproteobacteria bacterium SM23_61
GCCGCAGGGCGTGCGGCGGTTCCGGATTTCATGACCGCCCCCGCGGACGGTTACACCATTATGCAACACATCGACGACTCCATCACCCACTACGCGGCCGGCAATCTGAAAGAGAATCCGACCGTTGACTGGATCCCCCTGGCGCACACCCAGATTACTTTCAGCCAGCTCTACATCCGCCCGGATGACAAGCGTTTCACCGACTGGCCGTCGCTGCTCAAGCACATCAAAGCCAATCCGGGCAAGATTACCTTCGCCAACGTGTCCGGCGAAGGCACCATGGAGCGCGTGACCATGGCCATTGTGGAGAAGCAGCTGGGCATCAAAGTGAACCAGATCAGTTTCGATAAACCGTCCGAGCGTTACGCCGCCCTGATTGGAGGCCATGTGGACGTGTTGTTCGAGCAGCCGGGCGACGTGCGCCAATTCCTGGCCGCGAAACAGATGAAGCCCATCCTGACCTTCCTGGAGGATCGCCCGAAGGCTTTCGCCGACGTGCCCTCGATCAAGGACCTGGGGGTGAACATTCCCGAGCTTCTGCGCTTCCGGGGCTTCTACGTCCGCAAAGGTGTTCCCAAAGACCGGGTTAAATATCTCGAGGCGGCTTTCAAAAAGGCTTATGAATCGGCCGAGTACCAGAAGTTCAACAAGTCGGTGTACATGGATGTGATCAATAGCTATCGCGGCCGCGAAGGTTCGATCAAGCTTTTGAAGCAGACACTGGCTATCTATCAGAAGACCTATAAGGACCTTGGACTGTTGAAAAAGAAATAGCTTCGAATTTTGGTGCTGCATATCAATCCTTCCACCTTGCCCTCCACCCGCAAGCGGCGGAGGGCAAGCGAGGGTCTCGGACACGTAACCCAAGCGGTTCCCGGCCGTCCGGCGCTCTCAAGGCAAAGAATCGAGATCAAGCGATGGGGCAGGAAAAGCGACGTCTCGGGCTCGAGGTATGCGTGTGGCTGGCGATTGGCGTCAGTGCTTATGCCATGACGTTCCAGTTCGACGATCCCATCCAGGGGTACCGCTTCGGCGCAACGGCGTGGCCGCGGGCAATCATTCTGGGAATCCTGGCCGTCGCCATTTTACAGTTCGCGCTCGCCATGCGGAAGGCGACTGCTGCGAGAGGACCCAGCACGGACAAAGCCGCACAGTCGCAGCCGCAGGCCCTGGAGACCAAAGCGGTCTTGAAGGTCGTCCTCGCCTTCGTGCTGCCGCTTCTCTACCTGTGGCTTCTCCCGCGCACCGGGTTTTACCTCACCACGCCGATGTTTCTATTCACCTACCTGTTTCTGCTCGGGGAGCGCCGCTGGAGCCGGCTTATCCAGGTTACCGCGATCATCTATACAATCATGATCATCGTTTTCACGACCGTCTTTTTCGTGCCGCTCCCAGTGGGTTACTGGCCTTTCTTCTACGACATTAACAATTGGCTGCTGCAGGTCTACCGTTAAGCGGGCAGCCTTCCATCGAGGTAGACATGTTTTGGGATTTTCTGTCCAGCTCGGTACACTTGTTCACCGATCCGACCACTTTCGCAATCTTCATTTTCGGCCTCCTCGCCGGCATGATGTTCGGCGCCATTCCCGGCGTAAACATGCTGACCCTCGGGGCGGTCATCCTGCCCTTCACAGCCTATCTCTCCGCCAGCGATGCCATTATGCTCTTCTCGGTGATTTACTGCTCCGGAGTCTTCGGGGGCGCGATCACCGCGATTTTGTTCAATATTCCAGGCGCGCCGGAGAACGCGCCGACAGCCCTCGACGGCTATCCCATGACCCAGCGCGGGCAAGCGGGCAAGGCTGTGGGCGCGGCCGTCCTATGCTCGTCCCTGGGCGGGCTGGCGTCGGCCCTGCTCATGATTGCAGCCACCCCCATGATCGCCTCCTGGGCCGTGCGCTCGTTCGGACCCCCGGAGGTTTTCTCGTTGATCTTCTTCGGGCTGACAGTCGCCGCTTCGGTGGGCGCCTCCAATCTTTGGAAGGGATTGCTCTCGGTTCTGACGGGCCTTCTGCTGGCGACCGTCGGCTCGGACCCGGCAGGCGCGCTCGACCGCTTTTCGTTCGGCTCCTACTACTTGCTCGCGGGCATCGCTTTCATCCCCATGGTGCTCGGCTTCTTCGCCATTTCTGAAGTCTTCGTCCAGGGCGAGAAAATGGTCATGGGCACACGCGTCGCACCCAAAGTGAACCTTGATTTCCCCTCCTTCCGGGAACTCTGGGGACTTAAGGTCGCGGTCCTGCGCTCGATGATGATCGGTTTCTTCGCCGGTATCCTGCCGGGCATCGGAGCCGTCCTGGCCGCTTTCATGAGCTATAACGAGGCGGTGCGCTGGTCGAAACAACCGGAAAAATTCGGCAAGGGCGAGATGGAAGGCGTGGTGTCATCGGAGACCGCCAACAACTCCGCCACGGGCGCCGCCATGATCCCGCTGCTCGCGCTCGGCCTGCCCGGCGGAGCCCTGACCGCCATGATGCTGGGCGTATTCCAGATTCACGGCATGGAGCCGGGCCCGTTGATCTTCGTCACCAGCAAGGAACTGGTGTGGACTACCTTCGCCGCCATGGTATTCGCCAACATCTCCATCTTCGGGCTCGGATGGTTGCAAACCAAGACCGTTGTGCATCTTCTCAGGATTCCGTTTCGTTATCTCGCTCCGGCCATTCTGCTCCTAGCGACCATCGGCGCCTTCGCGTTGCGCAATCTGCTGGTGGATGTCTGGGTCATGTTCGCGGCCGGCATCGGGGGCTATTATCTGAGGCGCTCCGGATATTCGGTCTCCGGCATCGTGCTCGGCTTGGTGCTTGGCGATCTCGGCGAGGCGGCCTTCGCCAAGACCATGCAGCTCACCAACTACAGTTTGACGACTTTAATGCATCGTCCGATCTGCGCGTTCCTGCTCACGATTGGTGCGTTCACCCTAGCGTGGAACATCTATAGCGGGGTGAAAAAATCGATGATCCAGGCGGAAACCGGCGCCAAATGACCATTGCCCCGCCGTCCAGCGTCTGGAACGCACCAACGAGGAATTTCTCGGCGGACGGCGCGGCAGCGACCCAGCGCTTCCTTCGGCGGGAACAGGGCGGAATCCTCAAAGCCCAGGATAAACCAGTCCCATCTTCAGGCGTGCTCCGCCCCGGCCACCGCGCCCCTAAACGGCCTCAAGATCATTTTTCTAGATGCCGAAAGGATACCCGTTTCTCCATGCTGATCCCATCGCCCAAACGAATTCTCATCCAACGAATCCCGGAGGGAGCATGAAACGACCGGCTGTCGTCCTGGGCGTGCTGGGAGTGGATGCTCATGTGGTGGGAAATAAAATCATGGCCCACGCGTTGGAAAGCGCGGGATTCACGGTGGTGAACATCGGCACCTTCTCTACCCAGCAGGACTTCATCCGTGCGGCTATCGAAACCGCGGCCAACGCGATTCTGGTAGGTTCTCTCTGCGGCCACGGGGAGATGGAGTGCCGCGGGTTCCGGGAAAGCTGCATCGAGGCGGGAATCGGGGGAATTCACTTGGTGGTCGGCGGAAACCTGGTCGTAGGGAAGCAAAATTGGGAAGAAGTGGAAAAGCGTTTCCTGCAGATGGGCTTCAACCGCGCCTATCCCCCCAGCATCTCCCCCCGACAGGTGATCGAGGACCTGAAGAATGACCTGGCCAAGAGAAAAGACGCATAGGGCATAGGGCATAGCGAAGAGGGTCTTTTCGCTATGCTCCATGCGCTATGCGCAAGGTGATTCTATGTCCCTTGCCCTTTTGATCGATTTTGGCAGCACCTTCACCAAGATTCTGGCGGTTGATTTGGCCGCCGAAGAAATTCTCGCTTACGCCCAGAGCTGCACGACCGTGGAAACGGACATCATGGTGGGGCTGCGGCGGGCTCTGGACCTCCTTCCCGCTCATCTGAAGACCGCTTCTTACGAATGCCGGCTGTCCAGCAGCAGTGCGGCCGGCGGCTTGGGAATGATCACCATCGGCCTGATCCCGGAGCTTTCGGCGGAAGCCGCCCGGCGGGCCGCGCTGGGAGCCGGGGCCAAGGTCCTTACGGTCTACTCTTTTCGTCTTTCCGCCCGGGAGCTGGAGGAACTGGAGGCACTGAAGCCGGACATCGTTCTCCTTGCTGGGGGAACGGATGGGGGCAACGAGGAGGTCATCCTCGACAACGCGCGCCTGCTGGCGGCCAGCAGGATCCGGTGTCCCATCCTGATCGCCGGGAACAAAGCGGCGGCGGACGAGGTCCAATCCATCCTGTGCGCCGGCGGGAAAATCACCCTCCTGACCGACAACGTCATGCCGGAAGTGAATGTACTGAACGTGGAGCCCGTCCGGGAGAGGATTCGCAGAGTCTTTATCGAAAGGATCATCGCGGCCAAGGGTTTGAAGAGAGCGGAGGAATTCGTCGAGGGCATCCTCATGCCCACGCCCACGGCCGTTTTGCGAGCTGCTCAACTTCTCTCCCAGGGGGTGGGTTCGGAAAAGGGGCTGGGAGACCTGGTCGTGATGGATATCGGGGGCGCCACGACCGACGTTCATTCCATCGGTGCGGGAAACCCGATTCAAGCCGGGGTGGTGCGCAAAGGACTGCCGGAGCCTTTAGCCAAGCGCACGGTCGAGGGAGATTTGGGTCTGCGCTATAACGCCGGAACGATTCTTAAGCTGTGCGGGGAGGAACAAATTCTCCGGCATGCCCGCTTTTTGCAGAAAGACCTCGCCCCAAGGCTTGAAAAGCTTTCTCAGTGCGTGGAAGTGCTCCCCCAAACGGCGGAAGATCACGACCTGGATTTCGCCCTGGCATCCTGCGCCGCTCGAATGGCCATGGAGAGGCACGCCGGATCGATCGAGGCCCTCTGGGGGCCCCAGGGACAATACCATATACAGTATGGAAAAGACCTGACCGGCATCGAACACCTTATCGGGACGGGAGGAATTTTCATTTACCATCGCCAGGCCGGCGACCTTCTGCGAAAAACGCTTTTCTCTCCGGAAGAGCCCTTTTCCCTCCGGCCAAAAAACCCTACCCTGTACACGGATGCCCGGTACTGCCTTTATGCGGTGGGGTTGCTGGCGGAACGGTATTCGGAACCTGCCCTCCGAATAGCGAAGAAATACTTGAAAAAATGGGACTGAAATACATTCACCGCAGAGATCGCCGAGAGCGCAGAGATATTCATGTATAAAAACAGAGGATTGATTCGGGGCTTCAATAATTTTTCGCTTTTATTCCTCTGCGTTCTCTGCGTGCTCTGCGGTTAAGGATTTTTTATGGAACTGAGCAACAAGCGCTGGTCCGAGGAAGAGTTTTTTGCCGAACGGGAGAGGGTCCTTTCTCTCTGGCCGACCGGGAAAGAGATCGATCTTGAGGAAGCCGTCGAATACCTAAAAACCATTCCTCCCGAAAAGCAGTATGCCCGGGTGATTGTGCAGGCGGAGAAGGAAGGCTGTACCCTGGTCCAGCCCCGGGGAGGGGTCGCGTTGATCGATGACCATATCGCCCTCCTCCGATGTTTGAGGGAAAAAGGAGGGGCCGATCTTCTGCCCACGACGACGGATACCTACACGCGCAACCTGAAATTTCAGGAAGCCCAGCTGGGAATGGAAGAAAGCCGCCGAGCGGGCCGTTCCATGCTGAACGGCTGCCCCATCGTCAACCACGGCTTTCGAGCCGTGCGCCGAATATCGGATTCGGTTGAGCGGCCGATCATCGTCCTCTCCGGGACCGCTTTTCCCCAGCTCACCGCCGAGATGGGGTTCGCCGGGGGCATGACTGCTTTCCTCGGAGCGGCGATTTCCTACACCGCCGCCTACACCAAAGACCTCTCCTTTGAACAGGGAATCCGCAATTACCAGTACCTCGACCGTCTCACCTCTTTCTATGAGGAAAGGGGAATTCGCCTTCATCGCGAGCAACCCGGATTCCTGACGGGGACCCTGATTCCCCCCGGAATCGGAATCGCGGTGGCGGTGCTGGAAATGCTCATGGCCGCCGGCCAAGGAGTCAAGCATTACAGCATGGGCCTCTGCCAGAGCCTCCATATCCCCCAGGATGTGGCTGCCCTCTGGGCTTTAAAAGAGGTGGGAAGACAATACCTCCGGCGATCCGGTCATGAGAGCGTCTTTTTTTCCATCGCCACCCATGAGTGGATGCAGGCTTTTCCGGCTGATGAGCCCCGGGCCTATGCGGTGATCGTCCTGGGGGGGATCATCGCCGCTCTGGCGGGAGCCACCCAGGTCATCACCAAATCCACCCACGAGGCCGAAGGAATCCCCACCCGGGAAGCGAACGCGGAGGGAGTGAAGGCGACCCGGATGGCCATTCAGCTCGTGCGCGCCAATCACTTGCCGGAAAGCGCTGAAATCCTCGAGGAAAAGAACATGATCGCGCGGGAGGCCCGTTCCATCCTGGATAAATGTCTGGAAATGGGGGATGGAGACCCGGTGCTCGGCTCCCTCCGAAGCATACAGGCAGGGGTCCTGGACATTCCCTGGGCCCCCAATCAATTTGTAGCCGGCAAGGTGATCCCCGTCCGCGATGCCCGGGGGGCAGTCCGCTACCTGAACCCGGCCAACCTTCCCTTCGACCGGGAGATCCGGGAATACCATCAGGAGAAAATCAGGGAGAGAGAACGCCGCACCGGGAAAAAGATTGACTATCAAGAAGCCATTTTTGATATCACCGAAGTGAGCAAAATGCTGGAGAAAGACTGAGGCATTAGGAACGAGGTTCTAGTATTGTGGCCCTAAAATAAGCTACTTAATTCGATCCCTGGTGCCGGGAGCCGAGGGCCGGACCGCTGCGCTTGCCAAAATAGGCGCAGATTGCTCCGTCGCCCACGGGGATTTCACGACGTATATTGCAAGGTAGGGGCGATTCATGAATCGCCCCTACGGATCTTACAAAGGGGTAGCCCACTACCCACGTTCCTTTGCGGAACCCCAGGGATGCGGTGGAGGAGGGGTTTCCCCCGCCGGATTTTGGCGGCGCGCATCCGTCCGGCCCTCGGCTCCACTTAAGAATTTTTGCATATATTTTAAGGGACCCAACACTAGGATAGAGGCAGAAATCTCTGGAGAAACAAGGAGAACTGAATCCCATGAATACGATAACCCCGGAAACCATCGACAAGGTCATCGGAACTCTGAAAAAAAACGAGATGGAGGCGGTTTTTTTTCAAACCGCGGCAGAGGCTAAAGAAGAGATCCTGCGAAGGATCCCTCCCAGAGCCAAGGTGGGATTCGGAGGATCCGTCACCCTGAGGGAAATAGGTATCATCGAAGCGCTGGAGAAAAGGGGGGACGAAGTCTACGATCACTGGAAAGAGGGACTCTCCAAGGAGGGACGCCAGGAAGTCGGAAAAAAGCAGCAGAGGGCCGAATTCTTCCTCACCAGCACCAACGCCCTGACCCTGGACGGAAAACTCATCAATGTGGATGCCTCCGGCAACCGGGTCACCTCCATGATCTTCGGCCCGGAAAGGGTGATCGTGATCACCGGAATCAACAAGATCGTAAAGAATCTGAAAGAAGGCCTGGCCAGGATTAAAAAGGTCGCTGCTCCCAGAAACTGTCAGAGACGAAAGGATCCCACTCCCTGCGCTCAGGATTTGAAGGATTTGACCTGCCATAACTGCAAAACCCCGGCCAGGATCTGCCGGGTGACGACCATCATCGAAAGAAGACCCTGGGGAATCAGAGATTTCACGGTCATTCTCGTCGGGGAGGAACTTGGTTATTAAAGCTTGCCGGGATAGTTTGCGAAGGGCCCCTGCGGGCGACATAGGATTGCAGCAATGAAAGTTGAAAAAATCAACCTCTACCGCTTGAAGATCCCCCTGAAACGGCCTTATAAGATCGCCACGGCGGAGATGAAAGCCTTCGATTGCACAATCGTATCGCTTCATTCCCGGGGCCATGAGGGGCTGGGAGAGGCCATGGCCGATGTTCAGGGGTATTTTTGGGAAACTGCGGATCAGGTCTGGCAGTTTGCCAAGGATCAAGGCCCAAAAATTCTCGGCCTTCCGGTGGAAAAAGCCCGGGAGTCCATTTCCAGACAGGTAAAGGAAAAACCCTGCGCGGCAACCCCTTTTTTGACCGCCCTCGAAATGGTGGGCCCGAAATCCCATCTTGCTCCTCCTTCCGAGCTTTTAACGGTGCCGATGCTGGGAATTCTCCAGGCGGCAGACGCGGAGGGAATTGGAAGGGAAGTCGAAGATCTCATCGCCCAGGGGTATGATACCCTAAAGATCAAGGTGGGGTTCGAGGTGGATAAGGATATTGAAAGGGTTAGAATGGCCCAGAAGGTCATCCGGGGAAGAGCCTGTCTCCGGGCGGATGCCAACCAGGGGTACACCCTTCCCCGGGCAAAGAAGTTCGTCCAGCACATAGATCCCCGCAATATTGAATTCCTGGAACAGCCCTTCAAAGAGAATGACTGGAATGCCATGGTGGAGCTTTCCAGGCTCTCCCCCATTCCCCTTGGGCTGGATGAGTCGATCTACGGAATGGATTCCGTGAAAAGAGCCAAAGAACTCGGGTGCGCCCGCTTCGTGAAATTCAAGATCATGAAGATGGGCAGCGCGGAAGCTCTGGCCCAGGCGATCGAGACTTCCCGTCAAATGGGGTTCGGGATCATTCTGGGGAACGGGGCGGCCGGCGAGATCAGCTGTTACCAGGAGGCTCTGGTGGCCGGTCGGATGACGATCCGCGCCGGAGAGATGAACGGGTTCTTAAAGCAGAGAGAGTCCATCTTGGCTCAAGGGTTGAAAACCGCTGGGGGAAAAATTCTTCTGGGCCCGGATTACCGCCTCCGGCTGGATCCACGGCAAGTTGATCGGTTCTCCGTGGACCGATTGGACCTGGGATAAGAAGAATCTTTCCCTCTAAAGGCGCTCATGTTTGCTTAAGTGCACTTAAGTGGCTGAAGTTAAAAGTAATTTAAGTGAGGTAAAGGGACTAACATTTCGAAAACCGGAATTGTGATTCTAATGGTGTGGATTTCATTCCGCAATCCGCATTCCGCAATCCGCAATCGTGAGGTTGGGTTGGACTTTGTCTTTGAACCGCGCTAAAATAAGCTATGATTCGGCTAAAATCCCCATTTTGCAGAAACCTATCCGCTCTTCTGGCGACGATTTTCTCCGTCTCGATCTTCTGCGGCCCGCTGCCGGTCCGCGCCATGACCATCCAGGAAGAACGGGAACTGGGTGAAAAAGTTCTTGAGGAGGTCCGCAAGATCTGGCCCATGGTGCAAGACCCCGCCCCCCGGGAATATATCGCCCGAATCGGGAAAAGAATCCTGGCCACCCTGGAGACTCAACCTTTCAAGTATGAATTCTATGTCCTGAATACCAACGAAATTAACGCCTTCGCGGTTCCGGGAGGAAAAGTTTTCTTCAACAGCGGCCTGATCCAAATGGTGGAAAGCGAAGACGAGCTGGCGGGGGTCATGGCTCACGAAATCGGGCACGTGGTGGCCCGGCACATTGCCCGCCAATCGGAGCAGGGCATGAAGCTGGGCCTGGCCACCCTGGGAGCCTTGCTGGCAGGGATCTTTCTGGGGCCCCAGGCTGCCGCCGCCCTCGGGGTCACGGCCCAGGCCGCCTCGAGCACGGTCATGCTCAAATACAGCCGGGAACACGAAGAAGAAGCCGACTACCTGGGCCTGAAATTTATGAAACGGGCCGGGTATGATCCGCGGGCCATGGCCACCATGCTCAAAAAAATACGCCGCGCTTCCGGACCGGCATCCAGCGATCCTCCCGCTTACCTCCTCACCCACCCGGCGGTGGAAGAGCGGATGGGGAACCTGGAAATTCAGATGATGAATTATCCCGCGGTGGAAAGAAAACGTCCTCTGGAAGGAAATTTAAAGCGTATCCAGACGAAGCTGGTTGCCGAAGAAAAAGACGTGGCCCGTTCGGTCGCCTATTTTGAGAATTGTCAAAAAAGACGGCCCAACGACCCGGAATGCCTCTTCGGCCTGGGATTGTCCCAAAAAAAGATGGGAGCCTTGGACCGGTCCATCGAAAGCTTGTCCCAGGCGGCCTCCCTGGCGCCCCAGGACGGGGAAATCCTCCGCGAACTGGCGGGGGCCTATTTTCTCAAGGCCAACTTCGCCGAGGCCCAAAAATATGCCGAGCGGGCCCGCTCGCTCTCTCCTTCGGATGCCAAGGCCCATTTCTACCTGGGAAGGGTTTACCAGGAGCAGAAAAGGGTGGACGACGCCCTCCAGGCTTTTCTTACCGTCAACAGGCTGGACCCCAATTTCGCGGAGAACTACTACCACATGGCCATGGCCTACGGGGATAAAAACATGCTGGGACCGGCCTACCGGAGCCTGGGAACCTTTTATAAACTGAGAGGAGACAAACGAACCGCCCTGGTTCAATTCCAAAAAGCCCTTCCTTTTTTCAATAACGCACCCCGGGAAAAAGCGGCCATTGAGAAAGAAATTCAGGAACTGACTCCCAAGAAAAAGGATTCCAAAAAGGATTCTAAATGAGTCTTCAGGACTCACCCTTCCTTTTCGAAGACCCATCCGTACCCCCGCAGGGTTGAGGCCCCAGACGCTGCTTTACCGATCGAATCAGGTAAATACGATGAAATGAATCCTGGGCTGTGATAGAATATTCATAAAATCCACCCAGGTTTTTCCTCCAGGGAAGAGGTCCTTCAAAGTTCCTTTTGCCATTCCCCTGAGAATTCGATCCGGTGATGCGAAGAGAGGCCCTCTCCTGGGTGACCGAATGGGAACCCATGATCCAAAACATCCGCAACTTCAGTATCATCGCCCACATCGACCACGGGAAATCCACCCTGGCCGACCGGCTGATTCAGTATGCCGGCCTGGTGGAGGAAAGAAATTTCCGCAACCAGATTCTGGATAACATGGAAATCGAAAGGGAGAGGGGCATCACCATCAAGAGCCAGGCCGTGACCCTCCCCTACCGGGCCGGGGACGGCAAAGACTATCTCCTGAACTTGATCGACACCCCGGGCCATGTGGACTTTTCCTACGAAGTCTCCCGCGCGCTGGCCTCCTGTGAAGGGGTCCTCCTGCTGATCGACGCAGCCCAGGGGGTCCAGGCCCAGACCATCGCCAACCTCTACCTGGCCATGGAGAACAACCTGGAAATCATCCCGGTCATCAACAAGATCGACCTTCCCACGGCCGATGTGGACCGGGTCCTGGAACAGATCGACGGGGAACTGGGACTGGACCCCGCCTTCCACCTGAAATGTTCGGCCAAGGAAAGGGTCGGGATCGAGGAGATCCTGGAGGCCATCGTCCAGAAAATACCTCCTCCCCGGGGATCGCCCGAATCCCCGCTCGCGGCCCTGATCTTTGACGCCCAGTACGACTCCTTCCGGGGGACCATCGTCCACTGCCGGGTCTTTGAAGGAACGGTGAAAAAAGGGGACCTGATCCGGTTTGTTTCTAACCAGGCCGCCCACCAGGTGGAAGAAGTGGGGCGTTTTTCCCTGCGCCGGGAACGGATGGAAGAATTGGTCGCGGGAGAGGTGGGGTACGTCATCGCCGGCATTAAGACCATCTCCGATGTCCGTATCGGCGACACCCTCACCCTCGACACCCGTCCCTGCGAGAAGCCCCTTCCCGGGTTCAAGGACATCAAGCCGGTGGTCTTTTCTTCCATCTACCCCATCACCTCGGATGACTACGAAGACCTGTCCGCGGCCCTGGAAAAGTACAAGCTTAATGATGCGGCCTTCACCTACCAGAAGGACTCCTCCGTGGCCCTGGGCCAGGGATTTCGCTGCGGTTTTCTCGGGCTCCTCCATCTGGAAATCGTCCAGGAGAGGCTGGAGCGGGAATACAACCTCTCCATCATTCTTTCCGTCCCCAGCGTTCGGTACCGGTTTACCCTGAAGGACGGGAGCCTGGTGGATGTGGACAACCCGGTTCATTATCCGGATCGAGCATCCATCCTGAAAGCGGATCGAGCATCCATCCTGAAAGCCGAAGAGCCTTACATCCGGGCCACTATGATCCTGCCCGATAAGTACCTGGGGGGAATCATGAAGCTCTGCACCGACCGCCGGGGGGGCAATTCCAAGATGAACTACCTGGGACCCAGGCGGGTGGAGCTCATTTACGAATTGCCCCTCGGTGAAGTCATCTACGATTTCTACGACCGGTTCAAATCCCTGACGCAGGGGTACGGGTCTTTCGATTATGACCTGATCGATTACCGGGAAAGCGAGCTCGTCCTCCTGGACATTCTGGTCAACGGGGATAAGGTAGATGCCCTTTCCCAGATCCTCCCCCGCGACCATGCCCGGCCACGGGCGCTCCAGGCCTGCGAGAGGTTGAAAGAGGAAATCCCCCGGCAAGCCTTCCGCGTGGCCATCCAGGGAGCCATCGGCGCCGAGATCATCGCCCGGACCACCATTTCCCCCTACCGGAAAGACGTGACCGCGAAATGCTACGGCGGGGATATCACCCGGAAGAGAAAGCTTTTGGAAAAACAGAAGGAGGGCAAGAGACGGATGAAGATGATCGGCTCGGTGACCATCCCCCAGAGCGCTTTCCTGGCGGTGTTGAAAACGGAAAGCAACTAATAGTCACGGGTTTCGGGTTTCGAGTTTTACGTTAAAGCTGCGAACTTGTTTGGATATTTGGATCATCTCCCAATTTGTTGATCAAATATTTTGGGAAAGCTTGCCAAGGGCCCGGAAGGAAAGCCAGATTGCGCCGCAAGCATGGGCGGGATATTGCTTTTTAGAATCTCCCCGCTTGACTTCCGCAAAGCACAGCGGGGGCGGAAAAAGAAAAGTTTGATGAGGCAACAGGCCCCCCCGCCACCGCCGAAAAGGGACCGCTGCCTCATGATTGCATGCAATATGGCTTTTCTTCCGGGCCCCTGGAAGAACTTGACATTTCGCCAATAGCGGCTCTTTGACCCTCAACGAATTGGGAGATGATCCGGATATTTTATTTGTTAGAAAATTTTGAATTATATTAACGAGCTATATAATATAAATTCATAAATAACTCAAAGCCCCAGAAGAACGGTTACGCATCGGGCAGGGGTTTGGTTTTAACCTGAAACTTGAAACCCGAAACTCGAAACAGGTCCCAGGCTATGGATTCTAAAAACCCCGGTCTCTATCTCCACATTCCATTCTGCCTTACCAGGTGCTCCTACTGCAGCTTCTATTCCCAGACCGATGTATCGCTGATCCCTGACTTCATCGGAGCGCTGGAGAAAGAAATGGAAATGGCCGGCGCAGGTTTCTCTTCCCCCTTTGATACGGTCTATATCGGAGGGGGCACTCCTTCGGTTTTGAGTCCCCGGCAGATCGAGAGAATTCTGGCAGGAATCGAGGAAAGCTTCCGCTTATGCCGGGAGACGGAATTCACCCTGGAAGCCAACCCCGGGGACTTGGGCCTGTCTTTCTTACGCTCCCTGAAGAACCTGGGGATTCACCGTCTCAACCTGGGCGTTCAATCCTTCGATCCCCATACCCTGAATTTTCTCGGTCGGCGGCACACGGTCGAAGAGGCCATCAAATCGATGGAAGCCGCCCGCGAAGCCGGCTTTGAATGTATTGGGCTGGACCTCATCTACGGGGTTCCGGGGCAACCTCTAGGCTTATGGCGGGATACCCTGAGCAGGGCCATCGCTTTTTACCCGGAGCACCTGTCCTGCTACGAACTGACCCTGGAGGACGATACGCCCCTGGGAGAAAGTTGTCGCCGGGGCGGGGTTTCCCTTCCTGGAGAGGATGAACTTCTCCAATTCTTCCTGAAAACCTCGGAAATGCTGGAGGATTGCGGATACATTCACTATGAAGTCTCCAATTTTGCCCGGGGACCGAAGTATGTTTCCCGGCACAACCAAAAATATTGGGACCACACCCCTTACCTGGGGCTTGGCCCGTCCGCCCATTCTTTTTCCGGTTCCGCCCGGTGGTGGAATATCCGTTCTCTCCCTGGCTACCTCGAGGCCCTCCAATCTGGAAACCTGCCCATCGAAGGAAAAGAAATCCTGACCCGGGAACAGCTCCGTATGGAAGCCTGGTTTCTGGCCCTTCGAACCCGCAAAGGCCTTTATATTGAGGATTTCAGATCCCAATACGGGGAAGACTTCCTCTCCTGTAATTCGGAGATTTTAAAAACCATGCAGGAGCAGGGACACCTGATTCTCGAAGATGGGCATCTCCGGCCTACCCGGACCGGACTGGCGCTGGCCGACAGCTTGGCCCGAATATAACCCCCCCAAAGAAGACCCTTAATGGCACACGGATGACCCCCCCGTCGGGCCCCAAAATCCCTCTCAAATCATTCAAGCTTTTACGGCTTTCTAACGATATGTAAATTAAGATCGGCTCTCATGCCTTCGGGGATGCTCCGCCTTTTGATTCATATTTAGATTTTCGGAACCCCGCGGCAACCGACGCCCATTTTTATTTTTAACCATTTAAAATTATTAACGATTTAATTTAAGTAAAGATAGAAACCCGCTCAGTCAATACTCCTGGTACCTATGCCGGCAACCAAAGAAAACCTTAAAAAAATTTCCGTGGATGACCTGAGGATGGGGATGTTCATCGTCAGCCTGGGCCGCTCCTGGTTCGCCCATCCCTTCCTTCGCAACAAGTTTAGGGTCACCTCGCCCAAGCAGATTAAAAAATTGAAAAAATATGGAATTCATCAAGTTTATATCGACCCGCGAAGGGGCCTTGATGCTCCTCTCCCCAAAAATGAATTGCCGACCTCCGATTCTTCGCCCAGGACAATATTTGGGAGCCCGAAAGGGACCCAGTCATACGAGCCCAAAAGACCCATCTTCGCCAGTCCCCCGGCAACACCCTTGAGAGGCGAACCTCCGCTGGATGGAGCCGGCCCGGACGTTTCCTTTACCCCACCGGAAAAATCAGATTCCATGGCCTACTGGCAGGAGAACGTGGGAAGACTGCAGGAGAGCCTGCCTTCCGATGCGGGAACTTTCCGGATTCCCTATGACGAGGACTTCCCCTACGCCAATGAAATCGAGTCGGCCCGGGCCATTCAGTGGGAAGCGCAAAATGTCGTCCGCCAGGTCATGAACGATGTCCGCATGGGCAGGAGCATCGAAAGCGAGCGGGTCAAACGGGTGGTAAATTCCATGGTGGACAGTATTCTGCGAAACCCGGATGCCCTCGTCAGCCTGACCCGGATGAGAAGCCTGGATGAATATACCTTCGTCCACTCCCTGGATGTCTGTATCCTCAGCCTTTCCCTGGCCCGCCACCTGAGCCTGTCCCGGGAAGAGATGATGGAGATCGGAATCGGAGCCCTTCTCCACGACGTGGGGAAAATGAGACTTTCCCCCCAGCTACTCAAAAAACCGGACACCTTGAGTGAAAATGAATGGGTAGAGGTCAGAAAACACCCGGTTTACAGCCTGGAGATTTTGGAAGCCTCCCAGGGAATCCCCGAATCTGCCAAGCAGCTCGCTCTCCAGCATCACGAACGCTACAACGGCTGCGGGTATCCTTTTGGCCTTAAAGGAGACACCATCGGTACGTACGGCCAGATCGTGGCGATCATCGATTTTTATGATGCCATCACCACCGACCGCCCTTTCCAGAAAGGCATCCAGCCCCATGAAGCGATCCGACAAATCTACGAAAAGGGGCAGGGCGAATTCAACCGCTTTATGGTGGAACGCTTCATCCAGTGTATCGGGATCTACCCTTTTGGGACGTTGGTGCTTATGGACACGGAGGAAATGGGGATTGTTTGCGGGGTGAGACCCGAGGTTCTTCTGCGCCCCAATGTTCTGGTGATCTACCGGAACTCCCGGACTTTTTATCCCGAGCCTTTCCTGGCCGATCTGACCGAAAAAGCCGATCATTCGTCCTGGTATAAACGCTCCATCATCATGCCTCTCGATCCCTCCAAGTGGAATCTCCGCGTGGATGATTACCTGGGCGACCTGAAGAGAACCCTGCGGCAACAGGTATCCCCGCTACCCGCCATTACTTAGGTTTTCCCCTGCTTCGGATTTCAACTCTGGCGGAGGACTCTCTTTTTTCGGAGGGCTAACCGGAGGTTGGTCTGAATTCGGGGGCCTGCGGCGCGTCTTCCTGCGGTCCATGACTTCGGCCAGGACAGGCAGCAGCAGGGACCCCCCCGGCAGGAGGAATATGATCAGGATGGGAATGTACATGGCCAGGATCTTCAGATTCCGCTTGATTTCCTTTTTTTCTTCCGGGGTCCACTTCTCGTCGGTGTTCCGCTGCTTCATCAGCAGGTAGAGGAAACCCGACATCCGCTGGGCTTCCTGGAAAAACAGGGCCTTGTGTTTGATCAGCATTCTTTTCAGAAAAGCCCGGGTCACCGAGATCACCGAAGCCCCCCGTGGAATTCTTTCAATGCCCCGGACATCCGGTCCATGGCCTCCCGCAGCATCCTGCGCGGGCAGGCGAAATTCAGGCGGACAAATCCTTCCCCGCCCCTTCCGAATTCCCCCCCGTCATTGAGGGCGACGTTGGCCTTCTTCAGGAAAAACTCGAAGGGATTCCCCTGAATCCCCGTATTGCGGCAGTCCAGCCAGGCCAGATAAGTCGCCTCCATCCGGATCATTCGCACACCGGGAAGTTTTTCCGGCACGGCCCGGTAGAGAAAATCCCGGTTCTCCTCCAAATAGGCGACGACCTGAGCCAGCCACTCCTTCCCCTCCCGGTACCCGGCCAGGGCCGCTACCTGCCCCATGATGTTCAAGCCGGGGTTGAGCCCCAGGGTTGTTCTTTTCCAGCCTCTTGCCAGCTCGGGGTTCTGAATCATGGCAAAGCCACAATGCAGCCCGGCCACATTGTAGGTCTTGCTTGGAGCCATGAGGGTGATCGTCCATTTCGCCACCTCCGGGCCTAGAGAAGCAATGGGGATGTGCCGGAAGCCAGGGAAGACTAGGTCACAGTGAATCTCATCCGAGCAGATGATCAGCCTGTGGCGCAGGCAGATCTCGGCCATTTTTTCCAGCTCCGCCCGGCTGAAAACGCGGCCAACCGGGTTGTGGGGGTTACAGAGGATGAAGATCTTCGTTTGCGGGGTGATGGCCTTTTCAAAAGCCTCGAAATCCACTTCATAAGTGCCGTCTTTTTCCACCAGCGGAGGGTCAACGAGGGTTCGTCCATGGTGGACCGGGTCTTTCACAAAGTGATGGTAAACCGGGGGCTGCACCAGGACCCCCTCTCCGGGCCCGGCAAAGGCCTGGACGGCATAGTTCAGCCCGGTAACCAGTCCGGGCAGGTGGTGAATCTCTTCTTCCTGAACCTCCCACCCATACAGAGCTTTCAACCGGTTCTGGATCGTCCCGCATAACTCTCCCAATGCCGTGGCATATCCGAAGAAGGCATGATCCACCCGCGAATGGAGGGCCCGGAGGATGGGATCGGCGCAGACGAAATCCATGTCCGCCACCCATAGGGGTAAGACCTCTTCTCCGTATTTCCTCCATTTCGCGCTGTCGCTCCCCTTGCGGTCCCGGAGGGTGTCGAAGTCGTACTGCATAGAACCCCTTTTCATACCGTGCTTCAGATGTGCTTACGCCTATTGAATCTTCTTCTTTCTTTCTCTGCGCCCTCTTCAAGCGGGCAAGAGAAAAACTTTTGCCTGTCCCAACACCAGCAGGACACGCATCCGATCATAACAACAATTTTCAGGTTTTACAAATAAAAGAAATTGCGGAAAAGATTCGCGGAAATTCGGGGGAATGAGAAATGAAGATGGGCCAATCACCAACCGCGGAGGATTCCCTTGCCCCCCATGGCCCCCAGTGCCATCCGGGCCAAACGCCACGTGAGCCAGCCCTGGGGCAGCCATTTCACCAAACGCCAGGGACGAAGAGCGACCAAAAAAGCCACTACTCCGCCGAGGAGCATGGGGTTGCTCCTCAAGTAGCGCGCCGCCGCGAAACCCTGGTCCGCCAACGCCAGAGGCCGGCGCCAGGATGCCAGGGCCTGCGACAGCTCGGCCCGCTGGGCCGCCGCCCTGGCCACCAGGCTGGCTCGTTGATCGGCCAATTCAATCAACTTTGCGTTCATGAACGGGTAGTCAAATGCTCGCGATCCTTAGCCAATTCCGAAAGGCTGGCGGCAAAGGGGCGGGGTTTCACCCGAACTTTGGCGGCCGCCACCCGCCAGGCCAGAGCCGCAACCAGGAGGAACAGGCCTGCGGGAATACCCAGAGCCAGAAGCGGATGGGTGTCCCAGAGCGCAAACACCAGGAACAATGTGGCCAGCACAATCCCGATGCCCGCGCAGAACATGGCCGCCAAACTCCATGTGACGATGGAGCTGACATGCACCCACTCCTCCTCGAGGTCTACGGAGAAAAGCTCCAGCCGGGTGTGGGCGATGGCGAGGAGGGTGGCCGCCAGTCCTTTCACCGAGTCGAAAAGCCCTCCGGGGTGGCTTGATCCGGAACCTTGGGATGAAGAGGCCATAAATTCAGGTCAGCGACGGGAAATCAGAAGGCCGATCACGAAGCCCGCCAGGGCTCCGATCCCCACGGCCTTCCAGGGATGGGCGTGCACGAATTCGTCCGTGGACTTGGCCGCCGATTTGGCCTTGTCCATCATCTCTTTACCCTCCTCGGCGATCCGGGCTTTGGCCGTCTTCAGCGAATCTTCCGCCTTGGCGCGTACCGAAGCGATCTTCTCCCCCGTCTGGTGAGCGGTGGCCTTCAGCAGTTCTTCCGCGTCGCTCACCACCGCCTTCAGATCTTCCATCAATTTCTCTCTGGTCGCCGTGCCGGTTGCCGTCGAACCTTCTGTCATGCCAACCTCCCCTTCCACCAAAATGGATGTACTCGTTCTCCAGACCCTGCCCCTTCTGGATGCGCTATGAGGGGGCGCTTCTCCACTCCGACCCGAATGCAGAAGCTTGATCACTCTCCTCGGTTATTTTTACCATTTTGTTCTCTTGAAAACAACCTCGAAATAGAGCTTGCTTCCCTCTCTTGCCCAGGCTTCACTTTTTGGCAATTTGGTGTAATCCAGATCGGATTTCAGGCATTGCCCGGCCACAAGATTTCCTTTTGGCCGAAAAGGGAATCAGAAAAGGGCAAGCTTCCATCCCTTTCTTGACATCCCCCTCTCATCAATGTTAGCTTCGGTTAAAAACAAAATGACCTGAGCCTCGGGAGGCGGAAATGACCCCGGAACCGAAAAAAACCCCACTGAATTCCTGGCACAAGTCCCACGGGGCCCACATGGTTGATTTCGGCGGCTGGGAGATGCCCCTGAACTACAAACCGGGAATCGTGGAGGAGCACCTCGCCACCCGCCGGTCCGGCGGCCTCTTCGACATCTCCCACATGGGACGGTTCCGGATCTGCGGGGAGGACCTTTTGCCCTTCCTGCAATATGCCCTGACCAATAACGCCCTGGCCCTGGAGCCGGGGCAGGCTCAATACACCATCCTGGCCAACGAAACCGGGGGGGCGGTTGACGACGCCTACCTCTACCGCTTTGAAGAAGCGGGATACCTCCTGGTGGTCAATGCCTCGAATACGCAAAAGGACTGGGACTGGCTGCAGGAACTGCGGAAAAAGTTCCCCGGGGTGGTCATGGAAAACATGACCGAACGAATCGCCATGGTCTCCCTGCAGGGTCCCCTGTCCAAGTCTATTCTGGAAGGCTTCCTGCAGGAAACCCGGTCCAGGCTGCCGGACCCGGGCAAAAACAACCTGCGGAAGGTCTCTGTCGACGGAATCCCGGTGGACGTGGCCAGGACCGGGTATACGGGGGAGCCCCTGGGCTTTGAGCTCTTCTTCCCGGCCGAAAGAGCGGTCGCAATCTGGGAGAAAATCCTCGGCCGGGGCTCCGCCCAGGGAATCCTTCCTGTGGGCCTGGGGGCCCGTGATACGCTTCGCCTGGAAGCCGGCCTGCCCCTTTACGGGCATGAATTGGGGATCGACGCAGACGGGCAGGAGATTCCGATCCTGGCTCTCCCCCCGGCCAAGATCGCGGTTAGTTTTTCGGAACTCAAGGGGAACTACCTCGGCCGGGAACCCCTTTGGAAGCAGCTCCAGGAAATCCAGGCCCGGGAATACGGCTGGAGCGACCGGATCCCCGCCTCTCCCCTGATTCAGCGGCGAATATGGCCGCTGGCCGTTCTCTCCGAAGGGGTCGTTCGCCAGGGGTTCCAGGCCTTCTCGAGCGATCGCCCCGTTGGGTATGTCACCAGCGGAACCATGGTTCCTTACTGGAAATTCGAAGGGCAGGGAATCTCTTCTTGTCTGGGACAGGAGAAGGGACGCCGCTCCATCGCCCTCGCCTACCTGGACGCGGACCTCAAAGAAGGGCAGGAGATCCGGATCTCCAGCCGGGGAAAATTCCTCACCGGGCAGCTGGTCAAACGGCACCTGAGCGCCGAGGCTCCTCCCTATTCCCGTCCCATCCTCGTCGAGAAAATCGTGGTCAAAAAGCCGGGGCCGAAAGAGTCCCTCCACCTTTCCGTCGAAGCCCTGGTAAAGAAAGCCAGGGAGAACACCCACTGGCGGCAGAGGCAAACCATCAACCTGATTCCTTCGGAACAGAGCCCCTCCCCTCTGGTGAAACTCCTTTCCATCTCCGACCCCTCCGCCCGCTATGCGGAGCACCGAAATTACAAGTTCCTGGGGGAGGCGGACGTTTTTTATTACCAGGGGACGGACTTCATCGAATGGGTGGAAACGAAGCTTCAGGAAGAGATGGAGAGGTTCCTGGGTTGTTCAGTCGTGGAGACCCGGATCATCAGCGGCCAGATGGCCAACGCCGCGGTCTTCAGCGCCTTCGTGGATTATCTGAACCGGGCGTACCGCCGGATCAATCCCCGGAAATTTCGTAAGGTCATGAACCACCATCTGGGTCGGGGCGGGCATCTCAGCTCCCAGCCCATGGGAGCGCTGCGGGACTTCATCGACCTTGCCCCGGACCTGGACCGGATGGCGGCGGTCAACTTCCCCGTGCAGGAGGAAAACCCCTACCAGATCGACCTGAAGCAGGCGGAAGAATACATCCAGCGGCACAAGCCCGAGCTTATTATCCTGGGGAAAAGCATGGTCATTTACCGGGAGCCCATCGCCGAGCTGCGCCGGATCGTGGATGGGATGAAGGAGAAGACCTGGATCATGTACGACATGGCCCACGTTTTGGGCCTGATCGGCCCCCATTTCCAGCAGCCCTTCCGCGAGGGGGCAGACATCGTCACCGGGTCAACCCACAAGACTTTCTTCGGCACTCAGAGGGGGATCATCGGCAGCAACCTGGATGAAACCTCCGAGTATTATGACCTCTGGAAGGCCATGACCCGCCGGACCTTCCCTGGAAGCCTGAGCAACCATCACCTGGGAACCCTGGTGGGCCTTCTCCTGGCCGCTTACGAGATGAACGCCTTTGCAGATGAGTACCCCAAACAGGTCGTGGCCAACGCCAAGGCCTTCGCCCGGGCGTTGAAAAATGCCGGCCTCCAGGTGGAAGGAGACCCGGCACTCGGCTACACGGAAACCCATCAAGTCCT
>LJUR01000127.1 GCA_001304105.1 Deltaproteobacteria bacterium SM23_61
TATCTTTATGGCTGAATCTAAGAGGCTCATTTTGTTCCCTTTCCACTAGGTCGTGTCACGGAAATAAGCTACTAAATTCGATGCCTGGTGCCAGGAGCCGAGAGTCAGACCGCTGCGCTGCCAAAATAGGCGCTGATTCCTCCGGAGCCCACGCGGATTTTAGTGGGCATGCTGCCAAAGGGGTCGTTTTCCGAGTCCTTACGAAGGCATAGCCTCTGGGCCCGGGTTCCTCTGCGGACTCCAGGGATGCGCTGGAAGAGGAGTTTCGCCCGCCGGATTTTGGCGGCGCGCATCCGTCCGACCCTCGGCTCCACGTGTAATTTTATGTCTATGATTTTGGGGACACTAGGGTCTACGGTTCTTATAAGTTAATCTATGCCTCCCTTTTATTCAACCCCCTTTCCGCCTGGTTCAGGACTCCTCTTTCATTTTTCGCAGCCATTTTCTCAGCGGGTGAAACCACCCGTTTGCGAAAAAGGCTCGTTTCGGGTATAATTCATTCAATAAAAAAGCGGAGGAAAATTGAGCCTTTTCATTACCTTCGAGGGGATCGAGGGATGCGGCAAGACAACTCAGATCGGCCATCTGACCTCCTTTCTTAAGAAGGCCCGCCGTCCCTTTCTGCTCACCCGGGAGCCCGGGGGAACAGGAGTGGGGGAAAAAATCCGGGAGATTCTCCTTTCTTCCGAAAATGCCGGCCTGGAGCCCATGGCCGAATTTTTCCTCTATGTGGCGGACCGGATTCAGCACTACCGCCAGGTCATCCTTCCCGCCCTCCGGCAAGGCAAGGTCGTTCTGTGCGACCGCTTCGCCGATGCCACCACGGTTTACCAGGGATTCGGGCGCGGATTGGATTTGGCCTGGATCGAAGAGATTCATTCCCGGGCCCTGGAGAATGCCAAACCGGACCTGACCTTTCTCCTGGATCTGCCGGTGGAGGTCGGCCTGAAAAGGGCGTGGAAAAGGTTGAAAAAAGATCAGACCGGAGAAGACCGTTTTGAAAAAGAAGCGCTGGATTTCCACCGGCGGATTCGAGAAGGATACCTGACCTTGGCCCGGAAGGAACCCTCCCGAATTATCGTCCTGGATGGGATGAAAGACGAAGAGATACTGCATGGGGAGATCATTTCTCATCTCCCCGATGCCCTTCGAGGATAGAAATATAAAGACCCAAAAGATCAAGAGCCTTTGCTACAGAGTGCACAGAGCGGCAGAGCCGCAGACAAAAGAAATTACCCCCTCCCAGCCCTCCCCCCTCGAGGGGGAGGGCTGGGGTGGGGGGGATGCTTTCTCTGTGCTCTCTGTGTCCTCTGTGGCTAGGAAGTTTCCGGAGATAAATCATGCCTTTTGACCGGATCGGAGGACAGGAAAAAGCCGTCGCTATCCTGCGCAATGCTCTGCGCAACGGCCGGCTGGCCCATGCCTATCTCTTCATCGGGCCGGAAGGAGTGGGTAAGTGTCTCACCGCCACGACCCTGTTCAAGGCCATGAACTGCCAGTCCCCTCCGGGGCCGGGGGATTGCTGCGAAAAATGCCCTTCCTGCATCAAAGTCAACTCTTCGAATCATGCTGATTTCATCGTTTTGGAACCCGAAGGGGAAACCATCAAAATCGACCAGATCCGGGAAATGCAGAAAAGGCTCCGTTTCCGTCCCCTGGAGGGCGGGCGCCGGGCCTGTATCCTGAACGCGGCCGATTGCCTGAACGACGCCGCTTCCAACGCCTTGCTGAAAACCCTGGAAGAGCCCCCCCAGGAGACCCATCTCTTCCTGATCACCTCCCGTCCGCACAGGCTTCTGCCCACGATTCTATCCCGTTGCCAGTGGGTGAAGTTCAGGCCCTTGTCTCCCGGGCAGATCGCCCAAATCCTTCAGAGGGACCACAGCCTGGTAGGGGAAAAGGCCCATTTCTATGCCTCCCTGGCCGCAGGCAGTGTGGGACAGGCGGTGGCCTTGAGCGATCGCGTCGACTTCGAGAAGCGTCTGGACTGGCTCCGTTTTTTTTCCAGCCTGTTCCAGAAATCCGCGGAAGAGATCTTCGAGACCTGCGAACGGCTGGCCAAGGAGGAAGAAGAGATCGGAGACCTCCTGGACCTCTGGAAAATCTGGGTCCGGGACCTGGTGGTCTTCAAGGTCCGGGGGACAGGGGCGACAGAAAGGCTGATCAATCACGATCTTCTCTCCGATCTTGAAAGAGATGCCGCCAAAGTATCCTTCGACCGGCTGGAAGGGATCTTCGCCTCGATCTCCGGCGTTCAAAAATCCCTGGCCTTCAACGTGAACAAGCAGCTGGCCCTGGAGACGCTGATGCTGGGAATAAAAAAGGAAAGCTCCATGGGACACAGATGAACGCGGCGCGGCAGAGACGCAACCGAAAATTCTATATTGGACACAGATGACCACGGATAAACACAGATTTCATATGTGCAAAACACTTAAAGAAAAAAGACCTAATGGGACACGGATGAACACGGATACACGCGGATGAGAATTCATAAAAAAGACTCAACAAAAATTATGGATTTTGCAAACCAGTATTACAGGTGAACACGGATAAAACTAAAACGGATAAAACTAAAACTGTCACTGGGAATGCGAGGGTAAGTAAAAAATAGACTCGAAACTTGAAGCTCGAAACTTTTTTCCGGGAACTTTGGGCATTTTTCATGAAAGTCGTCGGCGTTAAATTTCGGGACCACGGCAGAATCTACGATTACGATTCCACGGGTTTTACCCTGAAAGAACGGGACATCGTGGTGGTGGAGACCGAACGGGGGCCGGAACTGGGCTTCGTGGCCCGCACCCCCCTGGAGCGGGATCAAAAGAACTTCAAAACCTTGAAAAAGGTTCTCCGGCCGGCGGGCCAGCAGGATATGGAGCAAGGCCAACGCAACCTGTTTCGGGAGCGAGAAGCCAGAAAGATCTGCCTGGCCAAGATTCACGAATACCAACTTCCCATGAAGCTGATCGGGGTCGAATCCTTCCTCGACGGGAGCAAGATCCTTTTCTATTTCGTCTCCGAGGGGAGGGTGGACTTCCGGGCCCTGGTAAAGGACCTGGCCAGCGCCTTCAAAACCCGGATCGAGATGCGCCAGGTCGGGGTCCGTAACGAGGCCAAGATGATCGGCGGGCTGGGGACCTGCGGCCGGGAGTTTTGCTGCTGCGCCTTTCTGAAGGAGTTTGAGCCAGTCTCGGTGAAAATGGCCAAAGAACAGAATCTGGCCCTGAATCCCCAGAAGATCTCCGGGGCCTGCGGCCGCCTCATGTGCTGCCTGGCCTACGAGGTGGACACTTACTCCGAGCTGAAGAAAGACCTGCCCAAAGTGGGCAAGCGGGTGGTCACTCCCCAGGGCCCGGGGAAGGTCAGCCAGCAGAATATCATCGGCCAGACCGTGAAGGTCGCCCTGGACGACGGGAAAGAAGTGGAAGTCGGTTTCGACGAAATCCGCGAAGAATCACTCTTTGAACGGGTCAGGAAGGGAAAATGAAACGGGTCTATTTCACCACCCCCATCTATTATGTAAACGCGGAACCGCACATCGGCCACGCTTACACCACCATCGTAGCGGATGTATTGAACCGTTTCTATAAGCTGGCGGGATACGAAACCTTTTTCTTGACCGGAACGGACGAGCACGGCGACAAGGTGGCCCAGGCCGCCCGGGCGGCGGGGGAAACTCCCCAAGCCTATGCCGACCGCATCAGCGGACTCTTCCGGGCTCTCTGGCCCAAGCTCAACATCATCCCCGACCGCTTCATCCGCACCACCGAGGAGGCTCATAAAAAGGTGGTCCAGCATATCCTGCAGAAAGTCTACGATGCGGGGGATATCTATTTCGGCGAGTACGGCGGGCATTACTGCCGGGGATGTGAGCGGTTTCTCACCGAGAAGGAGCTCGTGGAGGGCAAATGTCCGGACCACGGGACCGAGCCCCAGTTCATCAAGGAAAAAAACTATTTCTTCCGGATGAGCAAGTACCGGCAGTGGCTGATCGACCACATCCAGGCCCACCCGGATTTCATCCGCCCGGAGCGCTACCGCAACGAGGTGCTGGCTTTTCTCAGCGAACCCCTCGAGGACCTCTGCATCTCCCGCCCCAAAAGCCGCCTGGAGTGGGGAATTCCCCTGCCTTTTGATTCGGACTACGTTACTTACGTATGGTTCGACGCCCTGATCAACTATCTCACCGGGATCGATTATCCCGAGGGCAGAGGGTACGGCGATTTCTGGCCGGTCTGCCAGCATCTCATTGCCAAGGACATTCTCAAGCCCCACGCCATCTACTGGCCCACCATGCTCAAAGCCGCCGGCATTGCGCCCTATCATCACCTGAACGTCCACGGCTACTGGATCATCTCTGAATCCAAGATGTCCAAGAGCCGGGGAAACATCGTCAAACCCATGGACCTCAAGGACAAGTACGGTTTGGACGCCTTCCGGTACTTCCTGCTGAGAGAGATGGTCTTCGGCCTGGACTCGAGCTTCAGCGAAACCGCCCTGGTGGGCAGGATAAACGCTGACCTGGCCAATGACCTGGGAAACCTCGTCAGCCGCACCCTGGCCATGGTGGAAAAGTACCGGAAGGGCAAGGTCCCCCAAGCGGGACCGGCGGAAGAAAAGGATCGAGACCTCCAGGCTTCGGCCCTGAAGGTGGTCCAGGAGGCCGAAAAAATGGTGGGAGAGCTGGCCTTGCACCGTCTCCTGATTTCCGTCTGGGAAGTCATCAACCTGGCCAATAAATACATCGATGAAATGGCCCCCTGGGCTCTGGCCAAAGACCCCGCCAAGGCGGAACGTCTGGACACCGTTCTTTACCAGCTTCTGGAGGTTCTTCGCTTTACCGCCGTTCTCATCTTCCCCTTCATGCCCCAGAGCGCGGAGAAAGTCCTGGCCCAACTGGGGATAGCCGACGCGGGGAGCCAAAACCTGGCCGGCCTGAAGGAGTGGGGCGGGCTGAAATCAGGAGGAAAGGTGCGGAAGGGAGAATCCCTATTCCCGCGGGTGGAGGAAGAAAATAAATCCGAGGAGAAGAAGATGGAAACCGCCAAGGTAATTTCTTTCGAGGAGTTTCAGAAGATAGATCTGCGCGTGGCGAAAGTCCTGGCTGCCGAGAACATCAAGAAATCCGACAGGCTCCTCAAGCTGCGCATCGACATCGGGGAAGAACGCACCCTGGTGGCCGGAATCGCCAAGGCATACAAACCCGAGGAACTGGTGGGCAAAACCATTATCATCGTGGCCAACCTCGAGCCCACCAAGCTCATGGGCGTAGAGTCCCAGGGCATGCTGCTGGCTGCGGACGGAGCCGATGGAACCGGAGTGGTCCTGGCCACCTTCGACAAAGAGGCCAAGGTCGGGGCAAAGGTCAGGTAAATCATCATCGGGGTTTTAACAGGAAGTTCCCCCGGCCAGCTGCTGGCGCAGGATTTCGAAGAGGATAACGGCGCCGGCGATGGCGGCGTTCAGGGAAGAGACTTTCCCCCTCATGGGGATAGAGACCGTATAATCGCACTTTTTGAGGAGGAGGGGGCGGACACCCTTTCCTTCGCTTCCGATGACCAGCCCCACGTTCATGTCAAATTTCAGGTCGTAAAGGCTTTTCTCCGCCCGGGAATCCGCCCCCACGATCCAGAATCCCTCTTTCTTTAAATCCCCGAGCGTGTTGGCCAGATTGGTCACCCGAATGATCGGAAGGTGGGCGACCGCCCCGGCAGAAGCTTTAACCACCGCCGGAGTAATGCCTGCGGCCCGGTCTTTGGGAAGGATGACTCCCTGGACTCCGCAGGATTCGGCGGTTCGGATCAACGATCCGAGGTTCTGAGGGTCTTCGATGCTGTCCAGGACCAGGACAATGGCCTTCCCCTGAGCGGACCGAACCCGGTTCAGGAAATCCTCCCACGTGGAATAAAAGGACGCGGCCGTAAAGCCCAGGACCCCCTGGTGGTGCCCGGTCCCGGCCAGCCGGTCCAGGGCCTCTTTGGGCGAAAACTGGACCGGAATGCCTTTCTCCCGGGCCAGCCGACGAAGCAGGCGTATTGGCCCGCCCTCCTTCCTCTCGGCCAGAATGATTTTATTCAGGCCCTGCCGCCCGGCACGCAGGGCTTCCAGGACCGGATTGATTCCGTAAATAACTTCATCTTTCATAAAAAAATATAATTCTCTCGCAGAGCCCGCAGAGAACGCGGAGATAAATCAAGATATTGAATAAAATAATTTTCCTTTTTTCTCTGTGAACTCTGCGGTCTCTGTGAGAGATAAGGTCCTTGTATTTTTTGCCCTTCCAGGCTGGGTGAGAAATTAATATATTCTTCTGCGCTTTTTCGACCATCTGGGCTGGAAAATCTTGATCAGGATCAGCCCGACTACGAAACCGCCGATGTGGGCGAAAAAGGCCACATTGGTGATGGCTCCTCCCATGACCCCCATGAGCTGGAGGAAAAACCAGAAACCCAGGACGATTAAAGCGGGGAGGCGGACGAATTTTATGAAGATGATGATGATGAGCAGGGTGAGCACCCTTGCTCCCGGGAAGAGAAGGAGATAGGCCCCCAGGACTCCGGCCACCGCCCCGCTGGCACCGATCATGGGAACCGTGGAACCCGGGCTCGAGAGGACCTGGGCCATTGCGGCGGCGAGACCGCACAGCAGATAAAAAATGAGAAAGCGGAAATGGCCCAGGGTGTCTTCGATGTTGTTGCCGAAGATCCAGAGGTAGAGCATGTTGCCGACCAGGTGGAGGAACCCCCCGTGGAGAAACATGGAGGAAACAAGGGTAAATTGAACGGGAACCGTCAGGGGTCCAAAAAGTGACTGGCCGGTCATGATCTGGTAGGGAATCGCCCCCCACTGGAAGACAAACCTCTGGCTTTCCACGACATCCATTGAAATCTGGTGATAAAAGACCCAGCCGTTGGCGAGAATGAGTCCAAGGGTGACGACGGGAAAGGTCAGGGTGGGATTGTCATCTTTAAGCGGGATGAACAAAGGCCGGAACCCCTTCTTTCAATTTGAACAAATCCCTTTGTTCATTATCCAATATCTGGGGAAAAATATCAAATATCGATCCATCCCACCCTCCCCTTGCAAAGAGTAGCTGTGAAAAAATTCAAACCCGGATGGGCAAAAACCCTTCTCGTTGTCCGCCAGACTTCCGCTCACCGGAATTTTTTCTCACCTTCACCGATTATCGGAACTCATTCGAAGAGTTCCCGGGCAGCAGGCCTGTATTTTCCCGGTGAATCGTAGAGGAAGAAGGGCGGCAGGACTTTCACCTGGGCATGGCCCTCCTTGAGCGCCTCCACCATCACCAGCCGTGCTTCGTCTCCTTCACGGGAATGGACGAACTGCACCCGTTTGGGTTCCAGGCGGTACTTACTCAGTCCTCTCATCAAATCGGCGACCCTTGAGGCAGGATAGATCATGGCCAGGCGGCCTTTTTCTTTTAATAAATAATGTGCCGACCGGAGCACCTCTTCCAGGGTTGTCTGAAGCTCATGGCGGGCAAGGGCTTTTTCCGTCTCGGGATTTACCCGGCCCGACCCGACTCGGCGGTAGGGAGGGTTGGTTAAGACCAGATCAAGGCTTTCTCTCTCTGCTCTTTGGTCCAGCCGCCGCAGGTCTTCTTCCCAGACCCGGAATCGGGAAGCGCACCGGTTCAAGACTGCGTTCCGGCGGGCCAAATCCGCGAGAGACGGCTGGATCTCCACCCCCGTAATCCCCTTGACTTTTTTTCGAAAGATCAAAATGAGAGGAACGATCCCGCAGCCGGTCCCCAAATCAACGACCCGGTCATCCGGGTCCGGTTCGGCAAAATGGGCAAGAAGCAGGGCATCGATGGAGAACCGGTATCCCCGCTTCTTCTGGAGGATCTTCAGCCGGCCCCCGAACAGGGTGTCGAGGGTTTCCTCCGCTTCATTCCACAAGGATCTCTTCATGGGGGTCCAAAGGATTGATGACCAGCCCGCTCAGCAGTTTGGGGTAGAAGAAGGTGGACTTGGAGGGCATGGTCTCTCCGGCCAGGGACACGTCCCGCACCTGGTAGGTTCGCGTGGGGTTGAGGAAAAAGGCGATCTGCCCCTCCCCCGACTGGACCGCCGCGGAAGCCTCTCCCGGGTCCTTGAAGTAGATGACTTTCTTGCTCGCGGCCAGGTCCTGGGCACCGATGTTCAAACGTTCCTTCAGGATGGGAAGGTGGAGAAGGTTCACGTCCAGGGCTTTCAGGGAAGGGGCAATACCGGGTTCAGCGCGGTCTATCGACCGGTCGTCTTTTAGCGCAAGGAGAAAGTACTTTTTCAGACCTTTCATCACCATCCCCAGGACTCGCTCTTTTTCCGAACGGGCCGCGAGCTGCTGCAGGAGCTTGTCCAGGAGGGCCTTTTCTTTCCCCGCCTGGAATTCAAATGCTTCGATCGAAAAATCAGAGCCAAGTTGGTTCAGGAAGGAATCGGCCGTAAAATTCTCCAGGTTGTTCACCACCCGGTGCGTGGGCAGAATGAAGACCCCGGGGTCTTCCATGGCCGCAAAATACATCATGGTGAAGTTGTAGGTCTCCCGGCCCGTGCCCTTCGGAAATTTTTTGCGCTGCCCTTCGCGGTAGGCCAGGGCCGTTTCATAGCGGTGGTGCCCGTCGGCAATGTAAATCTCCTGGGGCTTCATGATCTCCCGGACCTGCTTCAGCATTCCGGGATCGCTGACCATCCAGAGTTTCCGGCGGACCCCTTCGGTATCGGTCACGTCGAAATCCGGTTTTCCGGAAGAGAAAACCTTTTTATAGATCGGCCCCATGGCTCCTTTCTCATCAGAATACAGGGAATAAATCTGGCTGAAATTGGCCTCGCAGGCATCCATCAGGGCGAGGCGATCGGCCCGTGGTTTCGTCTGGGTCTTTTCATGGGGCAAGACCACCCTGGCGCTGTACTCTTCCAGCCGGATCAGGCCAATGAACCCCTGGCGCAGGATCTTTCCGGATGTGGAGCTTGTTTGGCCGGGGGGAAGAATGGAAGGGCTGAACTCTTCCTGCAGGAAATAGAATTGGGGCCTGGATGCCCGGGCCAGGATTCCTTCCTTCTGCCAGGCCTGGTAAAGGGCCGCCGAGCGGGTGTAACGGTTGTCCTTGGGGTTATCCTGGGGAGTTTCCTTGTTCAGAAGCAGACGGACCACATTCTGCGGATGCCGCTGGTAAAGAGCGTCCTGCTCCTGGGGAGAGATCACATCATAGGGAGGAGCGACCACTTTGCTCAAATCATTAATCTTTTGGGGATCATAGCTGATCCCCCGGAAGGGTACGATCACCGCCATTTTACAATATCTCCTTTCTCTGGACTGGTAAGCTTTTATAACACAGAGGTGGGGCTTCAAACAAGGATTCTTCCATTCCTTCCAAGGGGCCTTCGATTTTTCCAGTGGATTTTCCCTCTCTTCTTTTCTCTTGACGCCAATTCGTATATTTGTTAAATAGTTAAATGTTCAAGGCTGCAGGCATTGAATTTATTATCTAGTCAGCCACGAGCAAAACCTTCGTGGCTTTCTCCCAAAATCAGGAGGGCAGGGGCGGATTAACTTTTCAGTGGGTTTTTCAGTTTATTGAAAGAGCCTTACTGACAAAGCCAAACCACCCGTAAGGGTGGGGCGGAA
>LJUR01000009.1 GCA_001304105.1 Deltaproteobacteria bacterium SM23_61
GAGAAAGAAGTTGATTTTAAATCGTTATTAAAAATAGTTTGTGGATTTATTCACAAGATTTCCACAAAAGCTGTGGAAAAAGGGAGTGCCAATTTTTTGTCTACCGACGGCATCCTTCAGCTCTGAACAAATCTGTGGATGATCTTTGCTTGTTATGAAAAATCCAGCGATTGGAAAGGATCGCGGGAATCCCTTCTTGAAGACGGGGGATAGGAAAAAGGGATCGCAAGACGGGAGGAAAGGTCCGAGTCCCCGGAGACCTGGGCGTCGTCCCCTTCATCCCGAGCGAATAGGAGAATCGACGCTAAGACTGCCCGCGGGGATTTCCCTCATTTGGTCTTCCGGAAGGTTTTTTTCCCTCGGCCTCGTTTGGTTCGGTTGGCGGGAGGGGTTGAAACCGTTCTCTTGAGTCCTTCGCCCAGCTCTTTGCAGCGCTGGGTGGCGGCAATGACGGCGTTCATCAGGGCCAGTTTGAATCCGCCCTCCTCCATGGCATAGAGGCCGGAGATGGTGGTTCCCCCGGGGGTGCAGACTTGGTCCCGGAGCGTGGCCGGGTGTTTCCCGGTGGACTGGATCAGATGAGCCGCCCCGAGCACCGTCTGGGTGGTGAGCGCCAGGGCCGCCTCCTGCGACAAACCTTCTTTCACCCCTCCTACCGTCAGGGCCTCGATGACCGCGAAGACATAGGCGGGGCCGCTTCCGCTCAGGCCGGTCACTGCGTCCATGAGGGACTCTTTCACGATAACGGTGATGCCTATCGCTTGGAAAATTGCCTCTGCGGTGGAAAGGTCCTCCGCTTGGGCGTGAGGGGAGGGGGCCAGGGCCGTGGCCCCCTTCTGGATGAGAGCCGGAATATTGGGCATGGCCCGAATCATTCGCACCGGAAAGGGACAGAAAGATTGGAGATAATGCAAGGGGACGCCGGCGCAGATGGAGATCAGCAAATGATCTTTCCTTATGGAAGCGCAGATTTCCGGAAGTACCTCGGGGACCGACTGAGGCTTCACCGCCAGGATGACGATGGGAGAACGGGCCACCAGGTCCACATTGCCTTTGGCCGACAGGGCCTGGTATTTTCCCCGTAGGTAGTCCCGACGATCCATTCGAGGTTCGAAAAAGAGAATTTCTTCGGGAGACAAGAGGCCGGATTGAATGATGCCCGCGATGAGTGCCTCCCCCATGTTTCCCCCGCCGATGATTCCCACTGGCTTGCGCATGCCTTCCCCCTGTTCCGTCAGGAGATTTCCGTCCGGGGCGGAGGAAAAATGGAAATGCAGAATTTCGCCCCGCACCGCGAACGCCTAAAAGCAGTCTACTGAAGAAGGTGAAGGAAAGTCAACCATGATCTGTCCTTACCCTACTCAAGTCTCCGTACTGGGTAGGATTCAGGTTGGAGGAATTCGGATCATCAGGCTCGGCGGGATCACGGTTCTCTAAACACCTTCCCGCCTATCCTCCGCAAAGATAGGCCTGCGGGGAAATTGCCCATGGAACAGAGCTGGGCCAAGCAATATTTTATTGGCGAATTTCCTCCCGACAGGCCCGGCCCAATTTGAGAATAACTGCCTCAGGATGATGATCCGAATTTCTCCGGCCTGAATCCATGCTCCTGCCTCCAGAGATTCCTTGACTTTTCCGCTTGAAATCCCTAACATGAAATCAAAATTTAGGTCTCTCTTCCCCTGGCATAGGGCCGGAGGGGGAAGATGTGGGAATTTCCTGCCGCAGGAGCTTTGGGCCGATCGTTCGAAGGAGAACCTCCATGAAGATCACTCCGTTGGACATCCAGCAGCAGCAGTTTCGGGTTCGATTCCGCGGGTTCGATATGGTCGAGGTGGACAACTTCTTGGACCTTGCAGCCAATGAATTCGAAGAGCTGTTGCGGGAAAACAACCGGCTCAAAGAGGAAGATCGTCAAAAAGCGGAGAAAATTCAGCAGCTGGAACGTTCGGAAAGGGATTTGCACAATGCCCTGATATCCGCCCAGCAGATCTGTGAAGAGATGAAAAACCAGGCCCGCAAGGAAGGGGAGCTGATCATTGAAGAGGCCAAGGGTAACGCCCGGAAAATTCTGCAGACGGCGCAAGGCCAGGCGATGCAAATCGAAACCGAAATTACCCAACTCCAGCGTCAGCGCGCCGAGTTCGAAGCCTCCCTGAAAAGCATTCTGGAAATGCACCTGAGTTTACTAGAAAACCGCCCGGGAAATCAGAATTTCCCTCCCCCTGTTCGAGCTGAATGAAAGAAACTTTTCCGGTGATGAAAGAGAAGATACTCGAAGTCTGGGTTCAACCCCGGGCCTCGCGAAGCGAAATCGTCGGATACCGGGATCAATTTCTGCACCTGCGGGTAACCGCCCCTCCAGTTGAAGGGGAAGCCAACCAATCGGTGATAAAGCTGATCGCCCAGGCGCTGGGGATTCCCCCTTCAAGGGTGGAGATTTTGAAGGGGGGCAGAGGACGTCGCAAAAAGGTTCGGGTCCTGGAGGTTCCCCTGAGGAACTGGGAAAAGCTGGAAAACATGAAACGGGAGGCTCCGAAGTCTCAAAAACCCGGGGAGGCATAGAAGCCAGCCGCCCGGTTCGGGGGGGAAAATTCTTCCGAATGAGCCGGACTGGATGACGATCGTCATGCCGATGAAGACGGGGGGTCTTTTTTTTGCGGTGGAGGGAATGGCTGGGCGGGCGGCAGGCGGAAGGGAGAAGCTGCACTTTGCGGGGGAAGCGGGGGAGAAAAGGAGGGAAACCTTCCTTTTTGGGGGACATTTTAGGCGTTTACCTGAATCAGCCCAGCCTGCGATCGAGAATGCGGGAGCAGAAGATTCTGGATGGTTGGGATCGGGTAGTGGGAAGGGCCATAGCGGAGGTAACTCAGCCGGGGACGGTCAGGAATCGTGTTCTGCAGATTCGGGTGATCAATTCCGTATGGATGCAGGAACTGCAATTCCATAAGCCCCTCATAATTCAAAAGCTTAATGAATTCCTGGGGGACCCCTTCGTGCAGGACCTCAGGTTTGTGCTGGGCGGAAGGGAAGAAGGGGTTTCCCCCAAGGCAGAGGAAGGGCGGGGGAAGAAATCCCGGGAGCTGACGGAAGAGGAGAGGGAACGAATTGAAAAGGAAGTCAGCCGGTTACCCGACCCGGAAATGAGGGAGGTCCTTTCCCGTGTGTTTGCCAAAGCGTTAAAGACGCCAAGGGAGAGAACCTAAAATAAGCGCGGGAGGGCGGTAAGATGAAGATCTATCTTTTCCTTTCCACTGCTGGCTCGGAGAGGGAGGGGAAGAAAATCGCCAGACACCTGGTGGAGGAGGGTCTGGCTGCCTGTGTCAACATCGTTCCGCGCATATCCTCCTTTTTTTTCTGGGAGGGGAAACTGGCCCAGGAGAAAGAGGTTTTAATCCTGGGCAAGGCGGAAGGAAAGAAATTGAATAAAATTAAAGGTCATATTCAGTCGATGCATAGTTACTCCCTTCCCGAAATCCTATTTTTCAAGGTGGATGGAGGAGAGAAAAGGTACTTGCGGTGGGTAGCGCGGAAGGGGGGAGGAAAGGTTCAAAAAAGGGGTTGACAGAAAAAGGCTTGAAAGGTAACATTAAATATTTAATATGGCATTTTTGAGGGGTTATGCCCCATGGCTGGCGTAGCTCAATCGGTAGAGCAGCTGATTTGTAATCAGCCGGTTGCGGGTTCGAGTCCCATCGCCAGCTCCAGGGAAGTTCTTGGCTTTCAGCTGTCACGCCCCAATCCAAGGCTTGAAACGGCAGCTGAAAGCGGATCACTCTTGGGCGGAGAGGTTCCCGAGTGGCCAAAGGGAACAGACTGTAAATCTGTCGGCTATCGCCTTCGGAGGTTCGAATCCTCCCCTCTCCACCACTGAAAGCTTTGGATGGACAGCCCTCCGAGAATCAATGCGGGGCAACAAATTTCGGGCGGGAGTAGCTCAGCTGGCTAGAGCAACAGCCTTCCAAGCTGTGGGTCGCGGGTTCGAATCCCGTTTCCCGCTCCAGGCCCACGTAGCTCAGTTGGTAGAGCGCATCCTTGGTAAGGATGAGGTTCACCGGTTCAATCCCGGTCGTGGGCTCCATTACCAGCAAATCAAAATCTTCCAGAACCGATAGCGAAGGAGGAGCTATGTCGAAGAAGAAGTTTGAGCGTACGAAGCCGCATGTGAATGTGGGGACGATTGGGCATATTGATCATGGGAAGACGACGTTGACGAGTGCGATTACGAGGTGTTTGGCGCAGAAGGGGATGGCGGAGTACATATCGTTTGATCAGATTGACAAGGCGCCGGAGGAGAAGGAGCGGGGGATTACGATTGCGACGGCGCATGTGGAGTATGAGACGAAGAATCGGCATTATGCGCATGTGGATTGTCCTGGGCATGCGGATTACATCAAGAATATGATTACTGGGGCGGCGCAGATGGACGGGGCCATATTGGTGGTGGGGGCGGATGATGGTCCGATGCCGCAGACGCGGGAGCATATATTGTTGGCGAGGCAGGTGGGGGTGCCGAGTATTGTGGTATTTTTGAACAAGGTGGACATGGTGGATGATCCGGAGTTGATCGAGTTGGTGGAGTTGGAGTTGCGGGAGTTGTTGAGCAAGTATGAGTTTCCTGGGGATGAGATTCCGATTGTGCGGGGGAGTGCGTTGAAGGCGATGCAGCATGGGTGTGGGGATGAGAAGTGTGAGAGTTGCGGGGCGATCTTCAAGTTAATGGATGCGGTGGACAGTTATGTGCCGGAGCCGAAGCGGGATATAGAGAAGCCGTTTTTGATGCCGGTGGAGGATGTGTTTTCCATATCGGGGCGGGGTACGGTGGTGACGGGTCGAGTGGATCGAGGGGTTGTGAAGGTGGGGGATGAGGTGGAGATTGTGGGGATACGGCCCACGTTCAAGACGGTGTGTACGGGAGTGGAGATGTTCCGGAAGATATTGGATCAGGGGCAGGCGGGGGATAATATTGGGGTATTGCTTCGGGGGACGAAGCGGGACGAGGTGGAGCGGGGGCAGGTGGTGGCGAAGCCTGGGAGTATCACGCCGCACACGAATTTTCGGGGGTCGGTGTATGTGTTGACGAAGGAGGAGGGGGGTCGGCACACGCCGTTTTTCAACGGGTATCGGCCGCAGTTTTATTTTCGGACGACGGATGTGACCGGGGTGGTGACGTTGCCTTCGGGGGTGGAGATGGTGATGCCGGGGGACAATGTGAATATTGAGGTGCAGTTGATCACCCCGATCGCGATGGAGAAGGAGTTGCGGTTTGCGATTCGGGAGGGGGGGCGCACGGTGGGCGCCGGGGTCATCTCCGACATCCTCGAGTAAGGGGGCAGGAGTTTTTCCTGCCCGCCTGCGGAGCCGGACCCGGGAGAAGACAGAAGGGAACTGGGAGAAATGGCGATCAATAGTCCAAAGATAAGGATACGGCTGAAAGCATACGATTACCGGCTCCTCGATCAATCCACCAAGGAAATCGTGGATACGGCCAAACGGACGGGGGCCCGGGTGGCGGGACCCATCCCCCTGCCCACGGCGATCAACAAGTACTGCGTTCTCCGGTCTCCCCACGTGGACAAGAAGTCCCGTGAGCAGTTCGAAATCCGGACGCACAAGCGGCTCCTGGATATTCTCGACCCCACCCAGCAGACGATCGACGCCTTGATGAAGCTGGACCTGGCCGCCGGGGTGGACGTGGAGATCAAACTATAAGGCGCAGAGAGCATAGAGCAGAGGGCATAGAGTTCTGATTCTTTACTCTCTGCTCTCCGCTCTCTGCTCAATGCTTCTTCGATAAGGGTTTTCGCTATGTTAAAAGGGATCATCGGTAAAAAGCTGGGCATGACCCAGATCTTCCTCGGAGAGGGCGGGGTGGTTCCGGTCACAGTCATCCAGGCCGGTCCGTGCAAAGTGGTTCAGATCAAGACTGGGGAAAAGGAAAAATACGCCGCGGTTCAGCTGGGGTTCGAAGAACGGGAGGCCAAAAAGGTGAAGAAACCCCTCCAGGGCCACTTTGCCAAGGCCCAGGTTCCGGCCTTCCGCTACTTGAGGGAGTTTCGCGTTCCTGACCCGGGGGCTTTTCAGGTGGGGCAGGAGATCACCGTGGAAGCTTTCCAGGCGGGAGACCGGGTGGATATCGCCGGCATTTCCAAGGGAAAAGGATTCATGGGAGTGGTGAAACGCTGGCATTTCCGGGGGGGCGCCGCCACTCACGGGTCCATGTTCCACCGGGCCCCTGGTTCCATCGGGGCCAGCTCCTATCCCTCGCGCACCTGGCCGGGACAGAAAATGGGGGGGCAGATGGGGAACCGGCAAGCCACCCTACAGAATTTGGAAGTGATCGATGTTCGGCCCAGGCAGAATCTCCTCTTGGTGAAGGGGGCGGTTCCCGGGGGCTCGAAGGGGCTGGTACTCATCCGGGAAGCCAAGAAGAAGAAATCGAAGGCGGCGAGTTAAACCCGGCAAGGGAGCGGGTATGGCGAAGATCGAGATCATCGACATGGAGCGGAAAAAGGTGGCGGAGATGGAGGTGGATGATCGTCTCCTGAAGGCCGAGGAGAAGTCTCACCTGATTTACGATGTGGTGCGCTGGCAGCTGGCTGGCAAACGGAGCGGGACGGCGTCCACGAAAGAGCGGTCGGCGGTCAGCGGCGGGGGCAAGAAGCCCTGGAAGCAGAAAGGGACGGGGAGGGCCCGGGCGGGCCACTCGCGTTCCCCCTTGTGGCGGGGGGGCGGGACGATTTTCGGGCCCCGGCCACGGGACTATTTCTATGCCCTGCCCAAGAAGGTGCGCGAGGCTGGGCTGATATCGGCCCTCTCTTCCAAATACCAGGAGGAGAGGCTGGTGGTGCTGGACCGGTTCAGGCTGGAGGGCATCCGAACCCGGCCTTTTCAGGAAGCCCTGAAAAAGCTGGGCATCTCCAGCGCCCTCATCGTTATTGATGAAGCCGACGAGGTCCTGGAGAAATCGGCGCGCAACGTTCCCGGGGTTCAAATCCTGCAGGTCCGGGGATTGAACGTCCACGACATCCTGCGCCACGAACACCTGGTCTTTCTGCGCTCCAGTTTGGAGAAGGTGGAAAGGAACATCATGTCATGAAAGAGCCCCATCAGATCATCAAGCGGCCTCTGGTTACGGAGAAGAGCACCCGGCAGAAAGAAGCGGGAAATCAGATTGCCTTCGTGGTGGACCCCCGGGCGAATAAAATCCAGATCCGCCAGGCGGTGGAGAAGCTTTTCAAGGTGAAAGTCAAAGCCGTCCACACCATGAACCTGGTGGGGAAGCGCAAGCGGGTGGGACGATTCTTCGGTTGGCAATCGGATTGGAAAAAGGCCGTCGTGACCCTCCAGGAAGGGGAACGCATCGAGTTCTTCGAAGGGGCCTAAACGGAAGAGGGAAGGTTTTTATGGGACTGAAAACATACAAACCCACTTCGGCAGGCAGAAGGTTTCAGACCACCCTGGATTTTTCCGAGTTGACCCGGAAAGCACCGGAAAAGAGCCTGCTCGTTCCCCGGAAGAGGACGGGGGGGCGGAACGTGTACGGGCGGATCACCAGCCGGCACGTAGGCGGCGGGCACAAGAGGATGTACCGGATCATCGATTTCAAACGGGACAAGCGGGACATTCCCGCGCGGGTGTTCTCCCTGGAATACGATCCCAACCGTTCGGCCCACATCGCCCTTCTCCACTATGCCGACGGGGAGAAGCGGTACATCCTGGCCCCGTTGGGCCTCAAGGTAGGGGATCCGGTGATGAGCGGCGAGCGGGCGGACATCAAACCCGGAAATGCTCTGCCCTTGAAGAACATCCCCCTGGGCACGCTGGTTCACAACCTGGAGATGAAACCCGGCAAGGGGGGCCAGCTCATTCGCAGCGCCGGTTCGGCCGGCCAGCTGATGGCCAGGGAGGGGGACTATGCCACCCTTAAAATGCCCTCGGGCGAGGTGCGCCGCATTCACGTGAACTGCTTCGCCACCGTGGGGCAGGTGGGAAACCTGGATCATGAAAACGTCTCCCTCGGGAAGGCCGGGAGGAATCGTTGGCTGGGACGGAACCCCACCGTGCGGGGCGTAGCCATGAACCCGGTGGACCATCCCCTGGGAGGAGGAGAAGGGAAGAGCTCGGGGGGCCGGCACCCGGTGACTCCCTGGGGGGTTCCAACGAAGGGGTATAAAACCCGTCACAACAAGGCGACGGACAAGTTTATCGTGAAGAGAAGGAAATAGAACCCTAAGGCGCAAGTCGCAAGGCGTAAGGCGAAAACGGACAGAGAGTTGGTTTTGATCGCCCTCGCGACTTGCGTCAGTAGAAGGAGTCAATCGTGGCCAGATCGATCCGCAAGGGGCCCTACGTGGACCTCAATTTGATGCAGAAAGTTCAGGAGGCCGTCGAGACGAGCAGCCGGAGGGTGATCAAGACCTGGTCGCGCCGGTCCACGATTCTGCCGGACATGGTGGGCCTCACTTTTGCCGTCCACAACGGAAAAAAATTCATTCCCGTCTTCGTGACCGAGAACATGGTGGGACACAAGCTGGGTGAATTTTCCCCCACCCGGGCATTTTTCAGCCATTCGGGGGACCGCAAGACCAAGGTGAAAGCGGCCGCCGCGCCGCCGAAACCGGGAGCGTAGAGGAGGCGGGATGGAAGCCCAAGCCATAGGCAGGTACCTTCGAATTTCCCCGCGCAAGACACGCCTGTGTGCGGACCTCGTTCGCGGGAAGCGGGTGGAGGAAGCCATCCAAATCCTCACCCATACTCCCAAGGCCGGGGCCCGACTGGTTTCCAAAGTGGTGCAATCGGCGTTGGCCAACGCGCGGCAGGATAAATCGATCGACGTGGACACCCTTTTTGTGAAAACGATTTTTGTCAATCCGGGTCCCACTTTAAAGCGCTGGCAACCCAAACCCATGGGGCGGGCGGGAAGGATCCGCAAACGGACTTGCCATATCACCGTGGTGTTGAGCGAGCCATAATCCGAGAGATCATTCGAAGAGGGGAAGGAGGAATCAACTTGGGTCAGAAAGTCAATCCCATCGGACTCCGCCTGGGGATCATCAAAACCTGGGATTCTCGCTGGTATGCGGAAAAAAACTATTCACGATTCTTGCAGGAAGACATCGTCCTGCGCGATTTTATGAAAAAGAAACTATACCATGCGGGAGTCTCCAAAATCGAGATCGATCGGACCGCCAATCGGGCCAAGATTACCATTCGGGCGTCCCGGCCCGGGATCATCATCGGGCAGAAAGGATCGGAGATCGAGAAGCTACAAAAAGATCTCCAGAAGATGGTCCAACGGGAGATCTCCATCAACATCCAGGAGGTCCGGCGGGTCGAAACCGACGCCCAGCTGGTGGCGGAAAACGTGGCTCTGCAACTGGAGCGACGCGTAGCTTTCCGCCGGGCCATGAAAAAAGGGGTCACCTCCTGTCTGAAATTTGGCGGCCAGGGGATCAAGATTTCCTGTGCCGGGAGACTGGGGGGGGCAGAGATTGCCCGTTCCGAATGGTATCGCGAGGGCCGGGTTCCCCTCCATACTCTGCGCGCGGATATCGATTATGGATTTGCTGAAGCCCGGACGACGTACGGGCAGATCGGAGTCAAAGTCTGGATTTACAAGGGCGAAATCCTTCCCGCGGTTCGCGGGCGGAGGGAGAGCGCCCCCTAAGGAACCGGAGAAATTATGCTATCGCCCAAGAAGGTCAAGTTTCGCAAACAGCAGAAGGGCAAACGGAAAGGGACTGCCTCCCGGGGTAACACCCTGAACTACGGGGACTTCGGGCTCCAGTCGGCCCAATGCGGATGGCTGACCACGCGGCAGATTGAAGCGGCCCGGGTGACCATGACACGGCACATCAAGCGGGGGGGGAAGATCTGGATCCGGATTTTTCCGGACAAACCGATCTGCAAGAAACCGGCGGAAACCCGGATGGGAAAAGGAAAGGGAGCCCCGGAGGACTGGGTGGCCGTGATCCAGCCTGGCCGCATCCTCTACGAAATGGAGGGAGTGACCCGGGAGACGGCGGTCGAAGCCTTTCGCCTGGCCGCCCACAAGCTGCCCCTGAGGACCAAATTCATCGCACGGGAGGGCGCGGGTGAAAGCGCAGGAGCTTAAAGAAATGAGCGAAGCGGAGCTTCGCCAGAAGGAGAAAGAAGTTACCGAAGAGCTGTTCAACCTGAAATTCCAGCATGCGACCGGGCAGCTGGAAAACACCGAGCGTTTACCCCAGGTACGAAGGGACTTGGCCCGGGTGAAGACCGTTCTGCGCCAGAAGGAAATCGCGGCAGCAAAGTCCAAATGAGGGAAGAGGAATGAAGGGTAGAGGGATCCGGAAGGCGATGGTGGGCATGGTGGTCAGTGACCGCATGGAGAAGACGCGGGTGGTGGTGGTCCAACGTTTGGTCAAGCATCCCTTGTACCAGAAATATATTCGCCGGCGGGCGCGTTACAAAGTGCACGACGAGGCGAATTCCTGCCATAGGGGAGACCGGGTGCTGATCGTCGAGACCCGGCCCCTCAGCCGGGACAAACGGTGGCGGGTGAAGGAGATTCTGGAGCGGGCCCAATAAAGGCCCGGGGAAATCTGCCGGGGGAGAGGAATCGGAAAAGAATAGGCGGGTGTGGCCATGATTCAGATGCAAACCTCATTAGAAGCTGCCGACAATTCAGGAGCCAAGAGGCTTTCTTGCATAAAGGTATTGGGGGGAACCCGGCGGAAGTATGCCAGCTTGGGAGATGTGATCATCGTTTCGGTTAAGGAAGCCATCCCCAACTCCAAGGTTAAGAAAGGCGATGTCATGCGGGCGGTGATCGTTCGCACGGTGAAGGAAGTCCGGCGCCCGGACGGGAGCTATATCAAGTTTGATGATAATTCTGCGGTCCTGATCAATCCTCAGAATGAACCGGTGGGGACCCGCATCTTCGGCCCGGTGGCGCGGGAGCTGCGGGGCAAAAAGTTCATGAAAATCATTTCCCTGGCTCCAGAAGTCCTGTAGCAGGGGTCCCGGGAGGGTGAGGCGTTCGATGAAATTTGAGGGGTTTCACGTACGGAAAAACGATCTGGTAGAAGTCATGGCGGGAAAAGAAAAGGGCAAGACGGGAAAGGTCCTCCAGGTGTTCCACAAGAAAGACCGGGTCCTGGTTGAAAAGGTGAATTTCATCAAGCGTCATTCCCGGCCGTCGGCTCAAACCCGTCAGGGGGGAATCATCCAGAAGGAAGCCCCCCTCCATGTCTCCAACGTCCTTTTGGTCTGCCCCAAATGCAACAAAGGAACCCGCATGGGCAAGAAAGTCCTGGAGGGCGGCGGAAAGGCCCTGGTCTGCAAGGCCTGCGGCGAACAGATCGAGAGGAAATAGAGGGGAACGGCCATGACCCGATTGAAGCAAATGTACCTCAAAGATGTCGTCCCCCAATTGATGAAGCGCTTTGGGTACCAGAACCCCATGCGGGTACCGCGGCTGGAGAAGATCACCCTGAACATGGGGTTGGGAGAGGCGGTGCAGAACATCAAGATCCTCGACTCAGCGGTGGAGGAGCTTTCCCTGATCGCCGGGCAGCGGGCGGTGATCACCCGGGCCAAACGATCCATCGCCGCCTTCAAGTTGAGGGAAGGAATGCCCATCGGAGTCAGGGTAACCCTGCGCAAGAACCGGATGGAAGACTTTTTCGACAAGCTGGTAAATGTGGCCCTACCGCGGGTCAGGGACTTCCGGGGGGTGTCGGGCAAGGCCTTCGACGGCCGGGGAAATTACTCCCTGGGGATTCGGGAACAGATCATTTTCCCGGAAATCAACCTGGACAAGATCGACAAGGTGAAGGGCCTGAACGTTTCCATCGTCACCACGGCCAAAACCGATGAGGAGGGAAAAGAACTCCTCCGTCTCATGGGCATGCCCTTCCGGAACTAATAAAAAGGGTAAATTGGACACGGATAAACACGGATCCACACGGATTACAGATTTATAGAATCATGAATTATTTTTTTTCGTCCTGTCCGCGTTCATCCGTGTCCCGATCAAATATGATCAAATATAATACAAAGGAAGGATAACAGGTGGCCCGGACTGCTCTGATCGTCAAGTCGAAGAGGAAACCCAAATACAGGGTGCGTTCTTACCACCGCTGCCCGGTCTGCGGACGACCGCGGGGGTATTACCGGAAGTTCGACCTTTGCCGGATCTGTTTCCGCAAATTAGCACTGCGGGGCGAAGTTCCGGGGGTCATCAAGTCCAGCTGGTAAACGAGCTTTTTCCAGGGAGGAAACCATGGGGATGACGGATCCCTTGGCGGATATGCTCACGCGGGTGCGCAACGCCAACAAGGCCAAGCATGAAAAGGTGGATGTTCCCGCTTCCAACCTCAAGAATAACGTGGTCCGTATTTTGAAAGACGAGGGCTACATCAAAAATTACAAATTGATAAAGGATGGGAAACAGGGGATATTGAGAATTTACTTGAAGTTTGAAGGGGAAACCAAGAAACAGGTCATCTCCGGCCTCAGACTTATAAGCAAGCCGGGGCGGCGGCGGTATGTGAAGGCCGACCAAATTCCTTCTGTTCTCCGGGGACTCGGCCTGATCATCCTTTCCACTTCGAAAGGGGTTTTGACCGATAAGGATGCCCGAAAGCTGAAGGTCGGCGGCGAACTGCTCTGTTCGGTCTGGTAGGAGAAAAGTATGTCTAGAATCGGGAAAAAAGTGATTCCAATTCCGCAGGGAGTTAAGGTCGCGGTTGAGACTCCGGTGGTAAAGGTTTCGGGACCCAAGGGAAATTTGATCCAGACCATCAACCGGAATGTGGGTCTGACCGTGGAAAAGGACAAGATTGTCGTCCACGCCCCGGAAGGGGGGAAAGAAGGGGAAGCCCTTCATGGCTTGACCCGCACCCTCATTGCCAACATGGTCACTGGAGTGAGCCGGGGATTTGAACGGGTGCTGGAGATTAACGGGGTCGGTTACCGGGCCGAACTCCAGGGCAATGTACTGAGCTTCAGCCTGGGTTTTTCCCATCCCGTCCGGTTCCCCCTTCCGGAGGGAATTAAGGCCGAAGTGGAGCGGCAGGTGCGCATTACCCTGAAAGGATCAGACCGGAACCTCCTGGGGATGACTGCGGCCAAGATCCGCAATCTGCGACCCCCGGAGCCCTACGGCGGCAAGGGCATCAAGTACGCCGAGGAAGTGATTCACCGTAAAGCCGGCAAGACCGCGGTGGGATAGAGGCAAAGACCCAAAAATTTATGGGACACGGATAAACACGGATGAACGCGGATAAACCGAAAAAGGAATAATGAAAAAAATTTAGATCCGTGTGAATCCGTGTTCATCCGCGTCCAATTATGTCTTTAAGTCTTTTGGGAAAATAAAATCTGTGTTTATCTATGTTCATCTGTGTCCAATTTAGAATGGGGATGTAGCCGTGGAAAGAAAAGAGAAAGTGACGGCGAGGTTGCGCCGGAAAAAGCGCATGCGTTCAAAGATCAAGGGGACGGCTGAACGGCCCCGGCTCAACATTTTCAAGAGCGCCCGCCATATCTACGCCCAGATCGTCGACGACGGGGAGGGCAAAACCCTGCTCTCAGCGTCGACCCTGAGTGAGGAATTGAGGGGAAAGGATCTGGGGAAGGGCAAGACCGAGGCGGCCAAGAGGGTCGGGGCGCTCATCGCCGAAAAGGCGCTGGCCCGCCAGATTCAAAAAGTTGTTTTCGATCGAAATGGGTTTCTCTACCACGGCAGGATTAAAGCCCTGGCGGATGCCGCCCGGGAGAAGGGGTTGGATTTCTAAAACGTTAGTTGGGAGTTGAGAGTTGGGAGTTGAAAAAAATATTTACAACTCTCAACTTCCACCTCTCAACTTACGGTGTGCAAGAGGAGGTTTTTCATTGGCCCAAATCAATCCGGATGAAATGGAGCTGGTCGATCGCGTAGCCCACATCAACCGCGTGGCCAAGGTGGTCAAGGGCGGCCGGAGGTTCAGCTTCAGCGCCCTCGTGGTCGTGGGAAACGGCAAAGGAGTGGTGGGCTTCGGTCTGGGAAAAGCCAACGAAGTTCCCGAGGCCATTCGCAAGGGGATCGAGCAGGCCAAAAAGAGCCTGATCCAGGTACCCCTAACCAAGGGGACGATCCCCTATGAGATCGTGGGTCGCTTCGGGGCCGCCCGGATCCTCCTCAAACCCGCCTCTGCGGGGACCGGGGTGATCGCGGGGGGAGCGGTTCGAGCGGTCATCGAATCGGCGGGAATCGAAAACATCCTGACCAAATGTCTGGGCTCGCGAAACCCCCACAACGTGATCAAAGCCACCATCGCCGGGCTGAGGACGCTCAAGAACCCCGAGGAGGTGGCCACCAGACTGGGCAAAGCCGTGGCCGAGAACGCATAGACAGATTTTTTATTGGACACAGATGAACACAGATTACACAGATACAAATAAAGAAATAAAAAATCTTTTTCGCCTCATCCGTGTTTTTCCGTGTTCATCCGTGTCCCATTCAGCCTTTTGTTATTAAATCTTTTGCGAGAATGAAATCTGTGTTCATCTGTGTTTATCTGTGTCCCATTAAAATGACGGGCAGGGAGTGATGGAAGGGAAAACGATCGAAGTCACCTTGGTCAGAAGCGGGGTCAGCCGTCCGGAAACACAGCAGAGGACGCTTCGCGGGCTGGGCTTGACCCGGATGCACAAGACGGTCCGGCTCAAGGATACTCCGGCCATCCGGGGAATGATCCGGAAGGTGATCCACATGGTGAAAGTCGTCGAGAGACAGGGTGAAGGCGATGAAACTCAATGAATTACGGCCCCCCCAGGGGGCTCGAAAGAAGAAAAAGAGGATCGGCCGGGGAGAGGGATCGGGGCACGGCGGAACCTCCACCAAAGGTCACAAGGGGTACAAGGCACGATCGGGGGGAAAACGCTCTCCCGGTTTCGAAGGGGGACAGATGCCCCTTCAGCGCCGGCTCCCCAAACGGGGGTTCAAAAATCCTTTCCGCAAGGAATGGACCGTGGTGAACCTGCGGGACCTTTCCGCCTTTCCTGATGGAGCCGTGGTGGACGTAGAGGGGATGAAATCTTCAGGGCTGGTGAAGAAAGTCGGGTTCGGGGTGAAGATTCTCGGAGAAGGGGAAATCTCCCGCCCCCTAACCGTTCGGGCCCACGCCTTCAGTCTCTCCGCCAGGAAGAAGATTGAAGCGGCAGGGGGAAAAACGGAGGTCATCTAAACCTTGTTCCAGGGATTCCAGAACATACCCAAGATCCCGGAGCTGAAGAGACGGATCATCATGTCCCTTCTGCTCCTGGCCATCTACCGCATCGGCGTCCATGTCCCCACGCCGGGGATCGACGCCTCGGCCCTGGCGGCCTTTTTCTCCCAGGCCAAGGGAACGCTTTTCGGCTTCATCGACATGTTCTCCGGAGGAGCCTTTGAGCGCCTGTCGGTGTTCGCCCTGGGCATCATGCCCTACATCAGTTCTTCCATCATCCTCCAGCTGCTCACTGTAGTGGTTCCCCATCTGGAGCGGCTTTCCAAGGAAGGGGAGGCGGGAAGGAAGAAAATCACCCAGTACACCCGCTACGGGACCGTGATTCTGAGTCTCATCCAGGGTTTCGGGATCAGCGTGGGCCTGGAGCGGATGACCGGCCCGGCCGGGGAAGCGGTGGTCCTGGATCCCGGCTGGTCTTTCCGCATGATGACCATGATCAGCCTGACGGCGGGTACGTCCTTCATCATGTGGCTGGGGGAACAGATCACCGAAAGAGGGATCGGCAACGGGATCTCGCTCATCATCTTCGCCGGAATCGTGGCCCGGATGCCCACGGCGATCAGCAACAGCGTCCGCCTTCTGCGGACCGGGGAGATGGGAATCATCGTAATCCTCTTCCTGATCGCCTTGATGGTGGCCGTGGTGGGGGCCATCGTGTACATGGAAAGAGGACAGCGGCGGATTCCGGTGCAGTACGCCAAGCGAATCGTGGGACGGAGGATGTACGGCGGCCAGAGCACCCACCTGCCCCTCAAGATCAACACCGCCGGGGTCATTCCGCCCATCTTCGCTTCCTCGATCATCATGTTCCCGGCGACGATCGCCAATTTTATCGATCACCCGTGGATGAAAATGGTCTCCGACCAGCTAATGCCCGGGTCACTGCTGTATGAAGCGATCTACGTGGGGTTCATCTTCTTCTTCTGCTATTTTTACACGGCGGTAACCTTCAACCCCACGGACGTGGCCGACAACATGCGAAAGTACGGGGGGTACATACCCGGAATCCGTCCGGGAAAGAAGACCGCCGAATTCGTGGACCGGGTTCTGACCCGACTCACTTTCAGCGGGGCCGTTTACGTATCGGCCGTCTGTGTTCTCCCGTCGATCCTGGTCACCAGGTTCAATGTTCCCTTCTATTTCGGGGGCACCGCACTGCTGATCGTGGTGGGGGTGGCCCTGGACACGGTGGGGCAGATCGAGTCCCATATGCTCATGCGCCACTACGAAGGGTTCATGAAGCAGGGGCGGATCAAGGGGAGAAGATAAGGGGAATCATGGGGCCATACCCTCTTTCCCTGGAAGAACGGATCATTCTGAAGTCTCCGCTGGAAATCGAAAGGATGCGACGCAGCAACCGCGTCGTGGCCGAGATCCTGCAGGAGGTGAAAGCCGCGGTCCAACCCGGAGTGAAGACCCGGGAGCTGGATGAACTGGCCGAGGCGCTGCTGAAGAAACACCGGGCCCGTTCCGCTTTCAAGGGGTACAACGGATACCCGGCGGTGTTGTGCACCTCGGTGAACGAGGAAGTGGTTCACGGCATCCCCTCGGACCGGGTCTTGCGGAATGGCGACATTCTGAGCCTCGATTTCGGCGCTGTATTGGATGATTACTACGGGGATGCGGCGATTACCGTGCCCGTGGGGACCATCTCCGAGGAAGCCCGGAGGCTGCTCCGGGTGACCGAAGAGGCGCTCTACAAGGCCATTGAGCAGGCCCGCCCGGGAAATCACGTGGGCGACATTTCCGCGGCTGTGCAGCGGCACGTGGAAAGCCAGGGCTTTTCCGCGGTGCGGGATTTTGTGGGCCATGGCATCGGCAAGTTCATGCACGAGAAACCCCAGGTTCCCAACTTTGGAATTCCCGGGAGGGGAGTGCGGCTGAAGGTGGGAATGACTCTGGCCATCGAGCCGATGATCAATGCGGGGGGCTATGAAGTGGTTGTCTTGGACGACGGGTGGACGGCGGTCACCAGGGACCGGAATCTCTCCGCCCATTTTGAACATTCGGTGGCGGTGACCGAAAACGGACCCATGATTTTGAGCGAACTCTGAAACAGCGGGAACCCGGAGGATCTGGCAGGGTCCCGGTTCCGGGGACAGGTACCAAATGCCAAAAGAAGATGCCATCGAGGTCACGGGGACGGTCGTCGAAACGCTTCCCAACGCCATGTTCCGGGTGGAATTGGAGAACGGTCACCGGGTCCTGGCCCATATTTCGGGCAAGATGAGGCTTCATTTCATCAAGATTCTGCCGGGGGACAAGGTCACCGTGGAACTTTCTCCCTACGACCTGAACCGGGGGCGGATTACGTACCGGGAAAAATAAGCCCCTCGCGGAAAGAAGGGAAAGGCCCTATGAAAGTCAAAGCTTCGGTTCGCCGAATTTGTGTGAAGTGCAAAATCGTGAAACGAAAAGGGGTGGTCCGGGTCATTTGCCCGAATACCCGGCATAAGCAGAGACAAGGATAAAGACAGCTTTCAGCGGTCAGCGGTCAGCGATCAGCAAAGGCAAAATATGGTTAGGTTTAGCTGAACGCTGAAAGCCGATAGCTGACAGCTTTTTACAAGGAGGTAAGGGTGGCACGAATTGCGGGAATCGACCTTCCCAAGAATAAGAACATCGAGATCGCCCTGACGTACATCCACGGCATCGGCCGGTCCGCTTCCCGGAAGGTTCTCCAGATGGCCCAGGTGGACCTGGCGAAGAAGACGGATGTTCTTACCGATGCCGAGGTGGCCAAGATCCGCGAGGCCATCGATCGGAGCAACCTGAAGATTGAAGGAGATCTGCGGCGGGAAGTCTCCACGAATATCAAGCGCCTCATGGATCTGGGGACCTACCGGGGGTTGCGCCACCGGCGTTCCCTGCCGGTGAGGGGGCAGCGAACCCACACCAACGCCCGGACCCGCAAAGGGCCCCGTCGGCAGGTGGGCGGAAAAAGGAAATAATCGGGAGGAAGAATGTCGCCAGGAAAGCCAGCCGGAGGAAAGAAGAAGGAGCGGCGGAATATTCAGAACGGCGTCGCCCATATTCAGTCAACTTTCAACAATACCATCATTACCATTACGGATGTGAGCGGGAACGTCATCGCCTGGTCCAGCGCCGGTAGCGCGGGCTTCAAGGGCTCCCGCAAGAGCACCCCTTTCGCCGCCCAGCTGGCGGCCGAGCAGGCCGCGAAGAAAGCCATGGAGCAGGGGGTCCGGAACATTGAAGTCTACGTGAAAGGGCCTGGGGCGGGACGGGAAGCAGCTCTCCGTTCGCTGCAGGCCGCCGGTTTCAAGGTGGACCTGATCCGTGACGTGACCCCGATTCCCCACAATGGCTGCCGCCCCCCGAAGAGGCGGCGGGTGTGAGACCCGGCAAAGGGAGAGAGGAGGTTTGGTTTGGCCAGGTATATTGAATCAGCTTGCCGGCTCTGCCGGCGGGAGAACCTGAAACTCTACCTGAAGGGGGAAAGGTGCTATTCGGATAAGTGTGCCTTCGAGCGGCGCAGCTATCCGCCCGGGCAGCATGGACAGGGAAGGGTGAAGTTTTCCAACTACGGGGTTCAGCTGCGGGAGAAGCAGAAGGTCAAACGAATGTACGGCCTGGTGGAGAAGCAGTTCCGGAACTTCTTCGTCAAAGCCGACAGGATGAAGGGCATCACCGGCATCAACCTTCTTCTGCTCCTGGAAAGGCGGCTGGACAACCTGGTCTACCGGCTGGGGTTTGCCAACTCGCGGAGCGAGGCCCGGCAGATGGTCCGCCACAGCCATTTCCTGGTACAGGGCAAGAAGGTGAACATTCCCTCCTACCTGGTCAAGGTGGGGCAGGTGATCGAGTTGCGGGAAAAAAGCCGGAAGATCGCCAAAATCGGCGAATCCCTGGAAGGGGTGGCCCGCCGGGGGATCCCTTCCTGGCTGGAGCTGGAGAAAGAACAGTTTCGGGGCCGTCTGGTATCCCTTCCCTCGCGGGAAGACCTGACCATGCCCATCAAAGAGCAGCTGATCGTCGAGCTCTATTCCAAATAACCCCTTCGATGAGCCCGCCTCGAGCGGGATCGAGGAGATTTCCTATGTATCGAAACTGGGAAACCTTGATCAAACCAAAAACCATGGAGATCGAGGAGGAAACGTTAAGTCCCACCTACGGCCGCTTCCACGTGGAGCCTCTGGAGCGCGGATTCGGGATCACCATCGGCAACTCCCTGCGCCGCATCCTTCTGTCTTCCCTCCAGGGGGCGGCGATCACCGCCGTACGGATGAAAGGGGTTCTCCATGAGTTTTCCACGATTCACGGCGTTCGCGAGGACGTGACCGACATCATCCTGAACATCAAAGAGCTGCTGGTGAAACTCCATTCCGAGGGTCCGGAAACCATGCACCTGAAGGCCGGCAAGCCGGGGCTGGTGCGGGCGCGGGATATTCAGACCGGCCCTAATGTGGAGATTTTGAACCCCGATCATGTCATCGCCACCCTTTCGGAAGACGGGGAATTGGGCATGGAGCTGGTGGTTAAAAGAGGTCGGGGTTACATCCCGGCGGAGCGCAACCGGGAAGAAGGACAACCCATAGGGACCATCCCCATCGATTCCCTCTTTTCCCCCATCCGGAAGGTCAACTACACGGTCACCCACTCCCGGGTCGGGCAGATCACCGATTACGACCGACTCACCATGGAAATCTGGACCAACGGGAACGTGGCCCCGGCGGATGCGCTCGGCTATGCGGCCAAGATCCTGAAAGAACAGCTCAGCGTCTTCATCACCTTCGACGAGGAGGGGATGATCCCCAAGACCCCCGAAGTCCCGGAGTCGGCCAAAATCAACGAGAACCTTTTCAAGGGCGTGGATGAGCTGGAACTCTCGGTGCGCTCGGCCAACTGCCTGAAGAACGCCGACATCCGCTACATCGGCGACCTGGTGCAGAAAAGCGAGACGGAGATGCTGAAAACCAAGAACTTCGGGAGAAAGTCCCTGAACGAGATCAAGGAGATCCTCTCGGAAATGGGGCTTTCCCTGGGAATGAAGCTGGATAACTGGCCTCCCCCCGAACTGGTACAGAAGAATAAAGAGGAAGCTTAGTGCTTCGATGCTCACTCGGCCCTTCGGTAAGCCCAGGGCGGTGAGCCTGTCGGATCGCACGAAGTCCAGAGTAAATAAATTGGTTACCGAATTTATGGGTCGAAGGACTTAGGGAAGGATCGGCAACATGCGCCATCGAATTGCGGGTAGAAAATTAGGTCGGACCACCAGCCACCGTGTGGCCATGCTCCGTAACCTGGTCACTTCGCTGCTGGAGCACGAGAAGGTGAAGACGACGGACGCCAAAGCCAAGGAAGTCCGCCCCCTGGCGGAGAAGCTCATCGGCCTGGCCAAACGGGGCGACCTCCATGCCCGGCGGCAGGCGCTCTCCGTGGTTCGGAAGGCCGACGTGGTCAAGAAGCTTTTTGAAACCCTCTCTCCCCGGTACCAGTCCCGCACCGGGGGTTACCTCCGGATCGTGAAAGTGGGGTACCGGCCGGGGGATGGCGCTCCCGTTTCCCTGGTGGAATTGATCGGCGAAGGAAAGGAAGGGGCCAAGAAGGGGAAGAAGAAGCGGGAAAAGGTCAAACGCTCCCAGCGAACGAAGCTTCCCGAGGCACCGGCCAAGCCGTAAGGCCGGGCGAGGGATTTTCCGGGGGCGAGGCCGTTGGCCTTGCCCTTTTTTTTCGGGGAAGATGATCGAACTGAAGGAAGTGAGCTTTTCCTACCCTTCTTCGGCAGGCTCGCGACGGCCGGTTTTCCAAGAGCTGAACCTCCGGATCCCCCGGGGGCGATATGCCGCCATGATGGGACCCAACGGCTCGGGAAAGACTACCCTGGGAAAGCTGGTCAAGGGGCTTCTCTCGCCCTCCTCGGGGGAGGTTCGAATCGACGGCCGGCCTCTCCAAGCGGGAGAGGTCTCGCCCCGGGTGGGGTACATTTTTTCCAATCCCGAGAACCAGATCGTCTCTTCCATCGTGGAGGAGGATGTGGCTTTCGGGCTGGGAAATCGGGGCATGGCCCCGGGGCGCATGTCCGCCCGGGTGGAGGAGAGCCTGCGGATGGTGGGGATGGCCGAATACCGGACCCATTCTCCCCACCTCCTCTCCGGCGGCCAGCAGCAGAAGGTGGTCATCGCCGGCATCCTGGCCATGGAATGCGAGGTCCTGGTCCTGGATGAACCTACTTCCATGGTGGACCTCCGGGACCGGCGGGAGATCCTGGACCTCTTTCAAAGGCTGCACGAGGATCAGGGCATAACCCTTCTCCATATCACCCATTCCTTCGAAGAAGCGCTCCAAGCCAAGGATTTTATTTACCTTGAGAACGGCCGGGTCTCTTTTCTCGGCCCACCGGAGGGGTTTTTAGCTTCAGCCCCTTTTGCCGGGGGTTCCAACCTTCAAATTCCCCCGCTGTACCAGCTCATCCAGGGATTGCGGAAACGCGGACATGTGATTCCTCCGGAAGTCCGCTCTTACGCAGAATTGAAGACCTTTCTGCTTGAAAGGGGAAAGGCCCCGCGTTCGTAGCTCCCCGTCCTCCCGTATTTCACTCGTCAAATCCGTTCGTAAATCAAGCCTCTTAACCCAGCACTTTCTTTCTTGACACTGGCAGATTCAAAAACCTATAATTTTTCAACGAAATCCGCTCACGGGGAAAACCCGGCCGGCGAAAAGGAGGCTATTATGCCGGAACAGAAGGTCGGCGAAGTTATCAAGTTTTTCTCCAAGCCCAGCGTGGCGGCCGTCAAAGTGACGGACGGTGTGCTGAACGTGGGCGACCGGATCAAATTTAAAGGTCATACGACCGATTTTGAGGACCAGATCCAGTCCATGGAGGTGGACAACAAGCCCGTGGAGATGGCCGGACCCGGGGCGCTCATCGGGATCAAGGTGAAAGACCGGGTGCGGGAGAAGGACCTGGTTTACAAGGTCACCGACTGAGGGAAGAACCATTTCTCAGCCCGTCATTCAAGTTGAAGGTCTGACCCATATCTACCACCCGGGAACCTCCCTGGAGAGGACTGCACTGAGGGAGGCTTCCCTGGAAGTGTTCCCCGGGGAATGCGTGGGGATCGTGGGCGAGACGGGGTCGGGAAAGACCACCCTGGTCCAGCATTTCAACGGTCTGCTCAAACCTTCCGCGGGAAAAGTTCGTGTCCTGGGGGAGGATCTCAGCCAACCGGGAATTCCCTGGGCCGAATTGCGCCGGCGCGTGGGCCTGGTCTTCCAGTACCCGGAACACCAGCTCTTCGAAGAAACCGTATTCGAAGACATCGCCTTCGTCCTGCGCCGGCAAAAATCCATTCCTCCCGAAGAGGTTGAGCGGCGGGTAAGATCCGCCTCGTTCCTGGTCGGTCTCGATATGGAAGAATTCGGCAACCGTTCCCCTTTCGAACTTAGCGGGGGGGAGAAGCGCCGGGTCGCCCTGGCCGGAATCCTGGTCCAGGACCCGGCCATCCTCATCCTGGATGAACCCACCGCCGGGCTGGACGGGGCCGGGAGAAGGGAAATCCTGGAGGAGATCGGCGCCCTGCGCAGGGCGGGCAAGACGGTCATCCTCGTCTCCCATGCCGTCGAGGAGATCGTGGACCTGGTGGACCGGCTGGTGGTGATGGAGGCCGGCAAGGTCCTGATCTCTAGCACGCCAGCCGAAGTGTTTTCCTTTCTTCTGCGGAAGAATCAGCTGGTTTTCCTGGTGCCCCCCATTTTTCGGCTATTCTACGAACTCCGCGGCGAGGGCTGGGTTCTTCCGGAGGGAACGCTTCAGGTTGGAGAGGCGGTCCTGGCGATTGAGCAGCATCTGAACCGCCCCCCTCTTCCCACTACCACGGAAAACTGATCATTTCCGGTATCTCCGGTTTAAGCCATGGGTTTTGGTGACCATGGCTTTTTCGTTGCTTGAGAAATAAAACAAGTCTCTGCGCCCTCCGAGGGAAAAGAAAAAATGAACCGCAGAGTACGCAGAGATCGCAGAGCTTTTTCTGGGTAAAGACAAAAAACACAAATCCTTGTATGAACATAGACTAATATAGACTCCTCTTTGCCTTTCCATCCTCCGGCATTGAAGACCAGAGGATGAACGGAGAGCAGGCAGAGAGCGCAGAGATCATACCTGGAAAGCCCCTTAGCCGGTTTGATCTTCCGGGAAGGCTGGGGAAAAAGGCCGTTCTTCGCCCTGCATCCTGGCGCTGAGCATTTGGCCATTTCTTCCTCTGCGTTCTCCGCGACCTCTGCGGTTAAGTTCTTTTTTTTTCAAGGCCGGGGCCCGGGAAAAGCAAAATAGGATTGATAAGCTGCTTAACATGTGGTAATTTTTCTACTTTAAGGAAGAAAAAGGCGGGGGAGCAAGAAAGGATCTTGGGACGCCCATAGTCATGCGGGAATACGAGCCTCAGTGGACAAAATGCGATGCCTGCAATCAGATGCTCTACCGGAGAGAGGTGGAGCGCAATCTGATGGTCTGCCCCAAGTGCAACTACCACTTTCGAATTTCCGCCACCCGCCGCCTCGGCCTGGTGGTGGATGAAGGAAGTTTCGTGGAGCACGATGCCGGCATGGAGCCCCTGGACCCTCTGCACTTCAGGGATCGGGTGAAATACCCGGAAAGGATCAAGGAAAGCCAGGAGACTACCCGCAGGACGGAGGCGATGCTGGGAGGAAAGGGTATAATTCTGGGCCAACCGGCCATGGTAGGGGTCATGGATTTTGAATTCATGGGGGGATCCATGGGGTCGGTGGTGGGTGAAAAAGTGGCCCGGCTGGCCGAACGGGCGGAGGAGGAGGGGTGCGGCCTGGTCATCTTCTGCTCCTCGGGGGGAGCCCGCATGCAGGAAGGAATCTTTTCGCTCATGCAGATGGCCAAAACGAGCGCGGCCCTGGCCCGCCTGAAAAAGAAGGGCTTTCCCTATATCTCGGTCCTCACCGATCCTACCACCGGGGGGGTCTCGGCGAGTTTTGCCATGCTGGGCGACGTGATCCTCGCCGAGCCCAAGGCGGTCATCGGGTTCGCCGGGCAGCGGGTCATTGAACAGACGATCAAGCAGAAATTGCCCGAGGGCTTTCAGCGTTCCGAGTACCTCCTGGAGCGCGGGATGATCGACATCATCGTGGAACGCCGGGAGATGAAAAAAATCCTGGGCCAGCTCCTGGCCATGCTTGCGAAGCGGATGAGACCGGAGGGACGGGTGTAGAAGGTGCGAAGAGAATCCGAGGATAGGAGACATTACCAGAGAACCCTGGGTTACCTCTTCGGTCTTCAGAGATTCGGCATCAAATTGGGGCTGGCCAATATAACCCTCCTGCTCCGGCATTTGGAAAATCCCCACGCCGGATTGCGGGCGGTGCACATCGCCGGCTCGAACGGGAAAGGCTCCACGGCCGCCTTCTTAACCGCCATCCTCCGGCAGGCCGGCTACCGGGTCGGCCTCTACACCTCCCCCCACCTGATCGATTTTACGGAAAGAATTCAGGTCAACGGAGTTCCCATCCCCGAGGATCGGGTCGTCCGGCTGACCGATCGGATCCACGGAGTGGTGGGGGACATGGAAAAGAGCGGTGAGCTCTGGCCCGATTCTTCCGTTCCTTCGCTTCCCGCTGATTTCGACCCCCAAAAAGCGACCCTTACTTTCTTCGAATTTACCACCGCCATGGCCTTTGTCCATTTTCGGGAGGAAGGGGTAGATCTGGCCGTCCTGGAAACCGGAATGGGGGGAAGGCTGGACGCCACCAACGTGATCGATCCCCTTCTGACCCTCATCAGCCCCATTTCCATGGAGCACCAGCAGTACCTGGGGAAAACCATCCTCCAGATCGCCGGAGAGAAAGCGGGGATTATAAAACCCGGACGCCCGCTTCTCACCACCGCCCGGCAGAAGCGGGTAGTGACTCTGCTTCAGGAAAAATGCCGGGAGTTCCAGGCCCCCTTTTATGTCCATGGAAAGGATTTTCGAGGCAGAAGAACAGGACCCCGGATGATGAATTTTCGGGGGCGCCATCACCGCTGGAAGGATCTCCATCTGGGGCTGGCGGGCAGCCATCAGGTGCTGAATGCCTCTCTTTCCCTGGCCGCCGCGGAAATGCTCATGGAGAAGGGATTTTCCCTGAAAGAAGAGCATCTGCGAAACGGCCTGGCGGAGACGAAATGGCCGGGCCGCCTGGAGAGGGTCGGCGATTCTCCCCCGATTCTCCTGGACGGGGCCCATAACCCGGGGGCCACCCGGATTTTGAAGAGGGCGCTTAAGGAGGAATTTCCCCATCGGCGGCTGATTCTGGTCCTGGGAATCATGGGCGACAAGGAGATTGGGAAAATGATGTCTACCTTGGTCCCGCTGGCCGATCTGCTCATCCTGACCCGTCCGGATATGGAGCGGGCGGCATCCCTGGAACTCCTTCGAAAGCATTCTTCTCCCTGGAAAAAGCCGACTTTAGAATTCGCCCACGTGGGGGGCGCTGTGGAAAAAGCGAGGGGCGAGGCGGGAAGGGAAGACCTGGTGGTGATCACGGGTTCTCTCTACACCGTTGGAGAGGCCCGGGCTTATTTAATCCGCGAAGGACTGGTGGATCATTAAATGAGCACGGACTGGCCATTTTTCCCCTGCCTTCCGGGGGTGAATTTTTGGTTTTTTTCTTTTCCGCTCTGCGCTATGCTCTATCCGCGCAGTTATTTTGTCTGTGTTTCCCTGTGTTCATCTGTGTCTTGAGAAAAAATTCTTGGGTTGCGGTTTTGCCGCGCCAGGTTTGTCAGTGTCCCATCAGGTTTTTTGATTCGTCGGGAGGAGGCTCAGGATCGAAAGGGAAGAAGGTTTGATTTTCCAACCGGGGATGGGAATGAATCGGGGCAAAGGATGGATCCTCGTTTCCTCTGTCCTGGCCTTCCTTTTTCTGGCTCTCCTTTCTGACGGACACTCCCAAGTTTCCCCCCTGATGAAGTATGAATCTTCCCGGGAGCCCTGGAGGGTGAGGGCGGATTCAATTTCTTTCGACCATGAGACCCAGACCTATGTTGCTGAGGGACGGGTGGAAATTTCGCAGGGAAGCCGGAAGCTCACCGCCGACCGGGTGGTACTGAATACAGCGACCCAAGAGGCGGAGGCCACGGGAAAGGTGACCCTGGTTCAGGGCGAGGATTCCATCCGGGGGGAGAAGATGATGATCGACCTGGATACCAACCTGGGCATCATCATCCAGGGGACTCTGTTTCTGAAAAAACAGCACTACTACCTCCGCGGAGAGGAAATCGAGCGGGTCGGCGAGGATACCTATCGGGTGAAAGGGGGAAGCTTCACCACCTGCGACGGGGACTGGCCGGCCTGGCGGTTTACGGGGGGCGAAGCCCTGATCACCCTGGAAGAGTATGCCGATGTCTGGGGGGCCACCTTCCAGGTGAAGAATGTTCCCATCTTGTATTCTCCCTACCTGTTAATTCCGGTGAAGACCCAGCGCCAGTCCGGCTTTCTCTTCCCCGGGATCGGGTATTCCAACACTGCCGGGGCCCGGGTGAACCTGGCCTATTTCTGGGCCATAGCCCGGAACATGGACGCCACTTTTTACCTGGACCTCACCACCCAGAAAGGAATCGGGGAAGGGGCGGAGTACCGGTATATCCGCAAGAATGAAAGTCACGGCAGTCTCTACGGGTATCATTTCCGAGAAAGTAAGGAATACCGGAAAAAATACAGCGACAAACTGGATCGCAAACCGGACCGTTGGGAGGCCCATTTGCAGCATGAGGAGTATTTCGACCCCAGCTTTTTCGCCAAAGCCCGCCTGAAAGCCTTCAGCGACCGCCAGTACTTTGCCGACTACGGATCGACCTACGTGGATAGATATGCCGAGCAGGTGTATTCTCTCCTCTCCCTCACCAAGAACTGGGAAAGGTACAGCTTTTTCGGGGAGGCCCGCCATACCGTCGATCTGCGGCAGGAAGACAAGGCCACCCTGCAGTACTACCCGCTTACGAAGCTCGTGGGAATTCGGCAGCCCCTTTTTTCCTCCCCTCTCTTTTTCAATTTTGAAACCAGCTACGGGTATTTCTTCCGGGAAAGGGGGGCCACTGGGAACCGGGTGGACCTGTATCCCCGGCTCTCCCTGCCCTTGAAATGGGGGGGACTGGAGTTCAATACCGAACTGGGCGGAAGGGAGACCTGGTACGCGGGGGTCAGTGAGGGCGACGGATCCCGCAGCCGGCAGCTGTGGGATTTTCAAACCGGTGTAGGGTCAGACCTGTACCGCGTCTACGACACGGGATGGGAGAGAATTCCCAAGATCAAGCACGTGATCCGGCCGGAAATTTCCTACCTGTACATTCCGGATGTGGATCAGACCGACATCCCCTATTATGACCGGGCGGTGCCCAAGACAAACGCCGTTTTCTACGGGGTTGCGAACCGGATCATCGGGAAGGTCGTGGATAAGTCCCAGACCCGTTACCACGAGTACCTCTATTTCAAGGTCGGGCAAACGTACGATATCAACGAGCTCACCCGGGACCTAGGCCCGTCCAGCGAGCCCCGGAGGCCCTTCGGGCTCATCGCCAGCGAATTCCGGTTCAACGGATTGCAGTACATTCAGTTCGAGAACATCGCCAATTACGACATCAACCAAAATCATTTTCAGACCAGCTACACCACCCTCGGCCTGTCCGACGGCCGGGGCGACAGCTTTTCGCTGATGCATTCATGGAAGAAGGGAATCGAGGAACAGATCGGCGCGTCTCTCCAGGTCCGGGTTTTTCCTTTTCTGTACCTTTCCTTCGGGGAGCGGTACGATATGTTTACCCATCAACCGATAGGCACCACGTACGGCTTGACCTTCCGGCATCAGTGCTGGAGCCTGGATGTTAATTACTCGGAAATTCCCGCCTATTCCGGAGCTCCGGCGGAGAAGAAAATTTGGTTTATGTTAACCCTCACCGGCGTGACTCAGGTGGGGAAGAGATAAAAGAAATGGGTGCAGGGGGTAGGGTGTAGGGCGTGAAGAAGAAGATCGACCGCGGGTTTGCCCGAAAATTGAGAGGGGAAATCGAGACCTGGGAAGAGGAAGGACTGGTTTCCCCCATCCAGAAAGACCAGATTTTGGCCTATTACCGGATGAAGGCGCGTTTGGGGGGTCCGGCGGGAACGGGAAGACTGATTACCGCGCTTTCCGTCCTGGGATCGGTGCTGGCCGGAGTGGGGGTCATTCTTTTTGTGGCCGCAAACTGGTCGGCCATCCCCGCTGGGGGGAAGCTGGTGATTATCTTTTTCCCCATGGCGGCCAGCTATGGCCTGGGCTACCTTCTCCGTTATGAAAGAGGGGATTTCCCCCGGGTCGGGGCCGGCCTGATTCTCCTGGGGGCGCTCATCTTTGGCGCAGGAATCTTCCTGATCGCCCAGATTTATCATCTCCCCGTGGATTTTGCCAACGGTCCGCTCGTTTGGGGCCTGGGGGTCTTTCCCCTAGCCTACCTTCTTCGCTTCAGGACTCTTCTCTCCTTGAGCCTGATCGTTCTTTTGATCTGGCTCGGAATGGAAACCCATTCCTGGCTGTCCCCTGAAGCCTTAGAACCTTCCGCTCCGGTCCCGGGCGAGTCAAAATTTGTATCCCTTTATTTCATCGCCGGTTTGGCCCTCTGGGGCCTGGGGCTCATGCACCGGGGGCATGCATCGTTCCAGAAAATTTCCGGCCCTTACTTCGTTTTGGGAATGTTGTGCACCTTTGGGACCGGCTTCCTTTTCACCTTCGATCTCTATGGGGGGCGTTTCGGCGCCCCCGTGCTCTGGCCGTTTTACCTGGCCCTTTCCGGGTTGTTCCTCCTTTCCCTCTTCGGTCTTGCGTTGTCTTACGATAAACCGGCGGCATGGATCTGGGAGGTGGTATTTCTGCTCGTCCTTCTGGGACTGGCGCTCTACATGAGTTTTCTCTTCGACGGTCTGCCGGGGATGAGACACCGGGATTACGTCCTCGCGGCGAACCTCATCTTCGTCCTGGCCGTGCTCATCGTCCTTTTCCTGGGATATGTGCGGGAGTTTCCGCTTTACGTGAATATCGCCCTCTTGTTTTTCGTAGTGGATCTGGTCGTCCGCTACTTCGATTTTTTCTGGGAGCTCCTTCCCCGTTCCCTCTTTTTCATCATCGGCGGCTTCCTCCTCCTGACCGGAGGGGTTCTGCTGGAGAGGAAACGCCGGAAAAT
>LJUR01000128.1 GCA_001304105.1 Deltaproteobacteria bacterium SM23_61
ACCAGCTCGGGGAGGAGTTTCGCCAGAAGATCGTCCGACCGGACCTTGTGGAACCAGTCCCGGGGTGGGTCATTGGGGCGGGACCTGGATTGCGCCGTTCTCAGGTATCCTGCGATGACAACATCTCTCATAAATCAGTTCCTCCTTTTAAATAGCGTGGAGCGAGGAGCATGGAGCGTGGAGTAACGAAAACTATATTCTCTTGACTCTCCGCTCTTCGCTCTCCGCTCTTTGCTTCCTATTTCTTTCCTTTGTTTTCCGGGTTTACCTTGCGGTCCTTAATCCCGGCAAGTTCCTTGACCATCTTTTTGCGCGTTTCGATATCATACTGCGTGGTGATGGCGATGGCCTCCATGATGGGTGAGCCGCCGCCGTGGAAGGCCCCGTACATATGAATCCCCCCGGTGGCCGAGCAGGCCAGATCGCCCACATACCGCCACAGCTGGGCCGCATCCTCCGGATGAACATCCGGATTCCGGGTAATGTACTTGTACAGGAGGTCCCTGGTCTCGGGGTTCATGAAATCCCCTTCGTAGGGGAAGGTGGCGGGGATGCCGCCCGAGATGTCGCACAGGATCTCGGCTTCCCGGAAGACCGCCTCGCCGGTGAGACAGCGGCCCACGTTGGCGTAAATGGAATTGGGAATGTAGCTCCCCGGCCCGTAAGGCTGGAACCCCACGCGGGGAATGTACACTTCGGGTTTGCCCATCTCCGAAGCGGTGAATCCGGCCGCATAGCCGAGCTCGGAGACCCGGATGATTTCCGCCAGCTTGTCGCGCACATGGGGGGCCTTGGCAATGCCGTTGTACTCGGCGGCCAGGGCTACGGTGCCCAGCATCAGGTCTCCCAGGGCCGGTTTACAGCCCGAGTAACTGTGCCGGTGAAAAAGGGCGAAGAGCAGGGCACACACTCCGCCGTGGACCGTCTCCCCGCAGAGGAAGACCCGCTCCCAGGGAATAAAGCAGTTGTCGAAAATGGTGTAGGAGTCGGTAGCCCCGGGGACGAATCCCCTCTTGAAATACTGCCGGTCCCGCAGGTTATGGACGGAGACGACCTGCTTAACCCCTTCCCAGTCCCCGGGGACGGCAAAAGCCACGGCCCAGTCCTTCTCTTCGGGTAAAAGGGCGCGGGTTGGAACGACCAAGATCTCGTCCGCCACGGAAGCCTCGGAGTTATGGACCTTGGACCCCCGGACCACGATGCCGTCTTTCTTCCGTTCCACCACGTGCACGTACATGTCCGGGTCTTTCTGCTGGCTGGGCCGCTTCATTCGGTCGCCTTTCACATCCGTCTGGGCGCAGCATCCCACCAGGTCTTCCTTTTGGAACCGCTCCATAAATTTTTTGAAATTCTTATGGTATTCCGTCGCCCCGTTGTTCGTTTTGTCCGCCTCGTAAGAAACGTTGTAGATGGCGTTGGCCGCGTCGATTCCCATGCACCGCTGGATGCACCCTCCGGCGACCTGGCAGAGAAGCCGGGTCATGTCCTGCTTTTTGTGCAGGTCCTCCTTGCTGTGGTGGATGTGGTTGAAGCGGTTGATCTTCTCCCCCGTCAGGTGGGATACGGCCGTGCACAGGCCCTCGTGCTTGGGGTCGGCGGCGTAGTCAAAGGTGAGGCCGATGGTGTTGATGGTGGGCATCTGCACTTCGTCGTCCCGGGCGATCTTCTCGCCGTTAAAAAAAATGTTCCGGCGCATCGTCCGTAGCCTTTCGATGTACTGCTCTTTCGTCCTCATGATTTCCCCCTCCTTTCTTTCATTGGACCGAATTCAAATCGGTTTCTCATCCCTTCAATCGTATATACCATGCCCGTTTCCGGTGGCAATTGTCAAGATCGTGCTGAACCGATTTAAAATATTTTGGAAAATTTCTAAAGGGCGGGGAAGGGAGCCTCCGAGTTCTCCCCTTCTTTGGCTTCCGCTTCCAGCAGCCGCAAAATTCGCCGGTACTCCTCCCGGGAGAGCTTGCGGTAAAGGTGGTAGAAGAAAGTGCTCATGATTTCTCTTCCTTGGACGATCCTTCTGGAGAACTCTTCCGGGGGAAGCTTTCCCAGGGTGGCTTCGAAGTAGTATTTGTGGGACATGACCACGATTTCCCGGAAGAGATCCCGGTAATGTTTAAGGGCCTCGGCGTCGAATCCGTCCTTTACTCCGATGCCCACCCGATCCATCTCCAGCACCAATTTGCCGAGGGTAACATCGTCCTGGGAGTAGATTTTCCGACCGTTGCGGATTTCCGGGCTGATGATCCCCCATTCCTCCATCCTGGCCAGCCACCTCCGACCCAGTTCCGTGGCCTTCAGGAAAGCCTCTTCCCCTTCCACCTCGCTGGGAAGGAGCTGGTCCACGGGCCGAAAGTATTCTCTCCGCAGGCTCAGGAGGGATTGCCCTTCGGGGGATTTTTTCTGGTACTTTAGAATATTCTTGATGATCGCCAGGGGAAGAAAGTAACGGTCCTGGAGCTCTTTGATCAGACGGATGCGCTCCACATAGCCGTTATCGTAATCGGCAGTATTTCTTCCCCGTTTGCGGGGTTTGGGCAGAAGGCCTTCGCGGACGTAATAATGGACCGTTTCTTTGGAAACGCGCGTTCGCTGAACCAGCTCGCCGATTTTCAAGAGGTCACTCCCGATTTTTTCCGCCCTGCGGCTAAAACACTATTAGCCAAACAATCAATAATTGTCAATAAAAAACTGATAGGTACTAGATTTTTCTTGACTTTTATATATAGCATTTAGTAATACTCTGCAAAGAAGCGTTCAGCTTTCAGCCTTCAGCGGTCAGCAAAACAGCGATTCGCTGTCAGTCGTCAGCAATCCCCAGAAGCTTCAGCAGTCAAACATCAGCCTTTACCTTGAAAATACAGTCCTGGCCTAGTCTTTGGGCTGACGGCTGTTGGTTAAATCCTGACCGCTTTATTATGTTTCAAGATGATCCAGTCTTTGAGCTGACCGCTGAAAGCCGACCGCTTAATTATGGAGGGATGAAGAGCATGGAAACCAAACCCTGGCACCGGCATTATGATTACAACGTTCCCACCACCATCCGTTACCCCCGCTTGCCCATCCACGAACTCCTCCAGATCCCGGCCAATGCCTACCCGGACAAAGCGGCCCTGAACTTCTTCGGCACCGAGATGACCTTCTGGGAATTGCGCCAGCAGGTCCTCCGGATGGCCAATGCCCTGGGCGCTTTGGGAATCAAGAAAGGGGACCGGGTGGGAATTCACCTGCCCAACTGCCCCCAGTACCCCATCGCTTATTATGCCGTGCTGTCCCTGGGGGCCATTATCGTGAACATCAATCCCATGTACACGCCGGATGAGCTGAAGTTGATCGTCGGCAGCACCGGGCTCACCACGCTCATCACCTTCGATATGGTTCTGCCCAATATCCGGGCTTTATGCAAAGCGGTTGCCATCCCCCGGGTGATCGTGACCAAAGTTACGGATTATATTAAAGGCCTGGGCGTGAGCACGGCAGCCAGCCTGGACCTGGAAAAGGGGTGGCACCATTTTTCCACGCTCCTGGAAGGGTCACCCAGCGCGAGATTCCCCCGGGTCCAGGTATCCCCGGAAGATCCCGCCCTGATCCAGTTTACCGGGGGAACCACGGGGATTCCCAAAGGAGCCGTTCTCACCCACGCCAATGTCATTACCGCGACTTTTATATGTGCTCTGTGGGGAAATCCCACCATCCACTTGACTCCTCCCGAGCGGCGTTCGGTGGTGGCCGTCTTGCCCTACTTCCATGTCTATGGAAACATCGTGGTGATGAACTGGGGTATGTTCAGCTGCGCCACCCAGATCCAGATCCCCCGTTTTAACATCGATGAAGTAATGAACCTTCTGGCGAACTTCAAGGAAATTACTTTCTTCCCCGCCGTCCCCACCATGATCAACGCAGTCATCAACCATCCCAAAGCAGCGGAACTGGACCTGGCCAAGAGGCTGGGTTTGCTGAATTCCGGCGGCGCGCCCATGCCCGTGGAGATGATCGAACAGTGCCGGGACATGGGGATCTTTTTCAGCGAAGGTTACGGTCTTTCCGAATCCACCTCCCTGGGAATCACCAACCCCGTTCTCGGCCTCAAGAAGGTGGGAAGCATCGGGATCCCCATCATCGACAACGACGTGCGGTTGGTGGATTTGCAGGAGGGAAAGACGGATGTCCCCCAGGGGGAGCCGGGGGAGATCATCATGAAAGGCCCCCTGATGATGAAGGAGTACTGGAACAACCCCCAGGAGACCGCCGGGCAGTTAAAGGACGGATGGCTCTACACCGGGGACATTGCCATTCAGGATGAGGATGGCTATTTCTTTATCGTGGACCGCAAAAAAGACATGATCATCGCCGGAGGGTTCAACATTTACCCCCGGGAGATCGATGAGGTTCTCTTCCAGCACCCCAAAATCCAGGAAGCCGTTTCGGTGGGGATCGCGGACAAGTACCGGGGAGAGACGGTCAAAGCCTTCATCGTTTTAAAACCCGGGGAAAAAGCGACCGAAGAGGAGATCATCAGCTTCTGCAAGGAGAAACTCGCGGCCTATAAAGTGCCCAAGCTGGTGGAATTCCGGGACTCCCTTCCCAAATCAGCCATCGGGAAAATTCTCCGCAAAGTTCTGCGGGCGGAGGAAGAAGCGAAGAGGAAAGGCTGACGGGGAGACGCGGGAAATAAAAAACCTTTAATTCCAAACAAGGCCAATAACCCAAAATTTCATCTTAGGTCCACGGAAAATTGGAGGCGGTAATTTTTTTGGGATTTGGTCCCGCGATTCGCGGGATTGTGACTTGGGAGTTATTCTTAAGGGAGGTTAGGCCATGAAAACCGATTATCAGACCCTGAAAGTAGAAATGAAGGAGGGCGTGGTTGTCCTTTACATGAACAACCCTCCGGTGAATCAGCTCTCCGAGCACTTCGTTCGGGAGATGGCCGATGCCTTGATCCAGGCCGCGGGTGACGGCGCCGTCAAAGCAGTGGTCCTCACGGGAACGGGGAAGAATTTCATCGCCGGAGCGGACATCACCCAGATCCAGCCCATCCGGGACAAGAATTTCCTCCTCCCCAGGGTCATGGAGAACAACCGTTTCATCAACTCCATTGAGGAAGGCCCCAAGCCGGTGATCGCGGCCATCAACGGCCATTGCCTGGGGGGCGGGCTGGAGATCGCCATGGCCTGCCATTACCGGATGGCCGCCCAGGGAGTGCAGATCGGCCAGCCCGAGGTCCAGATCGGCCTGATTCCCGGCGCCGGGGGGACGCAGAGGCTGGCCCGCCTGGTGGGGTTTGCCGACGCCCTGACCATGATCACCACCGGCAACCCGATCTCCGCCGAGGAAGGGCTGAAGAAGGGGGCTCTCGATGAGGTGGTTTCGCCAAGTGATCTCGTGGACACAGCGCTGAAAGCCGCGCGCCGGTTCATCTCCGGGGAACTGAATCACAAGAACCGCATGACCCGGAACAAGACCGACAAGCTTCCCAAGCCCGAGGAGAAGTCCAACATCCTGGCCTTTGCCAAGGGTATGGCTGCCAAGCAGGCCAAAGGCTACTTGGCTCCCTTCAAGGCCATTGAAGCCATGGAGAGGGGGCTCACCGGCGATTTCGAGGCGGATTTAAAAGTGGAGTCCGAACTCTTCACCGAATGCGCCGTATCCGACATCGCCAAGAACCTCATCGCCATCTTCCTGAACACCCGGGCTGCGGGAAGGCTGCCGCGGATCGAAAAGATCGCCCCCCAGAAAGTCAAAACCGTGGCCATGCTGGGAGGAGGGGTGATGGGGTCGGGCATCGTGAACCTGCTCCTCCGGTACGGGTTCGATGCCATCCTGTGGGACATCAACGACGGGGCGATTCAGAAAGGCCTGGATTCGATCCGCAAGACCTTCGCTTATCCCATCAAGAAAGGGAAAATGACCCCGGCCGAACTAGACAAGCTTATCCAGGAACACCTGAAGACCACCACCTCCCTGGAGGACTTGAAGGGGGTCGACCTGGTAATCGAGGCCGTCCTGGAAGACATGAAGATCAAGCAGGACATCTGGAAGAAACTGGAAGGGATCTGCCGCCCGGAGGTGGTCTTCGGGACCAACACCTCGGCCCTGCCCATCACCGAGATGGCCTCGGTCCTGAAGGACCCGGGGCGGATGATCGGCCTCCATTTTTTCAACCCTGCCGAGAGGATGCAGCTCTTGGAGATCATCTGCGGCAAGAAGACTTCCGATCAAACCCTGGCCACCAGCGTGGGATTTGGCAGGGGCATCCGCAAGGTACCCATCGTGGTCAATGACGGGCCCGGCTTCTACGTTTCCCGACAGCTTTCCACGCTCATGGGCGAATCCACCTTCATGCTGGGAGAAGGGGTGGACCCGGCCAAGGTCGAGGAAGCCATGCTCGATTTCGGGCTGCCCATGGGGCCGGCCACTTTGAGCGATCTCACCGGCATCGACATCGGGTACCACGTGGGAAAGAATTTTGAAAAATCTTTCGGGGAGCGAATGAAGATGTCCCCGCTTTACGAGCGCGTGTTTCAGACCGGATGCTATGGCCGGAAGACCGGCGCCGGATGGTTCGACTACAGCGGGGAAAAGCCGGTGCCCAATCCCAAGGTCGTGACGGTCGTCCAGCAATATTTGAAGGAGAAGGGGGTTCAGCCGAAGGAAATGACCGCCAAGGAGATCGTGGACCGGATGCTGGCCCGGGCGATCAACGAAGCGGCTCACATGATCCGGGAAGGGATCTGCGACCGGCCCCAGGACATGGACTTGGCCATGGTCTACGGAACCGGATTCCCTCCCTACCGGGGCGGAATTCTCCGTTATGCGGACGCGTGGGGTATCGGCAACGTTTACCAGCATCTGCTGAAGCTGGAAAGGGAGCAGGGGGTCCGGTTCAAACCCTGCAGCCTGATCAAGGAGATGGCGGACCAGGGAAAGACCTTTTACAAAATGTAATGCGGAAAAGAATATCACCGCAGAGCGCGCTGAGATCGCAGAGCAGACAAATATTCCATTCTTCCATTATTCCTTTTCTTGGGTCTCCGCGACCTCTGCAGTTAAGTCTTTTGGTTCATCTCCAAATTCGTTGGTCGAATGTTTCATGAAAGCCTGCCAAGGGCCCGGAAGGAAAGTCAGATTGCGCAGCAAGCATCGGCGGGAGATCCGCTTTCCATGACCCCCCTGTTGGTCATCCGCAAAGCGCAGCGGGGGCGAGATAAGTAAGCCTCAAAGAAATCACAGAATCCCCCGCCACCGGTGGGGATCGATAAGCGCCTCATGATTGCAAGCAAGATGACTTTTCTTCCGGGCCCATGAAATCGCAGGAAATTTTGAAAAGACCGGCTCTTTGAATTTCAACGAATTTGGAGATAATTCAGTTTTTTTAATTCCGCATTTGAAAAGGAGAGATTTTATGGCGAAAAGAATACTGCGAACGAAATTGTGCGACATGCTGGGAATCGAATACCCCATCGTTGCCGCGGGCATGGGACCCACGCTCATCGGGGAGACCGCCGGGGCCCCCGTCGATCTGGTGGTGGCCGTCTCCGAGGCCGGGGGGATGGGGGTCCTGGGGGGAAGCGGGTTCTCCGTGGAGAGCCTGCGCGACGCCATCCGGGAGATCAAGGGGAAGACCAAGAAACCCTACGGGGTGGACCTCCTCCTCCCCCAAAAGCTCGACGTGGGAGGGGGACTGGGCCAGAAAGGCCCAAAGGAGCTCCCCCTGAGCGCGATCCTGAAGGCGATGCCGCAATCACACCAGGACTGGGTGAAGAAAATTAAAGATGAAATGCAGCTTCCGGACGTGGAGATCATGGTCAAGATGAACACCACCACCATGCGGCCCCAGGAAGCGATTCAGGTATGCATCGAAGAAAAGGTGCCGCTCTTCTGCGCGGGGTTGGGCAATCCCGGCTTTATGGTAAAGGATGCTCATGCCGCGGGAATGAAAGTGCTGGGCATTACCGGCAACGCCAAGAACGCCAGGAGAATGGCCCAGTCGGGGATCGATATCCTGGTCGCCCAGGGCCACGAGGGCGGAGGGCACACGGGGCGGATCGGAACCATGGCATTACTTCCCCAGGCGATCGACGCCGCTTACCCGGTTCCCGTCCTGGCCGCGGGGGGAATCGGGGACGGCCGGGGTTTGGCGGCCGCCCTGGCCATGGGCTGTGTAGGGGTCTGGGTGGGGACCCGCTTCCTGGCCACCGATGAGGGAGGGGCTCTGCCGGTCAACAAGAAGCATATCATCGATTCGACCGACGAAGATACCCGGGTGAGCAGGGCCTACACCGGAAAGACCCTGCGGGCCAGCTACAACAAGTTCCACGACCTCTGGGACGGGTCTGGGCTGGAGCCCCTCCCTTTTCCCACCCAGGTTTTGATCTCCTCCGCCCTTCTGGCCAGTTTCGTCCAGGCCAAGAAGGACGATTACGTGGGCGGCCTGGCCGGCCAGGTCTCCGGGCTTATCAAGGAGATCAAACCGGCCCGGCAAGTTTTGGAGGAGATGGTGGAGGAAGCGGTAGACGTATTGACCCGCCGCCTTCCGGAAAGCGTCACCGCGAAATAAAAAAGGAGTTGAAAATGGCTGACAAGTTTATAAGCGAGCGAAATTTGAGGTTTCTTCTCTACGAAGTCTTCGACGCGCCGAAGATCACCCAGTACCCCTACTACGCCGAGCACAGCCGGGAGAGCTTTGACATGGCCCTGGACACGGCCATGAAGATCGGCAAGAACCTGATGAAGCCCAAGCTGACGGAGATGGACAAGAATCCTCCCGAGTTCGTGAACGGGAAGGTGAAGGTCCATTCCATGGTCCGGGGGTTGATGAAGGAATGCGGGGAAGGCGGCTGGATCGGCGCACCCTTCTCTTTCGACCTGGGAGGGCAGCAACTTCCCCTCATGATCTCGGGGGCCTGCCGGTTTATCCTCTCGGCGGCCAATTATTCGGCCAGCGTCTATCCCTTTCTCACCACCGGCGCGGCTCACCTCATTCTGTCCTTCGGTTCCCCGGAGATGATCGAAAGCTACGTACCCAAAATGTTCTCCGGAGAATGGCAGGGAACCATGGCCATGACCGAGCCGCAGGCCGGAAGCTCCCTGGCCGATATCACCACCACCGCGGAACCCACGGATCAGGGGTATTACCGGGTGAAGGGCCAGAAGATCTTCATCTCCGCCGGAGACCACGACGGGGCGGACAACGTGATTCATCTCATGCTGGCCAAGATCAAAGGCGCCCCCGCCGGGGTGAAGGGAATTTCTATGCTTATTGTTCCCCAAAAGAGACTGGAAAATGGCCAGTTGGTATCCAATGACGTCAACACGGCCGGGATCTACCACAAGCTGGGCTACCGGGGGGCGCCCATCACGCAACTGAGCATGGGGGAGAACGACGACTGCCGGGGCTACCTGGTGGGGGAACCGCATAAAGGGCTCATGTATATGTTCCAGATGATGAACGAGGCCCGGATCGACGTGGGCCTGGGGGCGGCGGCCATCGCCTCTGCCGCCTATTACGCCTCTCTGGAATACGCCCAGCAGCGGCCCCAGGGAAGCAGGGAAGAAGGGTCACCAGCAAAGACCCCACCCAGCCCCAGATCCCCATCATCCAGCATGCGGATATTAAGAGAATGCTCCTCTTCCAGCGGGCCGTGGTGGAAGGCTCCATGTCGCTCATCATGCAGTGCGCCCTGTATGCCGACCTGGCCCGGGTTTTGACCGGGGAGGAGAAAGAAAAGTACGAATTGCTGCTGGATCTCCTGACCCCGGTGGCCAAGACGTATCCTTCTGAAATGGGGATCCCTTCGGTCAGTGCAGGGCTGCAAATCCTGGGCGGGTACGGGTACTGCGATGAATTTCCCCTGGAACAATTTTACCGCGACGCCCGGATCCATCCCATCCACGAGGGAACCACGGGGATCCAGGGCATCACCCTCCTGGGCCGAAACGTGACTATGAAGAACGGCGCAGCCTTCAAGCTGTTCCATGCGGAGGTGCAGGAGACCATCCAGAAGGCGGAAGAGGTCGGGGAGTTGAAGCCATATGCCCAGGAGCTCAAAAGCGCCATGGATCGGCTCACCAAGGTCACCCTGCACCTGATCGGCCTGGTCCAGAGCAAAGGCCCGGAGGTTTTCCTGGCCGACTCCACCCTCTACCTGGAGTTCTTCGGGATCATCAGCATCGCCTGGCAGTGGCTCCTCCAGGCAATCCACATCCCGAAGGCTCTTGGACAGAACCCGGCCGGCGCCGATGCGGACTTCTATCCGGGCAAGATGTACGCCTTTCGCTACTTCTTCCGCTACGAACTGCCCAAGATCGACGGGCTGGCCAAGAGGTTGACCGACGGGGATGCCTTCACGGTGGAGATGAAAGATACGTTTTTTGCTGATTGAGACCCTATCGCTGCTCTTGAAGAAAAAACCCCTTATTTGGCGAACGATTTCTCTATTTTCCTTCCAACCGATCCCAGGAAGATCCGATCTCCCTGGCCTTCAGGGCGACTTTCTGCACTTTCTCGGATGCGGTTTTGGGAAGTTGGGCAACGGATTCCAGATGGCGGGGGATCATGTATTTGGGCAGGCGGTCCCGGCATTGGGCGATCAGGAAATCCGGGTTTCTCCGATGCCGCGCCCGCAACCGGTACGGGTAAACCTCCCGATTGAAAAAGCAAATGGCCTTTGTTCGCACCCTCAAGGACGCCCAATCGCCCTTCTTCTGGGGGGCGGAGTTTCATCCCCGTCTATCCCTATTCATTTCGATTGCCAGTCCAAAGAAACCGTGCTGATATAGATTATGCCTTCCAGCCGAAGGAATTTGCCGAATGGTCATCAGGAACCGGGATGAAATAGTCTCGCGGGGAAATGTTCGAGGGAGGGGAGTTGTCGCCGACATCCTCGAAGCGGGGTTGGCCGCGGTCGATCCTTATACCAACATACGCAGGCTGATCCGAATGGAGGATGAAAAATTGTTCATCGGGGGCCATCCGGAGATGGATCTTTCCGGGTGCGGGGATGAAGTCATCGATTTGTCCCGAGCAGGGGATATTTATGTCATCGGTGCGGGTAAGACCGTTCAGCGGCAGGCCAAGGCGTTGGAAGATGTATTAGGGGAACCGCCGGGGCCGTTACCATCAAGAAAGGGGAGGAGATTCTCCTTAAAAAGATCGAGGTAACGGAGGGAGCCCATCCGGTGCCCGATGAGAAGTCCGTGGCGGGAACCCAAAAGATTGTGGAGATTGCCCGGCAGGCAAAAGAAGGGGACCTGGTTTTTGTCCTTTTCTCCAGCGGTTCTTCCTCGCTCTTCGCCCTTCCCCTGGAGGATTACAGCCTGGAAGAGACGAGAGCGGTTTACAAGCTGGCCATCCAATACGGCGACCAGAGCATCATCTGGAGGGTGATGAAATACTTCTCGGCGGTGAACAGCGGAAGAATCGTGATGATGATTCATCCGGCGCGGGCCGTCAACCTCCTCATGTCCATAAAAGGATATGAATCTTGGAAGGGGAGCATCCCGATGGAAGGTGACTGGATGCCTTCCTGGCCGCCAGGGCCCCAGAGGCTTGCGGACGCCGTGGAGGAAATGAAGTCCGAGCCCTGGTGGGAGGAACTGCCGCCGGCCATGAGATCGGCATTGGACCGTCGCGACCCGAAATGCGAGGTTCCGAGCCTGGAAAGTTTTCGCCGGGTTCAGTCCAGTTACTGGCAGCCCGTAAATAACCGGCGGATGCTGGAAGCGGCCAAAGAAAAAGCCGAAGCGTGCGGATTCAACGGAGCGATCCTGGGAAGCTGGTGGATGGTCCAGAGTTCTGATGCCGCGGAGATCATGACCGGCATCGCTCGCGACTGCCTGCGGTACGGGACCCCGTTCCCGCCTCCGGTGGCCCTGATTTCCGGTGGGGAAATGACCGTGCCGGTGGGAAAGGCCGAGGGGATCGGGGGCCGGAACCAGGAGTTCGTTTTATCGGCGGCGATTCGCCTTCCGGAAATTTCCAGCTCGGGAATTGTGGTCGGCTCGATAGACTCGGATGGAACCGATGGCCCGGGGATCCAGTTCGCACCCGGCGTTGCCTCCGACTTCCGCACCTTGGCGGGGGGGATCGTCGACGGAAACACCCTGGCTACGGCCCTGGCCGAAGGCATAGATCTGCAGGCGGAACTGAAGAACCACAATTCCACTCCGGTCTTGATAAGACTGAAGAGCGGGATCTATACCGGCAACACGGGCATTGTAGGGGGAGACTTGAGAGTGGTCCTGGTACCGAAGAGAGCATAGAGCATAGAGCATGGAGCATAGAGCATAGCGTCCAGTACGGCTAAGGCGGGCCCAAAAAAAATCACCCCCTCCCTGCCTTCCCCCCTCGAGGGGGAGGGGTAGGGTGGGGGGGATGAGATCGAACCTAAGCGGCATAGAGTAGAGGAAGACAAAAAGACAGAATGCAAAGCATAAGAACAAATGTCTGACGGAGTCGGCTTGGTCAAAAAGGAAGGGAGGGAGATGTGAGTTCGGGAACGACCATCGTATCGGTAGCTGCGCGGCAGGTCTATTCGGACCGCGGGCACCCGGGCATCGAGGCGACGGTGAAGACCGAGAACGGGGCCGTGGGGGTCGCCTTGTGCACGGCCGGAATCTCAGTGGGTCAGCACGAAGTGGAGTTTGCCTACGATGGCGGAACCAAATGGCGCGGGAGGGGCGTGCAGAAGGCGGTGGATAACGTGAACCGGATCATCTCTCCGGTGCTCAAAGGCATGGATGCGGGGAGGCAGTCAGAGGTGGATGATGCCCTGCTCAACCTCGGGGGTCCCGGCGCCAAGCTGCGGCTGGGCGGAAACGCCACCGCCGCCGTGTCAGCGGCCGTGCTGAAAGCCGGAGCGGCCGGCCTGGGAATCCCCCTCTACCGACACATCGGGGGCGTAAACGCCTGCACCCTGCCCGTTCCGGGAGAAATCAGCTTCATGGGCAGCGACCGCTACGGGGGCGGAAGACGCTCGGGCGGAAAGCCCAGTTATTCCTTCATGGCCTATGGGTTTGAAACTTTCTCGGACGCCTCCTACGCCATCTGGGACATTTCCACCGAATGGAGGGAGAGGCTCAACCAGAAATTCGCAATCCCCAAGGTTTCCAGGACGAGCCACCCGGTCATCCAGGCCGGGGTAATCCGGCACGACCGCGAAATCTGGGACCTGATGATCGAGACCGTCCACCGGCTGGGCTACGGAGGAAAGGTGGGTTTCCAGGTTGATGTGGCCGCCGGGACCTATTATGAAAAGGATAAGGGCCGATTCGTGGGCCTCTTCTCCGCCGAGGACAAGACCCGCGACGATCTGATGCGGCTGTACCGGCAGATGGTGAAAGATTATCCTTTCATCATCCTGGAGGACCCGCTGGACGAGGATGATTACGAAGGACACGCCCTTCTGACCCGAGAGCTCGGAATTCAGGTCGTGGGGGACGATCTTTTCACCACCAACTCCGAACGCCTGCAGAAGGGAATCGAGGCCGGGGCTGCGAACACGGTTCTCCTGAAGGTGAACCAGATCGGCACGATGACCGAGGCTTTCGAGATGGTCAGACTGGCCTACCGGAACGGCTACGGGGTTATGCCCTGCGACAGCCGGGGCGAGGGGGCCGATATTGGAGATTACTCCGTGGGCTTGAACTGCGGAACGATTCGCGAATGCGCCACGGGGCCCCGGGGGAACCGGCTCTTGCAGATCGAGGCGGAGCTGGGAAAAAGGGCCGAGTTCCTGGGAAAGAAAGGATTGAAAGGGAAGTTCTAGAGAGAGTTCTGGGGAATAAAAACAGGTGATGCGGAGCGTATTGATTTGCATAGCCAGGCGCAGGGACGATTGATGAACAACGAAATTTGTTGGTCTTGGAGGAAATGGAGCCAGACTCAAATAACGAAATATCTAAGCCTGACCCCAGGCTAGATACTTTTGGTGTGATTCCAAACAGGTCAATGGGGCAGGAA
>LJUR01000129.1 GCA_001304105.1 Deltaproteobacteria bacterium SM23_61
AGGCTTTCCCTGGCTGGCGTGGGAAAGGGAGACCGGATCGCCTTTTTCTTTGCCCTGGGGATCTATGCCACCACCATGACTCTCTGGGGCCTCCGGCTCCTGGGCGCCCTTCCCATTGACATTGATGCCCGGGCCGGGACCGACCTTTTTACCAGGTTTATCGGCCTAACCCGCCCGACCTACATGGCCTGCACCCCGTCCCTCGCAGAATACCTCGTCCGAAAAACCCCTGAGCTATTGGGTCATGAAGTGAGGGATTTTAAATACAAGGGGGTGCTTACTACGGGTGAAGTGGGCATCGCTATTCCCGAGATCAAAAAGAGGTTGGAATCCGCTTATGGATGCCGCTTCTATGACTACTGGGCTCCGTGCGGGAATGCACCGGCGATTTCCTGCGATGCGGAGGGGTATTATGGCATGCACGCCGTCGCCCCGGATGTGTGCACCAGCTTTGATGATCTGGTGGACCCCGTAACCAAGCAGCCCGTGGATGCGGACGTGGACGGAGCCGTAGGGGAAATGGTCCAGACCAATTTGCAGCGAGAGGCCTGCCCCGTGGTTAAGTATGCCTATGGGGATATCGTCCAGCTCTTCTTGAAAGAGTGTCCGGGATGCGGATTCAAGGGGAGACGGATCAAAGTGATCGGGCGTTCCGACGACATGCTAATTATCAAGGGGGTCAATGTCTACCCCGGGCCCATCAAAGATGTTATCAACCAATTCATTCCCGACGTAACCGGAGAGATGCGGATCGTCCTGGAACATCCACCTCCCAGGGTCGTGCCTCCCTTGAGGCTGAAGATCGAATACGGAAAGGGCATGGCCAATGCTGACCTGCCTGACCTGGCAGAGAAGATCGCCACGGAGCTTCACAACAAAATCAAGGTACGGCCGGTGATCGAGTTCGTTGAGCCGGGGAGTCTCCCCAAAGAGACCCGGAAGACCCCTATCTTTGAAAAGAAATACGAATCCTAGTCCAAGAGGTCCCTGCAGTCAAGGACTCTACCGAAAGGATGCCCGAGGGTTTGAGGAGAGCCGAAAAAAAACTGGCCTCGGGATCGAAACTGAATGATCGATACGCGCAGAATTTAGAGGAAGTTTGACCGACTGCAGCACGGCGTGAAAATTCAGAACTCCTGCTATTTTATGGCAGATATCCGGTCGCTTTCGTTTCTCCGATTCTCACCCTTTTAATTCAACTATCTGTTTCGTAAGCTCAGGCAAAACCTTTAGCACGTCGTCCACAATTCCATAGTCAGCAATATCGAAGATGGGCGCTCGGCTATCTTTGTTGATAGCGACAATCATCCGGGAGCCCTTCATCCCCACCATATGCTGGAAAGCCCCGCTGATGCCAATCGCCATATACAGCTTCGGCTTAACTGTTTTGCCGGACAAGCCCACCTGCCGCTCCGCAGATAGCCAGCCGTTATCAATTACCGGTCTGGAGCAGGCGACCACTGCCCCCAGTGCTTCGGCTAAGCTCTCGGCGATTTTTATGTTTTCCTTTTCCTTTATCCCTCTCCCAACGGAAACTAAAATATCTGACTGGGTAATATCCACGCCGCGAGATGGCTGTTCTATATAGCCCTGAAATTGCTTGTAGGGAAACGCTTCATCCCAAGAAACATCTATTTCCTCGACTTTTCCCCGTTTATTGCACTCTTCGGCTGTAAATTCGCCGACTCGACCGGTAATGATAACCGTATCAACCTGGGTGAACGACAATTGGGCATTCACCTTGCCATTGTAGATTGAACGGGTTACCGAAATAGCGCCATTTTCTATCCCTATGCTGATACAGTCAGTGGCTAGCGGAGCATTCACCGCAACTGCCAGTGCCGGCGCCAAATCCATACCAAAAGAGCTGTGCCCGATCAGTACCAGCCTCGGTTTTCTCTCTTTTATGATAGAAGTCAATACCTTCTGGCAGGGTTCAGCCAGAGATTCACCTGCTTTGTCATTTCTTGCCACTAAGACTCTGTCCGCCCATCTGGCCAGCCTTTCCGCATAACCGCTCGCAACCCTGCCCATAACCACGGCAACCAGTTCATCCCCCGTCTGGTCGCATAATTGCCGTCCTTTGCTGAGCATTTGCAGGGAGACCTCAGCCAGGGACTGCTTTCTGTGTTCTATTGCTACGAGGATTTCAGCCATTTAAAAGATCCCTGCACTCTGCAGGATTTTCGCCAGTTTTGCCGCCGACTCTCCGGGTGAGCCGGATAGCAATTCTGCCTTCTTGCCTTTCGGGGGCAGCTCCATTTTCTCCAGTTTGAGCTTCGGGATGATCCCTTCCCGAGACAGGCCTATATCTCCAAGCGACAGTACTTGAATTTCCATCTTCGTAGCTCGCCGGATGCCGCTCAAAGAGATATACCTAGGCTGGTTTATCCCTGTCTGAATGGTCAATAGCGCCGGAAGCTCAATCGTGTAGGATTCCAGTGTCCCCTCTTCAAGCTCTCTACGGATGCGCAAATTTTTCTCTCCAGGCTCCATTCCGACCACCAGAGCGGCATGAGGAATGCCCAGCATCTCGGCAACCGTCACCCCGAGTTGACCACTGCCGAAATCTTCTGATTGCGCCCCGAGAAGAAGGAGGTCAAAGGGCAGGGGTTTGATAACTGCCTTGAGAATCAGAGCTACCGCGTTTGGCTCCAGGCTGGACACATCCTCGTCGATACGGATAGCTTTATCAGCTCCCATAGCCAACGCTCTTCTCAGCACGTCATTCCAATCTTTGTTCCCTACGGTAACCGCGGTAAAAGTTCCGCCCAGCTTTTCCTTAAGCTGTGCGGCCGCCTCCAGTACATATTCATCCCAGTTATTAATCTTGAAGGTAAGCCCAGCCCTCTCGATATCCATTCCAGAGGCATCAATCTTGATGGCATCCGCCTCTGAGGTATCAGGCACGCGTTTGATGAAGGCGATGGTATCCATACTATTTTAGATCGTAAGTTTCATTCACCATCTCGGCGATATCTTTCACCGCAAGACTGCCTTCAAGTCCCTCTGCTTTCACCGCATCTTCAAACATGGTCAGGCAATTGGGGCAGGCTACGGAAAGAACATTTACCCCTGTTTTATGGGCTTCCCTGACTCTGCGTCTTGCCGGACTGTCCTCGCTACCGCCCAGGGAATCCAGGTAAAAATTCCCACCGCCCCCACCACAGCAGAGGGCCCCATCCTTCGTTTTTTCCATCTCTATCAATTCAATGCCCGGAATGGAGGTAAGGATTGCCCTGGGGGCATCGTACTCCCCATTCCAGCGACCGAGGAAACATGGATCGTGGTACGTTACTCTGGTATTCAGTTTTCCGGAGAACCTCAATTTGCCTTCTTGAATGAGATTCTGAAGAAGTTGGGTGTAATGTAAGACTTCGAAACTGCCATCATACTTCGGATAGTCGTTTTTCATGGCGTTGTACGAATGGGGAGAAAGGGTAACAATTTTTTTCACGCCCAGACTCTTGAATCGGGCGATGTTATCCTCCGCCAGCATCTCAAAAAGCGCTTCCTCCCCGAGTTTACTCACCTCATTCCCGTCGCAGTTTTCTTCATTCCCCAGAACCCCGAAGGAAACGCCCGCTTTTTGCAGAACTTTGGCCAAAGCTCTGGCCGTTTGCTGTGCCCTGGTATCATAAGAGCCCTCGCAACCGACATAATACAGGTAATCCTGCCCCCGATATGGCTCCACGCCGGTTCCTTCCAGACACTCACCCCTGGGTTCCCCTGCCGTTGAATATTCTCCAGAAATTCCTTGACCGCGGCCGGTATCTTACCCAATTCCACCATTTCGCTTTTTGCGGCGGTAATCATATTGAGGATATCCACGTTAAAACGGAGGGGGCATTTGATTTCACAGTTTTTACAGGCGGTGCAGGAGTAGAGGATCTGAGCAAGGTGTTCGGTCCATTGAATATCCCCGCTCAGCCAGGCTCGGGTCAACCATAATCTGCCCCCACAGGAATAAGTCTCCAGACGGAATCGGGCATAAGCCGGACAGTTATTCACATCCGTCCAATCCGTTGGAAACTTACAATAACCACACCGGAAGCAGCGGTGAATCGTATCCGCATATTTGAAATCGGCGAGCGTCATCAACCTACCTCCCAATTCCCAGGATTCATAATTCCATTCGGGTCAAGAAGTTGCTTCACCTTTTTCATAAGATTGAGCGTATTGGGGTCAAGTCTTTCTTTCACCAGCTCCTGTCCGTAAAGCCCCGGCTTCCAAATGGTCCCTCCTAGCTCCAGAACGAGGTGGTCTGTTTCGTGCAGGGCTTCCCTTGAATGCCGGATCGTTTCCGGGTCCGCCCGATTGAATGCGTATGTCCAGGAGAACATCATCGAATGGGCCGCGCCGATACAACGACCCAGCACCGTGTAGGGAATCTCGTGTTTTTCGGAAATCTCACGGCCTCGACGGTAGCATTCCGGGTACCGCTCTACCGGCATAATACTCCCGACATATTCAAATCCGCCGCCTTTTCTCCAATCGGAAGTCTTGGAAATCTGCGGTCTTTCTAATCCTCTGGTGAAGCCCAAAAAACCGCCGACTCCTTTATGAATATATTCACCCAGCGCATCATCCCAGACCATCTCCTGCTTGAATTCCAGTTCCTTTTCTGAATCTGCCGCCAGATTGACGGTAATGGTCTGGAGTCCACTGGTAATCGGCGGTATTGCCTGGCTGAAAGCAACGATATCCTCGGTCATCTGGGTATGAGTGAGTTTGCGCATAATCTCCGGAACCAGTTCTTCATCTTCAACCACGAATTGCCCCGCTCCCCTTATTTTTTTACAAGGGAAGAGTCTGAGCGAAATCTTGGTAATGACGCCCGTTGTGCCTAACCACCCGAGAAAAAGCCCTACATCAGGTAAGGGGTGCTGGGTGAACCAGCTGGCGCCGATAGAACAGGAACCGAATTGGCAAACCTCACCGGTCGGTAATACAACCTCCAGGCCGTTGATCATATCGCTGTTAAAGCCATAGGGTGAAGCGAGGTCACCCTGTCCATGGATTGCCACATTGCCGGCGATGGTCGCCGCCGGGGGGGCCCCCGGCTCGGAGTGCGTCAATGTCGGGTGATGTCTTTCCAGATAGGCGGTTAGTTGACCCTGGGAAACCCCGCTTTCGACCAGAGCGTAGCGGGCCGTCTCGCTTACTTCGAGGATACTGTCCATCCTTTTCATATCCAGGGCAATCCCTCCCTTAAAAGGGACAGCCAGCCCGGCTAAAGACATTCCCCCCCCGAGGGGAACCACCGGCACCCTTTCCTTGTTGGCCAGCTTAAGAATTTCCTGTATTTCCGCTGTTGTCCTTGGAGAAACCACGTAATCCGGGCGATGAGGCTCTGTGGTTCCCAGGTCGTAGGAATAGATAAAGAGTTCTTCTGGTTGATTGGAGGCGTGTCCCGGCCCGACAATTTTCACCAATGATTCGTAAACAGAATTCATCCCATCACCTCCATCCTGCCGGTTTCTCGCCTATGGCCAGACGGCATAAGTCGCTCATAAACATCGGTTTCATCCCGTTCTGTGCCACCATTTCTCCCATCGTGGTGTAGCAGGCGGGACAATTGAAGATACAGACTTCAGCCCCGGCTTTCTTCATATCCTCAATATTTCTTCTCTGCACATCAGCCGCTCGCTTGCGACTGCCTTCCCTCCGCTGCCCTCGAATTGTACCGCCGCAGCATAGCGCATTCCCGTCGACGTATTCCCTTTTCACATGATCGGCCCCGATCAGGTCGAAAATGTCCTGAACAAAGTGATGCTTATCGGGACATAATCGTGCCGAGCAGGGGCGCTGGTAGGCAACCTTGAGGTTTACCGGCTTAATCTCCCCCTTCAGTTCATTCAGCCGGTTGTAGAGATATTCGAAAAGGTGGACTGGTTTGAACGGAACATCCATACCCACCGACGGGCAGTAGGAGGTATAGGTCCCGTAGCACTCATCGTGGAAGCATATTAGATCGGTAATATTATGTTTCCTAATCGTCTCAATAATTTTTGGCAACCTTTCCTTTATTACCGAGGTCCTGGCATAATGTAGGTACATGAGCTGACAGAAGTAATGGAACATCTTGCGGGGATCTGTGGAAATCACCGGGAGGCCCGTAAAGAGTTTCCCCTGTATTAAGTGTAGGAGGTCGGAGAAGACGCCCATATTGAGCGCTCGCCCGTTGATGTTCACGATTTCAGGTTCTCCTCGGAAAGGCACGCCCGTATTTATGCCTCGCCGGATGATAGGTTGAGGTAAAGGTGGGATGTTGAGTTTTTCCTGCTGTTCGACAATCAGATAGAAAGGGTGGTTGTTTACCGGACAATATTCTTCGCAGGCGTAGCAGGTTACACAGTCGTGCAATACAAAAGAGTCCTCACCATGGGCAATTTTCAGGATCTCCCTTTTCGCCGTGTCTCGGTCAATATTCATATACTGACATTTGGTGAGACAGTCCTGTGTTGCGCAACTCAAGCACTGCCGTTCGTCGAATTTCAGTTCATACATCCATCGCCTCCTTGTTCAGATTATACCCGCGGAGATTAAATGTATCGGTTGCTCGATCCTAACCCGCATTTGCTGCAGCAGCCCGGGGGGGAATGAACTTCGTTCCTCTATTTTGAGAAGAACTCGCTTTGGGGTGGGTTGAATATACACAAAAGGAAATTTTGTGTCAAGGGGAATTCCCTTTGGGGGATGTATCATTTCTTGGGTCAGGAAAAAAAGGGGTAGGCCATCGAGTCGTCTCACCACAAGATAACTGATAGTCGGGAATATAAAAACCGACCGCAAAAAACGAATCTCTTGACCAATGACTCCCTCCCCCATCCCTTGGTTCAGGAATCATTCTGAAGATCTTTCTCTCTTTTTGCTTAATGGCTATTCGGATTGGAGGGATCCGGAGGGAAGAACAATCAGAAATGATTTCTACTGAAGTGAACCCCCCTTGCCAAACCTGGTATCTTTTTCGTTGCCACGAACACACTCTGATGTTTCACTTCAGTCCAGCCTTACGCAGGGAGTTCAGCGATCGCTCTGCGTATTCAGGATCTCTCCACCGATGTACTTTCAACTACCCTATCTTAGGAAATTCCCCAATTCATTTTCGTTAAAGGCTATTTGAGAGAACTGTACGCCCTTAGAATTTTACCATCAACTGAGGTAGCCAGAGTATTAACGGAGGGAATAGGACCAATAAGCCCAGCCCAAGGATGATGAGCAAGACAAAGGGGATGATGCCGCGAATAATATGTCCGGTGCTTATCCCCCACTCCGGCTTGGCTATCCCCTTCAAATAGAAGATAGAGTAGGCGAAGGGAGGGGTCATGAAGGACATCTGAAGATTGACGCAAACCATCATGGCAAACCAGAGTGGGTCAAAGCCCAGGGTATGACCGATCGGTGTGATCAAAGGAACCATGATAAAAATAATCCCTATCCAATCAATGAACATTCCCAGGATAAAGATGATAAACATAATTAGGGTAAAGACACCCCATTTCCCTCCAGGGGCGGACAGTAGCAAGCTGGTCACCACATCGCCACCGCCGAGCTTGAGGAAAGCGCCGGTGAACATGGTGGCACCAAAGGCAATGAAGAAAGCCATGCAGGTGACCTTCATTGTTTGAAGAGTAGCTTCTTTAAGGGTTTGCCAATTGAAGCTGCGGTAAGCGATACCCAGCAGCACCGCTGCCACACAACCGACGGAAGCGGCCTCCGTCGGGGCAGCGACACCGAAAAATATGCTCCCTAAAACCGCCATGATTAGAAATACCGGGGGCAGTATTCCGGTCACCAGGATGTTAATCTTTTTAGAAAAGGGGATCGCCCTTTCTTCGACCGGCAATGACGGTGCCGTCGTAGGCGAAAGCCAGCAAAGAATGGCTGTATAGATGATATACAAACCAGCAAGGACGAGACCGGGAATAATAGCTCCTATAAAAAGCTTACCCACCGAAATGCCGGCATTGGGTCCATAGAGCACCAGCATAACACTGGGTGGGATGAGTATGCCCAACGACCCCGCGGCGCAGACAGAGCCACAGGCCAGTTCCCTGCTGTATCTCCTTTTGATCATACTGGGAAGAGCAATAAGCCCCATCGTGATTACGGAAGCAGCGATGACACCGACGCAGGCTGCCAAGAGGACGCCCATCAATATGGTGGCTATTGCTAACCCGCCCCGGAGTCCTCCGAACCACGTGTAGAGGCCTCCGTAGAGCCTTTCGGCAGCTCCCGACTTTTCCACGACCACCCCCATAAATACAAACATCGGCAGCGCGAGTAGGACATAGTCGGTCACAAATGTCAGGAGTCGTATTCTAAATAGGTTGAATATCGGCTCCCCCACAGACAGAAAGCCGATAATCATGGCTACGCCACCGAGAACGATGCCCAAGGAATACCCGAGAAAGATGCCAACGAGTGCGCCGCCAAACATCAAAATGGTTATTAACTCAGGACTCATTTCTACCATGGCTCACCTCCTCCTCGGATCAGCGACATGACATCCTTGAGGAAGTTGGCCACACCCTGCAAGAATAGGAGACCAAACCCAAGTGCCACTGCTATCTTAAATGGCCATATGATCGGATACCACGCACTTTCGGTCGCTATCTCATTGACGGAATAAGACCAGAGAGCATGTTCAACCGATACTTTCGTGAGCATAAAGAACAAGGGGAAGAAGAAAATGACGGTCAAGACGATATCGATGATGAGCTTAACTTTGGTTGGAAACCTGGAGTATATTAAATCAACGCTCACATGGCCGCGATGGTAAAGCACGTAGGCAAAGCCGATCATGATTAGGGTCGCTCCAAGCATGTAGCTTAGCTCAAACGACCATATGGTGGGCGCGTTAAAAGCATATCTCATGAACACGTCATAGGCAATACTGATGATCAATGGAACTAGGAGCCATCTCACGGCCCCACCTGACCATTCACTGAGCAAACCTATGGCTTTGTAGATGGTCCGGATAATTTTCATGTAACCCTCTCTTTGATGAGGTTGAACCCCCGTGTTTGGTCAGATCAAATTGGCGTGGCCAAAAGGTTTTTGGGTTAAAACCAGATTCTCGAATTTCTGCTGTGATCTATAATTCAGGGCCGAGCGCAAGCGTTTTTGATCATGGATTTGTTCATTAAAATGGGGAACTCAATTTTCAACATCCTCCAAGGCTGGATATTCCCCAAGATAGACTTCTTCGGCGTCCAGGGTCTTGATAAAACTTTCAACCCCCGGCATGGTCACAAGGGTTCTCCGTGCGGGCCATGCTGATTTGAAACCCACCAGGAAGCGAGGTATGGACGTAATCATCCATCGCAAACCGCCTCTCCCGATCCGAATGATGGATACCCCCGGGAGGAGGATTGCACCTTTGCAGGGATCGATGCAGCGCCTGCAGGCTCAAGCGGCTGTCGATCCGACGAGACAGTCCTTAGCCAATGGCCTTGCGGGAAAAGAGATCCAGACAACCGCCAGATAAACGAAAACTGCTGGCAGGCGGATATACATAATATCTGCGGCCCAGACCTGGTTTGGAGCGGTACGATGGATGATCTGGGCAGGAGTGCTGACGCCTCCCGAAAGCTCCTCAACTACTCGGCGCTTAAACTCAGAGCGAAATTTCCTTTCCGCCCTCAGGACAAGATCTTTTCTGCCCGCTTCAAGGGGGGAAGATCCTGTCTGCTTCTCTGACACATTCTGTCCAGCTCAAGGGGTTCAGTCCAATTTTTTGGTCTGCAGGGAAAAGAGAGCACTCCAACACAGAGGAGCGTTTCGGCAGCCCTAGCGGACATATCGGGCTGCCGAATCTTACCCTCGTCTAGCCCAAGTCATCAGTCATAGATGCTGTAGCGGGGCTGAACAACCTGTAATGGGACTCGGAAGGTCTTAAAAAAAGCGATCTGGTTTTCATAAATCTCTTTGAACTTCGCATCTTTAGCGGCTGTCTTCGCACACCACTCTTTGGATCGCCTGGCGATATCTCGCTGCAGTTCATCACTGACGGTGATAATCTGGGTGCCATATTTCTTGTACTTTTCCATGGCCACGCCATCGTCGTAAGGGGCAAACAGCAGTCGGTGGAGAGCCCACCCAAAGATCTCATCCTTCAGCAGGGTCTGCAGGTTGCCGGGAAGGCTATCCCACTTCTTCTTGTTTGCCAGGAATATGTGGGGGTTATTCGGCGAGTGGATTCCGGGAACGCCAATGTACTTGGTGATCTCGTGGAAGCCCTTTGTCCAGTTAGCAGCGGGAGGGCGAAACTCGAAGGCATCGATAACGCCTCTCTCTGCAGCCGTATAGATCTCGCCCCCGGGTAGGGTAATCACGGAAGCCCCGTAGCTTTTCATGATTTGGGCCCATAGACCGTACGTGCGGAATTTCAGTCCTTTGAGGTCCTTCGCGGTCTCCATCTTGACATTGGAATGGCAGAAGAGTTCTGCCGTGTCGCAGGACATGCCAATCACGTAGCCGAAGTCTTTCATTGCCTCATTACATAGCTTCATGCCATCCCCAACGTAATACCATGCCGTTATTTCAAGTGGGGTGGGGCCGGCTGGGAAGCCTGAGCTGGCCAGCAAATACGCCGAGGGGCCCATACTTCCAACCAGAGGGTAAAGACCGGAATGCCAGATATCGCAGATACCTTGTGGAACGCAGTGCGGAATCCTCCATCCTGAGGCGAGTGCACCAGACGGATGGACGGTGATGTCCAGTTTCCCTTCCGATAGTAATTTTATTCTTTTGAACAGATTCTGAAAGGCTGGCCATTCCGGTTCCCCGGTGGCCATAAATGACTGGCAATCCCACTTATGAATCTTCGGCTGACCATAAGCACCACTCGTCAAGGCCAATAGGGTCAGGATGAAGACCAAACTGCCCCAGATTACCCAAAATCTTTTAGTCATTTTTTCCCCTCCTTTCCGTTCAGTAAGATTTGTATTGCTTCATGCCTCTGAGTGTTTTTGTGTTTTCTACACTGTTTAAAACTGAATTGCATATGGATGTCATAGTTTCAAAAAACCCATAGCCTCTGGCGTTTGCCAATTCTTCCCCCCCCTTTACCGATTGACTTACCCCGGACAAAGAAAGTCCTGATTTCCTTGTCAAGAAATTCACCCGGTCAGAGTCATCCCTAAAGATCCTGAGTCTCTAGATCCCCCGGGCGATGAGATGGTGCAACGCCCCAGGGGCGTCAACTCGTGATCTTCTTGGCATGCAAGTTAGATATCACAAATCCAATCCAAAATAAACTGCAAAAGGAAAGGAGGTCCCCAATTTGAGGTAGTTCCTAGCCTCCCCTACGGTTTGAGGAGTGAAGAGGAGCCTTTGTCGCGGAGCCGGTATAATTCCCATGCCAGGAAAGAACCGCATAACGCGATCCCCACGTATCCGCCGGTGGGCCGCACGAAGACAGCCATCGCTCCCGCGGCAAAGTAAATGATCCTCCGAAAGATTCCCGTGCCCCCCCGGTAATGCAGGTTGAGGCCCAGAATCATGGCGCCCATTCCAAGGCCCGTGGTGAAGAATTCTTTTATGGTTTGCGGGCCCAAGAGGATAATATCCGGGTGGTAGAAAAAAACGAAAGGAAGAAGGACCAGGGCGATTCCGATCTTCATGGAGTACCAGGATATGTGCAGGAAACCGGCCCGGGCGATTCCCGAGGCCACGGCGCAACATGGGGCTACCGGAGGGGTAATCAAGCCGATCATGGCAAAGTAAAAAACGGAAAAATGGGTCACCAGGAGGGGAATGCCCATGTCCAGGAGGACTGGCGCCGCCAAAGTGACGGTCAGAATGTAGGCCGCCACGGTGGTGGCTACCATTCCGAACAGAATGCACAACCCTCCCACAAGCAGGATCAGGATCTCCCGGTTGCCTCCCGCGATTTCGACGATGGCAAAAGAGAGCTTCTGGGCGAGGCCCGTTTGGACCAGCACGGCCACGATGACCCCGATGCAGGCCAGCATCGTGGTAATGGCCGCCGTGGTCTCGGCCCCCGAAACCGCCCCTTTTAGAAAATTGCGGCCGAATCCCTCTCCCGGATCCCGTTTCTTTTCCAAACGGACCGCCTGGCAGATGACCCAGACCACCAGGTATGCCGCGATCATGAAAAACCCGGCAAGCATGACATCCAGCCAGAAGACGCCCATCAGCACTACGAGGACCCCAATCGCCGCAATGAGGGGGAATCCTTCGGAGAGGCTAACCTTTTCCGCCTGGAGGGGGGGGACTTCCTCCGCCACTGCTGCGTCTCGCCTTCCCAGAAACTGCAGGGAATAAAGATAAACAGCCAGGGCCACGCAGGCGTAAAAAATGATAGCCGGAATAAACCCGATGATGACGATTTCCCAGTAGTACTTCCCCAGGTAGCTGGCCATGACAAAGGCGGCCGCCCCCATGACTGGGGGCATGACCTGACCCCCGGAGGAGGCCACGGACTCGATGGCCCCGGCAATCCAGGGAGGAACCCCGTATCTCTTCATGAGGGGAATGGTAAACGACCCAGTGCCCGCCACATTGGCCGCCCCGCTCCCGGAAAACATGCCGAAAGACATGCTGGTGATGACCGCAATCTGGGGAATTCCGTATTGAAACTTCCGGAAGATATGGTAGGAGACCTTTATGATGTAGTCCAGGGACCCGAACCCGGAGGCGATCCCGGCGAAGATCGTGAAAATGGCGATCCAGGTAATCCCGATCTGGGGGAGGGTGCCCAAGACGCCGTCGCCGGCGTTAAACTCGGTGGCGGAGATGACGATAATCCTGGAGATGGACAGCCCTTTATGGTAAAGAAAGCCCGGGAAAACCCAGCCAAAATAAGCGTACACAAGGGCGATCAGGGTGATGGTCGGAAGGATCCGACCGTACACGACCCCCGTGAAAAAGATGGCGAATACCATGAGAACCAGGCCGAAAAAATAATCCATCATCGAGTAATCGCCCATTCTCTCGTAGAGCAGGGAATAGTACTCGTTGCGAAAATAGAAGGCCGCCGCAGCCGCCAGGACCACAACGGGGATCGAGAAGAGCCAGTAATACCTCCGGCCCAGCTTTTGGTCGAAAAAGCCATTCGGCCTCAAGACCAGTAAAGGGTAGATAGACCAAAATGAATTCCACGCGGGTTTCGAACATCAATACGGCGAAAGCAAAGATTCCCAAAACGTAGCCCAGGCAGCATGCCGAGTACCAAAAATCACGGGATAAAAAGGGATGTTTCGTTCGGCTTGCCTTCTCCTCTCGAGCCTTGCTCATCTTTTACTCCTTTGGTCCCCAGAGACGAAAAATTCGGTCTCAAAAACCAACCTTTCCCTTCGTCCTCTCCCCCCCGACGGGAGAGAGGACGGGGGGAAGAAATGACCTCACGGCTGCCCTATTTTCCACGACTGCTTCCAGACTCCCTTTTCTTTTAAATACTTGGCCACTCCCGGATGGACCGGAATCTCGGAAATATTGTTGATGGCAGCCAACTGAATTCCCAGGGGATCCTCGGCGTATTCCTGGAGCATGGCGTGAATCTTGGCCACTTCCCCGGCATTCTCCACAAGGATCTTGAACATTTCATAGGCTTTATCCGTGGAGAGGTTCTTTCCAATATGAAAACCGTAGATATCGTTGACGGTGTTAACCACGGCCGCGCCCACATCCTGGGAAAAGGCTTTCTTGGTCTTCAACGTGCTCGTGCCCACGCCGGCCTTCTTCTTAACGATTTCGGCTTCTTTGGGGCTCTGGGTGACGACCTTGATCTTCACCCGCGAATCCGTCTCCGCCATCCAGGGAATCAGGATATCCCCGTTGACGTACCCGAAAACGGCATCTATGGTTCCCATTTTCAAAGCATCCGGGACCGCCGTGTAGGCGATATCCACAACCTTGATCTTATCCCAGAGCCCGACCGAAACAAGGGCGGCCTTGGGGATTTCATAGACCGCCGAGCCCGGAATGGGAACCATCACCTTTTTCCCGGCCAGGTCGCCCCAATGCTTGATGTCGGTTCGGTCCGCCCGGGTGATCACGAACATTTTCACCAGATAGCAGTACCAGGTCTGGTAGGGCTTTACGGCGCCGGCGGGATAAGGAGATTTGGCGTAGGGCCCCCGGTTCCGGTATAAATCGACGAGGTTCCAAGTCCCGCTGTAGCACCCGTCCAGTTCGCCTTTTCCCATCATTCTTTGGGAAGCGATGGAACCGCCCGTAGGGACCGCTTCGATGTAAAGATCCTTGGCCCGATCGTTGATAATCTTCGCCACTCCGAACAGGGTGACATAGCCGGCACTACCGGCCCGGGAGCTTCCAAAACGCAGGGGGGCCTTTTTTTGGGCCTCCGCATCCGGCGGGAGCAGCAAAACCAACATCGCGATCACGCCCATTGAAACCCCGATGAAATATGCCTTCCTTCTCATTTTCAAACCTCCTCTTTCTGTATTCTCCGGGCGATAATCCCAGAGTGTGACTCCTGCTGCCCAAATCATGTGCTTTACGCTGCGTCCTTTTCTTGCCCTTCCCGTCATAACAGCGTCCGGTCCAGGCTGCGGTACTGAATGGCTTCCGAGATGTGCTGGGCGGCGATGTCTTCGACTTGCTCCAGGTCAGCTATCGTGCGGGCGATCTTGAGGATGCGGGTGTAGGCGCGGGCGGAGAGGCCGAGCTTGTCGATGGCCTGTTCCAGGAGCTTCTTGGAGTTTTCTCCGATCTGGCAGAACTTCTTCAGGTGCCGGGAGGTCATCTGGGCGTTGGAATAAATCTTTTTCCCGGAAAAACGTTCCCGCTGGACTTCCCGCGCCCTGTTCACCCGGGCTTTGATGGTCTCAGAGTCTTCCCCCGAAGTCTCTCCGGTCAGGTCCCGGTATTTCACCGCGGGGACTTCCACGTGGATATCGATCCGGTCCATCAGCGGACCCGATATTTTGGAACGGTAGCGGAGGATCTGGGGCATGGTGCAGGTGCATTCCCGGTTGGCGTCGGTGTAGAACCCGCAGGGGCAAGGGTTCATGGCGGCGATGAGCATGAAGGAGGAGGGGAAGGTTAAAGAGGAGAGAGCCCGGGAGATGGTCACCCTCCCTTCTTCCAGGGGCTGGCGCATGACCTCCAGAACGTTCTTTTTGAACTCGGGCAGCTCATCCAGGAAGAGAACCCCGTTGTGGGAGAGGCTGACCTCTCCTGGCTTGGGAATCTGGCCTCCTCCGATGAGGCCGGCATCGGAGATCGTGTGGTGCGGGGAGCGGAAGGGGCGGATGGCGATGAGAGAGCTGTGGGGGGGAAGCAGGCCCATGACGCTATAGATACGGGTGATTTCGATGGATTCCTCAAAAGAGAGGTCGGGGAGGATCGTGGGAATCCGCTTGGCCAGCATGGTCTTGCCAGCCCCGGGAGGGCCAATCATGATGAGATTATGGCCTCCCGCAGCGGCGATCTCCAGGGCCCGCTTCACGTGCTCCTGGCCTTTGACCTCGTTGAAATCGTCGGAATACTGTTTTTCCCGCCGGAAGATCTCCTGCAGATCTATGGTGGTGGTAGGAATCGCCCTTAGCCCGTTCAGAAAATCCACGGCTTCAGAAAGAACTTCAATCCCCAGGACCTCGATCCCCTGAACCACGGCAGCTTCCTCGGCATTCTCCCTGGGGAGAAGGACGCCCCTTTTCCCATTCTCCTTGGCTGCCATGGCCAGGGAGAGGGCTCCGCGGATCGGCTTGACCCGGCCGTCGAGGGAGAGTTCTCCCAGGAAGAGATAGTCATCCAAAAGATTCGCGGAGGCAACCTCCAATGCCGATAGAATGCCGACCGCGATGGGAAGGTCGAAACCGGCCCCTTCTTTCTTGACATCGGCCGGCGCAAGGTTTACGGTTATACGCTTCGGGGGGAAGTCATAGCCGGAGTTTTTGATCGCTGATTTTACGCGTTCCTTAGATTCCTTGACCGCCCCGTCGGGAAGGCCCACGGTGGCGAAAACCGGGAGGCCCTGAGCGATGTCGACCTCCACCTCGACGATGTAGGCATCGATCCCGATGATCGCACCGCTCAGGACTTTGGCCAGCATCCGGGTCCTCTCTGATGGCAGACTGGAATGGCGCTAAGGCGTTGATAGGGCTGGAAAAATTCCCTATACTTATAGCAAAAATCGTTGGGGCAAGGCAAGGGGAAATACTGCGGTCAGTAATCAGAAATCCGCTTTTAAAAAAGAGAGGGAAATATGGGCAAGCTGACGCATTTTGACGGGGAAGGGCGGGCAAGAATGGTGGATGTGGGGGGCAAGGCTACGACCCGGCGAATGGCCGTGGTCTCGGGAAAAGTGATCATGAAGCCGCAGACCCTGCGAAGGATCATGGATAAAAAAATGGAGAAGGGCGATGTTCTGGGCATCGCCCGGGTGGCCGGGATCATGGCCGCCAAGCGCACGGGAGAAATCATTCCCCTCTGCCATCCTTTGAGCATCGATACCGTGGAGATCGATTTTCAGCCGGATGTGAGGCGTTCGGAAGTCAAGATTGAGACCACGGTGAAATCCACCGGGAAAACCGGAGTGGAGATGGAAGCTTTGGTTGCCACGGCGGCCGCGGCCCTCACCATCTATGACATGTGCAAGGCCGTGGACCGGGGGATGATCATCTCGGAAATTATGCTGCTGAAGAAGTCCGGGGGGAAGAGCGGAAAATACGTAAGGGGATAAAAGAAGTGCCTGAAAGTGAACTATTTTGGACGGGGATGAAAGCGGATAAATGATTGCCTGAAAGAAGGGTCAAGGGAACACAGAAAAGCGAAGATGAACAAAGATTATAAAGTTAAATCAAGGGCCAAAAACTGAAAAAGCAAGGGCAAGAATCGACGGGCAGACGGACTGTTAAGAGGAGGCAGAATGCGGAGGGGTGAAAAAAGGTAGTTCTGTAAGCCGAAGAAAATGTTTTATTTTCTGAAAAATATGGTATAATAAAATATTATTCTGGGTGATAGCGAGAAGGTGATTGAATGGATAAGGAAAGGCTCGAGATCTTCCGGGAGCTCTTGAACGAACGTTTGAAGACGATCCTGGAAGAGGCGGAAAAAACGGTCAAGGGGATGACCAACGACCGGGATTCCTTTCCCGATCCGACCGACCGCGCCAACCTGGAAAGCGACCGCAACTTTTTGCTTCGGATGCGCGACCGGGAAAGAAAGCTCATCGGCAAGATCAAGGAGGCCCTGGCTAGGATTGACGACGGGACCTTTGGAATCTGCGAAGAATGCGGCGAGGACATTTCGGAAGAACGCCTGAAAGCTCGGCCGATGGCCACCCTGTGCATCGGCTGTAAGACCAAGGCGGAAGAAGAAGAGAAGCAGAAGGAAAAAGCCTCGGCGACCTAGAAAGGAGCCTTTCCATGAAAATCAAATGGTACGGCCACGCTTCCTTTCTTTTGACTTCAGACCAGGGCACGAAGATCATCACCGATCCCTATGAACCAGGGGGGTTTGGAGGGGCCATCGCCTACGGCCCGATTCCCGATGAGGCCGACATCGTCCTGGT
>LJUR01000130.1 GCA_001304105.1 Deltaproteobacteria bacterium SM23_61
CTGAACTTCCTTCTTCTCGGCCACCTCTTCCATCTTGATCCGGAGGCGGAGGGCGTTGGCGCTGTCGGCGTAGCCGATGGCCGTTTCGAAGTCCATGATCCCCTGCTTGTAGAGGTCGAAGAGGGATTGGTCGAAGGTCTGCATGCCGTCCACCACTCCCTGGGCCATGGCCTCTTTGATCAGGTCAACCTGTCCCTTGTGAATCAGGTCCTTCACCCGGGGCGTGTCCAGGAGAATTTCCACGGCGGCCACCCGGGTCCCCTGCACGCTGGGGACCAGGCGCTGGGAGATGATGGATTTGAGGTTCATGGAGAGCTGGAGGTAGATCTGCCGGTGTCTTTCGGAAGGGAAAAAGTTCATGATTCGTTCGATGGCCTGGTTGGCGTTATTGGCGTGGATGGTGGAAAGACAGAGGTGGCCGGTTTCGGCATAGTCAATGGCCGCCTCCATGGTTTCCACGTCGCGGATTTCTCCGATGAGGATTACATCCGGGGCCTGGCGCAGGGTGTGCTTCAGGGCGCTGGCGTATCCATGGGTATCGATGCCGATTTCCCGCTGGGTGATGATGGACATTTTGTGGTTGTGGACGAATTCGATGGGGTCTTCGACGGTGACGATATGGCCGCTGGAATTGGTGTTGCGATAGTCGATCATGGCCGCCAGGGTGGTGGATTTTCCCGACCCCGTCCGCCCGGCCACCAGGACCAGGCCTCGCTTGACCAGGGCAAGCTCTTTGAAGATCTGGGGGAGCCCGAGGTCGTCGATGGTGCGGATGTAGATCTTGATATGGCGGAAGACCAGTCCGAAATAGCCCCGCTGCCGGAAGATATTGACCCGGAAGCGCCCCAGGTTGGGGTAGGAGATGGAAAGGTTCATCTCCCATCGGCGGTTGAAGTACCGCCTCTGGGTTTCACTCATGAGGGACATGGCCATGGTCTCGGTTTCTTCGGGGGAGTACCGCCTCTCTCCCATGGGAAAGGTGACTCCCTCGACCCGGTACATGGGGGGGCTGTCCACGGTGATATAGAGGTCGGAGGCATCCTGCCGGACCATCTCTTCCAATAGTTCACGTAGATTGGTGCTCATACCCATCTCCTCAGGAATTGAAGATGTTGGGGTTGGTCGCCAGATAGAGGCACTGCTCTTTTTCCACGACATGCCGGGAGACCAGGTCTTTCAGCGACTGGTCGAGGCTGATCATCCCGAACTTCTGTCCCACCTGGATGGCGGAGGGAAGCTGCGCCACCTTGTTTTCCCGGATCAGGTTGCGTACCGCGGGGGTGCCGATCATGATCTCCAGGGCCGGCACCAGACCGCGGCCGTCCCGCCGCTTCAGCAGGACCTGGGAGATGATGGCCTCGATGGATTCGGCGAACTGGGCCCGGATCTGCTCCTGCTGCTCGGCGGGGAAGACGTCGATGACCCGGTCCACGGTCTTCGGGGCGCCGCTGGTGTGCACGGTGGAGAAGACCAGATGGCCGGTCTCCGCGGCGGTCAGGGCCAGAGAGATGGTCTCCAGGTCGCGCATTTCTCCCACCAGGATGATGTCCGGGTCCTCACGGAGGGCGCTGCGCAGGGCGTTGGCAAAAGCCAGGGTGTGGGCCCCCAGCTCCCGCTGGTTGACCAGGCAGGTCTTGGACTCGTGGACGAACTCGATGGGGTCTTCGATGGTAATGATGTGCCCCTTCAGACTGTTGTTGATCACGTCGATCATGGAAGCCAGGGTGGTGGATTTTCCGCTTCCCGTGGGACCGGTCACCAGGACCAGCCCCCGTTCGGTCTTGCAGACCTCCCGCAGGACCTTGGGCAGCCCCAGTTCCTCCAGGCTGAGGATTTTGGAGGGAATTACCCGGAAGACCACCGCTTCTCCCCGGGCCTGGCGGAAGGCGTTCACCCGGAACCGGGCGATGTTCTTCAGCTCGATGGAAAAGTCCAGTTCATGATGCTCTTCGAAAGTTTTGCGCTGCTGGTCGTTGAGGATGTCGTAGAGCATGACATGGACTTCTTCCCTGCTCAGCACGGGGACTTCGATCCGGCGCATCTCGCCGTAAATGCGGGCCATGGGTTGCTCGCCGGCGCTGATGTGCAGGTCGGAGGCGCCCTCCTTGTGGACAAACATCAAGAGTTCGGAGATATCCATTTTTCCATTCCTTATCGTCAGAAAAGATAAAATTATTTAATAAAATATTGGGGTTCTTGTCAAGCTGTTTCCTGAAGAACTAGGCTCAGAAAAGCCCCTGGCATACCTATCGGAAGAAGGGACGAAGACCTGAAAGAAACAACGCAAAGCGCAAAGGGCATAGGGCATAGAGCATAGAGTACGGGGTTTTATTACGCCATGCTCTATGCGCTATGCGCTCTGCACTTAGTCGGGGGGAGAAAGAAATTGAAAAAAGAAACCAATGTGTTAGAATGAAACGCAAAATGGAGAACGGGGCTTCATGCCGGATAACCTGGAACGCTGGATCGATCATTTCTTGCACCATCTGGCCGTGGAAAAGGGCCTGAGCTCCAACACCCTGGAAGCCTACGCCCGGGACTTGCAGGGCTACTGCGCCCTTCTGCGGGAGAAAAGGACCCTGGAGGTGGAGAAAATCTCCCCTGAACAACCCTTGAATTACCTGAAAGTTCTGCGCTCCCGCGGGCTTTCCGCCCGCAGCCAGGCGCGGGTTCTTTCCGTCCTGAGGGGGTTTCACAAATTCCTTTTGCAGGAGCAGGCCGTGGAAGAAAACCCCTTGAGGCGGGTGAGGTCCCCCCGGGTGGTCCCGCGGCTTCCCTCGGTGTTGACCCCGGAAGAAATGGAAGACCTCCTGCAACAGCCAGACCCCAAGGACCCCTTGGGGGTCCGCGACCGGGCCATGCTGGAACTCCTTTACGCCGCCGGCCTGAGGGTCTCCGAGCTGGTTCATCTCTCGGTGAACGACGTGAACCTGGAGACGGGGTACGTCCGCACCAAGGGAAAGGGGTCCAAGGAGAGGATTGTCCCCCTGGGGAAAGCCGCCTGCCGGGCCCTGGAGGAATACCTGAAGGGGCCCCGTCTTCTCCATCCCCTTCGGTCTTCCCATCCCGTTCTTTTTGTCGGCCGAAGGGGAAGGGGCCTTACCCGACAGGGTTTCTGGAAAATTCTGCGTAGGTACGCCCGGGGGGCGGGAATCCGGAAGCGCATCACTCCCCACATTATGCGCCACTCTTTCGCCACCCACCTTCTGGAGCGGGGGGCCGACCTGCGCTCGGTCCAGTCCATGCTCGGGCACGCGGACATTGCCACCACCCAGGTGTACACCCATCTTTCCCGGGAGCACCTCAAGCGGCTTCACCAGAAGTTCCATCCCCGGGGTTGAACCATGGATGTCATTACCACCCATATCAATGCCGATTTCGACTCCCTGGCCTCCATGCTGGCGGCCAAGAAGCTCTATCCCCGGGCGGTTCTCGTCTTTCCCGGGTCGACGGAGAAGAATTTGCGTGATTTTTTCCTCCAGTCCACCTTCTACGTCTTCCAGGCCGAGCGGATGAAGAACGTGGACCTGAAAGCGGTGAAGCGATTGATCCTGGTGGATACCCGGCAGCCCGGCCGGATCGGAAAGTTCGCCGATGTGGCGAGACGTCCCGAGGTGGAACTCCACATATTCGACCATCACCCCCCTTCCCGGGAAGACCTTCACGGAACCGTGGAGCATGTGCGCGAGGTGGGAGCCACAGTGACCATCCTGGCCCGGATCCTCCGGGAGAAGGGGATTCCCCTGACCCCCGAAGAGGCCACCGTCATGGCCGTGGGTCTCTATGAAGACACGGGCTCTTTCAGTTTTTCCTCCACCACCCCAGAAGACCTCCAGACGGCGGCATTTCTGCTGGAGCGCGGGGCAAATCTGAATGTCGTTTCCAGCCTGATCACCAGGGAGCTGACCGCGGACCAGATTTCGCTGCTCAACGATCTGGTCCAGAGCACCACCCGTCACCTGGTTCGGGGGATTGAAATCGTGGTGGCCAGGGCATCCTCGGACAAGTACGTTGGGGATTTTGCCCTTCTGGTCCACAAATTGAAGGACATGGAGAACATCAACGTCCTCTTTGCCCTGGCCCGGATGGAGGACCGGGTCTACCTGGTCGCCCGCAGCCGCATAGAAGAGGTCAACGTGGGGGAGATCGCGGCGGCCTTCGGCGGGGGAGGGCATGCCACCGCGGCGGCAGCCACCCTGCGGGACATGGACCTTCCCGAGGCGGAAAAGAAACTCCTCCACTACCTGGGGAAACGGATTCAGCCCCTCCGGCTGGCCCGGGAACTCATGTCTTCCCCGGTGAAGACGGTCCAGGCGCAAGAGACGATCGAGCACGCCGGAGAACTCCTCACCCGCTACAACATCAACGTCCTCCCGGTCATGGACGACGGGCGGGTGGCCGGCCTGATCACCCGGCAGGTGATCGAGAAAGCTGCTTTCCACGGGTTCAGGGGTTCCCCCGTGGGAGACTATATGACCACCGAGTTCGCCGTGGTCAGTCCCCGGACTCCCCTGACCAAAGTCCAGGACCTGGTGGTGGGGAACAACCAGCGTTTTCTCCCCGTCCTGGAGCGGGGAAGGCTGGTGGGGGCCATTACCCGCACCGACCTTCTGCGCTGGCTTTCCGCCCGGAGCAACCAGGTAACGTCTTCCCTGGCGGAAGCGGACTTTTTCGCTGCCGAACCGCGCAAGCGGGCCATCCTGAAGATCATGGAAGAGAGGCTTCCCCCCGCGGTGATTCAGCTCCTGAAGAACATCGGTCGGAAGGCTGCCGGCATGGGCCTGCAGGCTTACGCCGTGGGCGGGTTCGTCCGCGACCTTCTCCTGCGGAAGGAGAATTTCGACATCGACGTGGTCGTGGAGGGGGATGGAATCCGGCTGGCCCGTGCCCTGGCGGAGGAAGGAAAGGGAGAGCTGCGGGTTCACCGGAGGTTCGGCACGGCCACCCTCCGAATGTCCGAAGGGTACCGGCTGGACCTGGCCACGGCCCGGCTGGAATACTACGAACACCCCGGGGCCCTGCCCCAGGTGGAGCACAGTTCCATCAAACTCGACCTTTACCGGCGGGATTTTACGGTCAATGCCCTGGCCATCCACCTGCATCCCGACCATTTCGGGGAGCTCATCGATTTTTTCGGGGGACAGAAGGACCTGAAAGAAAGGGTCATCCGCGTCCTCCACAACCTGAGCTTTGTGGAAGACCCCACCCGGGTCTTCCGGGCGCTGCGTTTCGAACAGCGCATCGGGTTCCAGATCGCCCGCCGAACCCAGGTGCTCATGGAGAATGCGGCCCGCCTGGAGCTTTTCGGGCGGCTTTCGGGAAAGCGGCTCTTCCGGGAGCTGGTGCTCTGTCTGTCGGAAGAAAAGCCCCTGCCGGTCCTGAAACGCCTTCGCGACTTCGGGCTGCTGGCGATCTTCCATCCCGGACTGAAGATCGACAGTGCCCTGGAGGCCCGCTTCCAGCGCTTCGAAGAAGTCATCTCCTGGTACCGGCTTCTTTTTACGGGGGAAAAATTTGAGCGCTGGATGGTGGGTTTCCTGGGACTCACCGACGGAATGACGGAAAAAGAGACGGATACCCTCCTCAGCCGGTTTGCCCTTGCGCAGAAATTCAGGACCACCTTTCTTCAGCGGCGCAGCAGGGCCCTTCAGGTGGCTCTCCGTCTTTCTTCCTCCCCGTCACTCTCGCGGAGCGATATTTATTTCCTCCTGGATCCCCTGCCCGCAGATTTCCTTCTCTACGCCATGGGAAGGGCCGAGGAAGAAGGGGTCAAGAAGGCCATTTCCCTTTATTTTACGGAGCTCAAGCGCGCCCGGGTCTCGCTCACCGGGAAGGACCTGAAGAGGATGGGATTTATCCCTGGCCCTATTTACACGGAAATTCTGCACGCCCTCCTGCGCGAGAGGCTGGAGCGGAAGATTACCAGCCGGCAGGAAGAGGTGGGTTTTGTGCTGAAAAGATACGACCCGCAGCAGCGGGCGAGGGTGTACAGGAAGAAAGCCGCCCCGGCCGGGAAAAGGACGGAAGAAAGGCAAAGGCCCTCCCCGGGATAGACCGGGTGGATCCCCAGAGGTTCTGCAGGACCGCCGGGCCGCGAGCGACGGCGGACGGAGCAGGTTTCCAATTCAACAGAAGGGAGAACGAATCATTTCATGCCCAAACCGAGAGTACTGAGCGGAATGCGTCCCACCGGCAAGCTGCACCTGGGACACCTGGTGGGCGCCCTGGACAACTGGAAGCAATTGCAGGAGGATTATGACTGTTTTTTCTTTGCCGCCGACTGGCACGCTTTGACGACGGAGTACCAGGATACCGAGATCATCCAGGAGTCCATCCGGGATATGATGATCGACTGGCTGACCGTGGGGCTCTCCCCGGAAAAGAGCGTCCTCTTCATCCAGTCGCGGATCAAGGAACATGCCGAACTCCATCTCCTGCTGTCCATGATTACCCCTGTGCCCTGGCTGGAAAGGGTTCCCTCATTCAAGGAACAGCAACGGGAGTTGACCAACCGCGATCTTTCGACCTACGGCTTCCTGGGGTATCCCCTGCTGCAGACCGCGGACATCATCATTTACAAGGCCCATAAAGTGCCCGTGGGGGTCGATCAGGTTCCCCACGTGGAGCTTTCCCGCGAGGTGGCCCGGCGTTTCAATTTTCTCTACCGGCCGGTCTTTCCCGAACCCGATCCGCTGCTCACCGAGGTCCCCAAGCTGCTGGGGATTGACGGACGGAAGATGAGCAAGAGTTACGACAACGCCATTTTCATCTCCGACCCCCCCGAGGAGGTCCGGCGCAAGACGAGCGTCATGTTCACCGACCCCAACCGGATCAAGAAAAGCGACCCGGGCAATCCGGACATCTGCAACGTTTTTTCTTTTCACAAGGTCTACAGCAGCCCGGAAACCGTCAGCCGGGTAAACCGGGAATGCCGCGCGGCGACCCTGGGCTGCGTGGAAGACAAGCGCCAGCTGGCCGAAACCCTGGTCTCCTACCTGGCCCCGATCCAGGAGGTGCGGGCGCGGTACCTGAAGGATCCCCGGCTGGTGGAAGAGATCCTGGAAGAGGGGTGTCAGCGGGCCCGCCGGGTGGCGGCCCAGACCATGGAGGAAGTTCGGGCGGCGATGAAAATCTAAAAAAAGGTTAGTGGTCATAGGTCAGAGGTGATGGGTAAAAGACTTCCCATAACCCCTAACCTCTTACCCATTACCCATTACCTATAAAGGAAGTTTATGGAATCACCTCTTTTCTACCGCGAACCGGAACAGATGGAGTTGCCCTTGAAGGTACGGCTGGAGACCTTTGAAGGGCCCCTGGATCTTCTTCTGTACCTGATCAAGAAGAACGAAATCGACATCTATGACATCCCCATCTCGGTCATTACTCAGCAGTACCTGGAGTATCTGGAGATGATGAAGAACCTCAACCTGGACGTGGCCGGGGAATTCCTGCTCATGGCCGCCACCCTGCTCCATATCAAATCAAAAATGCTCCTGCCCGCTACGGAGGAGGAAGAGGGGGAAAAGGAAGAAGAGGACCCCCGGGCCGAGCTGGTTCGCCGGCTTCTGGAGTACCAACGCTTCAAAGAAGCGGCGCAGCAGCTGGTGAAGGGCCCCCTTCTGGACCGGGAGGTCTTCGTCCGCAGCTTCTTCGGGGATTCCCTGGCGGAAAAGGAGAGGGAAGAAAAGGTCTCCGGGGAAGTGACCCTCTTCGATCTCCTGGAAGCGATGAAGAAGGTCCTGGAGGCCCTTCCCGAGGAGGAGTTCCAGGAAATCTCGGCGGAACACCTCAACATCAAGGATAAGATCCTGCATATCATGGAACGGCTCTGGGAAGGGGACAGCATGCTTTTTAGCGACCTCTACACCGCATCGACTTCCCGGAGGGAAATTGTGGTCACCTTCCTGGCGCTCCTGGAGCTCTTGCGGCTGAGGATGATCCGGGTTTACCAGGGGGAGACCTTCGGGACCATCCGGATCTTCTCCCCCGTGGGCCCGGAGGAAGGGCGAAAGACCATCGAAGAAAGGATTCCGTAAAGTGGAAGACGCTCAACTGAAGGAGGTCCTCGAAGCCCTGATTTTTGTCTCCGAAACCCCGTTGACCCTGGACCGGATGAAGGAGGTCCTGGGCGGGGTGAGCAAGAGAGACCTGCAACGGCTGCTGGCGGAAATGATGGAAGAGGATCGGAAATCCGGCCGGGGGATTCACCTGGTCGAGGTGGCCGAAGGGTTTCAGTTCCGCACCCGCCCGGAACATGCCGATTGGGTCCGCCGGTTGAAAAAAACCAAGAGCACGGCCCTGAGCCAGCCGTCGCTGGAGACCCTGGCGATCATCGCCTACCGTCAGCCGGTGGTGCGCATGGACATCGAGAGGATCCGGGGGGTGGACTCGGGAGGGGTCCTGCGGAATCTCCTGGAAAAGAAACTGATCAAAATCATCGGGAAGAAGGATGTTCCCGGAAAGCCCCTCGTGTACGGGACTTCGAAGAAATTCCTGGAGGTCTTCGGCCTAAAAGATTTGGCCGATCTGCCCACGCTGAAAGACCTGGAATCCCTGGGTCCCCCCTCGACGGAGGGGCTTCTTCCCCTGGAGGAAGAAGGGCAAACGACCGGGGAGGAGAAACCCGAAGAACCGCCACCGGGGGCCGATGAGCCTGAGGAACGGAACCATGAACCCACTGCCGAGGCTCCAAAAGATCCTCTCTGAGACGGGAGTCGCCTCCCGGCGGCATGCCGAGGAGCTGATCCGGGAGGGGCGGGTTACGGTGAACGGCCGGCTGGCGCGCATCGGCGACAAGGTCGATCCCTCGCGGGACCATATCAAGGTGGACGGGAGGCTGGTCGCCTCGCCCGCGGCGAAAGCCTACCTCATGCTGCATAAGCCCAAGCAGGTGGTGACCACCTCGGAGGACCCGGAGGGCAGGGCGGTGGTGATGGACCTGGTGAAGGCCAGAGTGCCGCGGCTTTTCCCCGTGGGACGCCTGGATTACGACGCCGAGGGGATCCTCCTGCTGACCAACGACGGGGAAATGGCCCACCGTTTGTCCCATCCCTCTTTTGAGGTCCGCCGGACCTATTGGGTGAAAGTGAAGGGAAAACCCGCCCCCGAGGAAATTCGCAAACTGAGCCGGGGAATCACCCTGGAGGACGGTCCCACCGCTCCCTGCCGGATTGTGCCCCGGAGGGAAGGCCGGGAGAATGCCTGGCTGGAGATGACCCTGCGCGAGGGAAGGAACCGGCAGGTGAAGAGAATGTGGGAGAGGATGGGGTACCCGGTCCTGAAATTGAGAAGGTTGTCTTTTGCCGGGCTCTCCCTGGGGGGTCTGAAGGCGGGAGAGTATCGCCATCTCCGCCCGGCGGAGGTGGAAAAGCTAAAAAAAATGACCCAGGAGCGTCCCGCCAAGGGCGGGACTTGAGGATCGCCCTGACGGGCTTGAGGATCGTCACACCTGCGGTGTGACTTGAGGAGCAGGCCTTCGCCCCTTGAGGCAAAAG
>LJUR01000131.1 GCA_001304105.1 Deltaproteobacteria bacterium SM23_61
TGGGTATCCTCCAGGTACTGGCCCAGGGCTTTGGAGATAAAGTAGGCCGCGGTCCGGTTGGAATAGTAGCGCTGGGTGGGGAAGTGGTCGGCCTGGGCCATGCGCGATCCGATCAGAATGGCCCGGGAGTCTCGTTGGTGGGCATTCAAAAATTTAGGGATGTCCGCCGGGTCATGCTGCCCGTCGGCATCCAGGGTGAGGATGGCTTTGCATCCGTTGCTCATGGCAAGGTGGAACCCTTGCCTGAGGGCGTACCCCTTTCCCCTGTTGGAAGGGATCGAGACGACTTGCGTCTTACGACTGCGGGCCACGTCCTCTGTGCGGTCCGTGGACCCGTCGTTTACCACGATCACGCGGGGGATATATTCCTTTGTTCTTTCAATTACTTCTCCGACTGAAGTCTCGGCATTGTAGGCAGGTATGATCGCGCAGACGGGGGTTCGCTCCACAATCTCTCCCTTGAATCTTGACAATCCCGACGCAAGCTGATAAAGGTCACAACAGCCGGGCCCACGTTGAGACCTTAACGCTCTAATATTTTTACCAAATATGTCTCGTAATTGGCAATAATAAAATATGAACTCCATCCGAACGCGTGTATTTTCAGCAATCGCCCGGTTTTCTTTCTTCCGCCGTCGCCGCCTGATTCTGGCCGCTCTGATCCTCGGAGCCCTCTCCGGGCTGCTGATCACCCGCCTTGATTTTCAGAGCGACGTGCTCAATCTTCTTCCGGAAAAGGCCCCCCGGACGCAGGCTTTCGTTACCTTTCTTAAAGAATTCGGGTCCGGAGACTCGCTGTTCATCGTTCTCGAACGTAAGAGCGGTGGAGAAGTGGAATCCCTCATCCCCTTTGCTGAAGTCCTGGTGGACCGCCTGATGGCCACGGGGGAGTTCACTGAGATCATCGGCCGAATGGAACCGGGGATGAAGGAGGAAATGGCCCGCCACTTCCTCCGTAGAGCGCTCCTCTATTTGCCGGAAGAAGACCTGGAGGCGGTGGAATCCAGACTTTCAGATCGGGGGATCGAAGAACAAATCCGGCTCCTGAGGACCAGGATCTCTTCCCTTATCACTTCCCCCCTGGCGCCTTACGACCCCCTCGATCTTCTCCCCCGGTTTCAAAAGAACCTTCCCCTTCCCCCTTCCCTTGCAGACTCCGATTCCCAGGCTTACCCGATTTCCGCAGATCGGAAGATGATGCTCCTCATCGCCAAACCCAAAGGGTCGGCGCCCGATGTGGATTACGACGAGAAGCTGGTGAAGAAAATTCAAGACGCAGAAATATCTGCCCGCCGGTCCTTTGCCCAAAAAAGGGGGGATGACTCCTTCCGCCTGATGAGCGATCTCCGGGTGGGGCTTACGGGCGGCTTCATTCACGCACTGGAAGACAGCCGCATGATCAAGAGAGAACTGGTGTGGACCTTTTCCCTTTCCCTGGCCGGGGTCCTGGTTCTCTTCTTGGCGGCATTCAGGAGCGGGGTTTCGCTCCTCTATGCTTTCTTCCCCCTCCTCCTAAGCCCCCTGCTGACTCTGGGTCTCTTTTCCCCCTTCCTGGGCCGGTTGAGTGAATCCACCGGGGCCTTCTCAGCCATCATCCTTGGTCTTTCCATCGATTTCATCATCCTCCTGTACAGCCGTTACCTGGAAGAGAAAAATTCTGGAACCGATGTCTCCGGCGCCCTGGCCAAGAGCCTGGCGACTGTAGGCCCGGCCGTTTTCACCGGGGCGATTACCACAACGGCAGCCTATTATGCCCTCTTCCTGTCCGACTTCCGGGGGGTAAGAGACCTGGGCCTCCTCACCGGTACGGGGATTCTGATCAGCCTGGCCTGTGCCCTCTTCCTCTTTCCCGCCCTGGTGGCCTGGAGGGAGGGCAAAAACCCGAAAGCCGCAGGTCGGAAAACCTCTTCTGCCTCCTGGGGGCTGGAGCGACTGAGTTCCTTTTCCCTGAAGGTCCCTGTGCTCCTGATCGTCCTCTGCGGGGGCTTCACCCTGGTTTTGATCTTTGGGGCCTTCCGGGTGGACCTGGACAATGACCCCCGCCGGCTCCGCCCGGCAAACCACCCTTCTCTTTCCTTGGAGATGCGGGTACAGGAGAAGATGGAGGAAGGGCTGGAGACCCTGGTTCTGCTCGCCGAAACGCGCAAGCCGGAAGAGGCCCTGGAAATCCAGGAAGCCTGGGCGCAGCGTCTCAAAGAAGGGATTTCCTCCGGCCTGCCCATTTCCCGTTTCGAGAATCTGTCCTCCTTCATCCCCACTCTGTCGCGGCAAAAGAGAAACCTGGAATGGATGGAGAATCGGGGGAAGGAGGCCTTCGACCCCCACCGGGTAGAGAGAACGCTCCGGGAAAGTCTTCGAAAAGAAGGGCTCCGGGTGGAGGCCTTCGAGCCGGGCCTGAGGGCAGTGCGGGAAATGCTTTCCCACCGGGATTTGCTGACCTGGGGAGAGGTGGAAACTTCACCCCTGAAAAAAATCGGCGACCGCTTTCTGAAGAGGACGGGGGATGCCTATCTTTCCGTGGCTTACGTTCACCTCCAGCCGGGTTTCTGGGCCCATGCCCAAACAGAGGATTTCCTGGGTGCACTGGAAGCATCGAACCCCGCCATCTCCGTAACCAGCCCCAAACTGGTCCAAAGGGAGCTCGAAGAGCTAATGACCCGCGAATGCTGGAGAATCCTGCTTTTGGCGCTGGCCGCCATTTCCCTGCTCATCTATTTCGATTTTCGCTCCTGGACCATGACTCTGATGAGCCTCCTCCCTGTAACCATGGCTTCCCTCTGGACCCTGGGCATCATGGGATTGTTGGGAATCCATCTGAATTTTATGAACCTGGTCGTTTTCACCATGGTCCTGGGGATCGGGGTGGACTACGGGGTCCATGTTCTTCACCGCGGGCTCCAGAGTCCTCCGGGACAACTGGAACAAGAACTGCGGGAAGTCAACCGGGGGATTGTCCTGGCGGGCCTCACCACCCTGGCCGGTTTCGGCTCCCTGGTCTTTTCCGCCTATCCAGGCCTTCAGTCCATGGGAGCGGTAGCGCTGATGGGGGTTGGGTTCAGCCTTTTCTTCGCGCTGACTTTGGTTCCGATCCTTTTGCATAAGTGTTTGGGGAAGAGACAGTCTATTTAACAGTCTATTTAAATGATCCAAAAACATCTCAACCACAGAGAGCACAGAGATCGCAGAGAGAAAAAGATATTTCAAAGAATCTTGATCCGTGTTTATCCGTGTTCACCCGTGTCCCATTGCCTCTTTTGTCTTTAAGTCTTTTGCCAATATATAATCTGTGTTCATCTGTGTTTATCTGTGTTCCGACATAAAATTTTTGAGTTGCGGCTCCGCCGCTCTGTGGCCTTTGTGACCTCTGTGGTGAAATTATTTAGGAGTTCGGGTGGATCCGAAGGAACTTTTTGACCGAAATTGGGAAGCCCTGAAGCGGGACCCGCGCGGGTTCGAAGTGTTTCAGGAACCCCTCTTTGAAAGCGGGGCGCATCCCCAGGACTTTATCGATCACCAATGCGCCTTCGCCGCCTCTCATATCCGCAGGGCCAAGCCCCTGGAGATCTTGGATGTGGGTTCATACCGGCATTTCATCATGGGGCTGCTTGCCCATTTCTCCGTGACCAGCATCGATGTCCGTACCCGAAGGCCCACCGTGGAGAATGAAGCCATCTTGACCTGCGACGCCAAAAGGCTCACCCTGCCCGACGATTCTTTTGACCTGGTTATTTCCCTCTGCGCCCTTGAGCATTTCGGCCTGGGAAGGTACGGGGATGCTTTTGACCCTGCCGCCGACCGGCAAGGCTTCTCCGAGATGGTCCGGGTTTTACGGCCGGGGGGAAGCCTGATCTTCTCCACCACCGTGACCCGCGCCGCGCCTTCCATCGCCTTTAATGCCCACCGGATTTACAGCCTTCCCATGCTGCAATCCCTCTGCATGGGCTTGACCTGCGTGGAGGAGAAATTCTACAGCCATGAAAAGAAGGGGTTCTGTTCTTTCAAAGAAATTACTGACAAACCCCGGTGGTGGGATGTATACTGCGGATGCTGGAAGAAATGATAAAAATGACCGCCTAAGGCCGACCGCAGACCGCTGTATTTATTCGGCGGTCGACGGTCCACGGTCGGCGGTCAGCCGCCGAAGAAAGGAGGGAGAGATGAAAGCCATCGACACCCATGTTCACCCCGGCACCAAAGAAGACACCATCGATTGTGGGGGCAAGTACATCGAGCATGCGCTTCGCTACTTCGGACAAAAAGTTGAATTTTTGACCGAGGAGGCTCTGGCCGAAAGGTACCGGTCCCTGGATATTATGGGTATCCTTCTCGGCTGGGATGCGGAAACCAACACGGGGTTGAAGCGGCTCTCCAATGAATACATCGCCGGGCTGGTGCAGAAATATCCGAAAACCTTTATCGGCTTTGCCGGAGTGGATCCCTGGAAGGGCCGGGTAGCCATCCAGGAGGTGGAAATTGCGATTAAAGACCTCGGCCTTCGGGGAGTAAAATTCCAGCAGGCGGCGCAGGCTTTTTACCCGAGTGATAAACGTTTCTATCCCCTCTGGGAAAAGATCGCCGAGCTGAAGGTTCCGGTTCTCTTCCACATGGGGAACACCGGCTATGGGGCAGGTGTTCCGGGAGGGGACGGTATCCGTCTGAAATACTGCCGCCCCATCCCTTACATCGACGACTTGGCCGCAGATTTCCCCGAGCTGACCATCATCGGAGCCCATCCCGCGTGGCCCTGGCAGGATGAGATGCTCGCCGTGGCCATGCACAAAGGCAATGTCTATATGGATCTCTCCGGGTGGTCCCCCAAATACTTCCCGGCTTCGCTGGTCCAATACGCCAACACTTTCCTGCAGGACAAGTGCCTCTTCGGGTCTGACCATCCGTACCTGACCCCGGAGCGATGGCTCACGGATTTTGAGAAGCTTCAGCTGAAGCCCGAGGTCAAAGAAAAGATCCTTCTGAAAAACGCCCAGAGGCTTTTCGGGATTTGAACGGGACGCAGATGAACGCAGATCACGCAGATAAAATGGGTTAGAAAAGGGGGCGCAAAAAAGGATTTCCTTGGAAGGCAAGAAAATTTTTCCCCTCAGACATTATTTGCTTATTTTAAATTTTCTGCGTAATTTTGCGTTCATCCGTGGTCCATTTGGTCTTTGTTCTTTGGGTCTTATGGGAATATAAAATCTGTGTTTATCTGTGTTCATCTGTGTCCCCTTGAATTCACGGAAGCTGGGACAGAAATTCTCTGGCCTGGTATTCCCATTCCTGGGTCACTAGGTTGACTCTGGTTTTTCCTTCTTCTGCGCAAACCGTGGCGGTTACATACCCGCCGCCCCCGGAAAAATTTATACAGGATGGGCCCTCTTCAGTGACTTCCAGCCCCTGCCCTCCCTCTCCAAAATATTCCTTCAGCCGGGCCATCAATTCTTCCGGCTTCAACCTGCTCTTCCCCTCGATGTTGACCACCTTGAATCCCCCCTTTAAAAGATAACCTCTGCTTTTTTTCTCGGCAGTAAGGTGTCGGCCGGCCGCTTATATCTTTAGATGAACTTTATTGCTTATCGATCATGGAAAAAATCTATATTATAATAATAGCGGGTTGTTCGGGGACAATCCCTTTATAAGCGATGAAAAGTTGAAATAAAACGCCAATCATCAACGCAGCGTAAGAACGCAAGGAAGGAGATAAAAATGAATAAAATAATTATTTCGGGCCTTGTTTTGTTGTTCCTGGTTGCCAGCTGTGCCATATTTGAAAGCGCGGAGGTACGGGAGCAGAAATATGGGAAGGCGTCCCCGGTCATCGATCAATATTTTGCCTCTCCAACCATGAGACAGGGAGATACATGGAAAGTCTATGTAAGGGCTTCTGACTCCGACGGCGATATGAAAAGGATTTTGACCTATCTGGGGCCTGGTTCGTGGGGAGCCGATTCCTCCGCTGCTTTTACCCGTCTTCGGGAAGAAGACCGCAGGGAATTCTCCGGTTACCTCTACTGGTTCCCGGGTTCGGATGGGGGATATTCCGGTCAATACATTATGATCATCCAGGTCGAAGATCAGGCCGGGCACTACAGTGATCCCATATCTCTCACCCTGAATTTCAAACCTTCGGGAAGGCAGGAGCCTCCTCCTTCGGGTGTGTTCCAGGAAAAAGAGATCGGGCCGATCATGATCTCCATCAGGCGCGGTGCGAATGGAGGGGACGGCGGGATGTAATCAACCCTCCAGCCCCCCCGAGTAGGTGAGCCTTGTTCTTCTTCAAGCCTGGAAAGGGTATGCCAGGAGATTCCATGTATAAAAAAATGGGGGGTGGCTTTGTTTCTGTTTGCAGGGTGTGCTGCCTGTGAAAGCCTGGAAGAAAAGGAGCAAAAATAGGAAAAAGAGCCTCCGGTTATTGAAAAACCCTACGCCTCCAAGGCCATGAGAAAGGATGATACCTGGAGAATCTACCTGAGAGCTTTCGACCCGATGGCGAGCGGGGCAGATTCTGGGGGTGAAAAGAAAGGGGAAAAGGAATATACTGATTTTTTTGGGGATCGGGTTCCCAGGAGCCCATTAAGAACGGGAATGGATCCATGGAGTAACCTGTGGCCAAAGCAATAAAAATCCGGGGAATTTACACGACAGCCTTTACCAGCCTCCTTCTGGGTTCAGGGTTTCGAATCGCCGATCCCGCTCCTGAAATCCGGCTGCGTTTTGACCTGGGTCCGATCCCCAAGATCCCTGATATTCTGCTAAAAGACCGGGGAGACCGTCAGGGAATTGAACTCATCGGAGAAGCCGACGGAATCAGCCGGTTGTTGAAGACGATTCAGGAGACGCTCATCGATGCGGTTCTCATGAGTTTTGAGCCCCTGGGTGAGAAAGAAGCTGAACTTATGGACGAGCTGGAGACTCCTCGGGAACTCTCCCGTGCCTGCCTGGAACTGGGGGGCGCATCGAAAGAAGAGCTGGACGGTCTCCGGGCATCTATTGTCCCGACCCTGGCCCGCCACCACCGCCTTCGGATTCTTCATCCCAAAATTCTGGAGAAGGCCGAGGGCCAGCTCGGAAAACGTCCGAAGTTGAAATCCAACCTGGAGAAGGCTCTGTTCCAGGAAGCCATCCTTTTCCCCCTGCGCAAGGCTGATGGAGTAAGGCTGGAGCATATCAAGATCAAGGGGAAACCCGTCCGTCCCAGAAAAGGGACTGTTGTCGGGGGCAAGGAAAGCCGGATGGTGATCAAAAGATCTTTCTCCCAAGGCCGTTACGACGGCTTGGACCTGCCCATCGAGGGGGGGGATTACGGTCTTACCGAAGTTGAGGAAGGCGCCTGGCGCTTGAGGCACAGCTATTTCTCGAAGGACGGCAGGCTGAAGGGAGAATATTACAACATCAATACTCCGGTGGAACTCTACCCTTACGGAGCCCGCTACATCGACCTGGAGATCGACGTGGTCCGGCGGGCGGGCGAATCCCCTTTCATCGTGGACCGGGAGGACCTGGCCCTCCTGGTAAAGGAAGGGAAGATCAGCGGGCTGCTGGAAAAAAAAGCAGTGGCAGAAGCTGAACAAGTCATAAGGGAAATGCAGAGAACCTCTTAAATACTTGTTACTTGTTACTCGTTACTCGTTACTGGTTTCTGGCTGCTCCCCGCTCCACGCTCCCCGCTCTTACCCCCTGCCGCCTACACCCTACCCCCTACACCCTACCCCCTACACCCTACACCCTACACCCTACACCCTATTTACTTCATCCCTTTATCCTTCAAAATTAAAGCTCAATTCCACCTTAAAACCTGTCGATAAATAAAATATATTCCCTTAGTGGGTTCAATCAAATTTAGGTAATGTTCACGATGGGTTAAGCTCGAAAAAGAGGGAGGCGGTGAGAATTGAATTCCAAAAACCAGGAAGAAGTCATGAAGAGAAGGGCTAAGCTCAGCCCGAGCCGGGTAAATGTTTACCAGAAAATGGTCCTTGGGGTCGGGGTTCTTACCCTGATTCTGGCCATGGGTGTAAGCCCCACGATGGACCCCCTTCTGCCTGCAGGAGTGGGGGGTGGAACCCTGTTGCTTTTCTTCTTGCTCAAGAGCCCTAAGCCCAAAAGAGAAGAGCCCGAGAGCATGGAGTCGGCAGAGCCCTTCCTTTCCGTGGATAAAACAGAGCCCGAGGAGGGAGAAATACTCCTCAGGGAAGAAGATATAGTAAGCCCCGACTCGCCGGCAATAGTTCTCGAGGAGAAAGAAGCAGAGGAAGCACAAGAATCCCCTCTCGACTCGGGGAAAAAAGCTGTCCATGATGAAGCTATCCGGTTGCAGGAACCGGTCCTTCCGGGAAAAGAAGCGCTGAAAAACCCACAGGAATTCTCCGGTAACGGAGCCCTGCTTCATATTCAGGACCGGCTGGTGATGCTGGAAGAAAAAACTATCAATCTGGGAGAGATGCTGCTGCAGCTGAAAGAAAAGGTGGGCGATTTGCAGAAAAATCTTCTAAAAAAAGAACCGAAAATAGACCTGCAAACGATCCTGTCGGATAGCGGAGAAAACCCGGAGAAAATGGTCCAATAAGTTTACCGCACCCCCCCTATCCGTATACCGAGCTCGCTTGAAAGCGAGTTCTTATCAATCAAGTGGCCTATCCCCTCTTTCTCCTGAATCTCCGTAAGGGGACCCCCAATTTATTTTCCCCTATGTAGCAAAGCCTTCGATTATGTTTGTGTTTTTATCTTTTCGCTAGCCTGCAGGATGGTAAAAAGCTGATTGGACAAAAAACCTTACCCGTCTCTATTGGGTTTAACTTCAACTTTCACTTCACCCCTCAGAAAAGCCAAGTCACGCCAGCATTAACCTAAAATTAGAGGAATTTAACGAGTTATCCAATCAATCCGGGGGAAAGTGCAGGCAAAAAATTCAATGATTTGAATATTAAAGTTGAAGTGATTCCCGTGTTGGACCCTGAGGGGTAGTTCATAGAAACGAAAATATTTCCCTAAAAAGAAAAAGGATTGATCCCGATGAATCTTTTAAAAAAACAATTAAAACAGATGGTTATTATGGACTTTTAGGGCCGGGGCAGTAAGGGAATTTTTGTAAATATAATCATTTAATTATTTGAAGATTTGATTAAAGAAATTCATATTTTTTCCGATATGGTTAATGGACCAGAAGGTCCTGCAATTATGAGGGAAAAAGGAAATAAAAGCAGAACCCTGATTCATAAAAAAGACGTGGAGTATTTTTGAGCAAACCCTTTTCCATGGCCAAGAAGGAGAGCAGTCATGAAGAGTAGAGTCTGGCGCGAGGGAATCATCGGTTGGATAATTATATTGGCCATCTTCGCCACCGGAACCCCTGCGGCTTCCCAATCCTGCTTTCCCCCTCCAGAAGGACTGGTAAGCTGGTGGGCCGCTGACGGGAATGCAATAGACTCTTCGGGCTCGAATCACGGAATGATGTGGAACGGGGTCAATTTCCCCGATGGCGTTACCGGCAACAGCCTGAATCTCACCAGCGCATTAACCATCGAAGCCTGGATAAACCCCCGTTCTCTCTCCCACCGCTATCCAGCCATCGTGAAAAAAACAGGCCTAAGGGGAGGACCCTCCACCACCCATGGTTATTCCCTCGAGTTCGTTGACCGCACTCCCCAGGTCGTCCTTGGGCTTTACGTGGAGAATCAGTGGATCTCAAGCCCACCGGCAAACGTGCCGGTGGGAACAAATACCTGGTCCCATGTGGTGGCCACTTACGATGGAACCTGGATTCGGATGTACTTGAATGGTACCGAGATCGGGCCGGCCACGTACCGACCGGGGAGTATCATGCGATCAGATAATCCTTTAAACATCGGTCGAGACCCGGGTCATCCCAACGACCCGGACAGATATTTCGATGGCCTCATTGATGACGTAAGGATCTATAACCGCGCCC